>JBDGPU010000069.1:0-74944 GCA_042219525.1 Halopenitus sp.
GTCGGCTTCAACCCCGGGGTCAAGCCCCGTGGCATTCGCCTCGACCGCCTGTAAAAAGCAGTAGCGCTCTTTTGCCGTGTTTACTATCGGTAGAGTGACGACAAAGACGGGAGACGTCCGTTCGACCACCCATATCGTCCTTAGACGATGTCGACGTGGGCCGACTCCTCGTTGAGGGCGAGGTTGGCGGCGATCTCGGCGTTCCGCATCGAGTATTCGGCCGTGTGCTGGAGGCTGACCAGGACTTCGCGAACGCGCAGCAGCGCGTCGTTGTCCATCTCCGGGAGGTCCTCGAGGATCTCCGTTTGCTTGTCCTCGATGTCGGTGAACAGCTGCCGACATTCGACCGTGAGGTCGTAATCGCGGTCGACGACGGACTGGACCGCGAGGTCTGTCAACTCGTCGACCTGGTCCGTGAACTCGCGGATGCGACGCATCGTGGACTGGTCGACGTCGAGCGAGTGGTCCTCGGTTTCCATCACGATTTCAGCGATGTCCTCGGCGTTGTCGGCGGTGAGCTCCAGGTTCTTCGCCACGGAGCGGTAGCCGATGAGCGGGAAGCCCTCCTCGAGGCCGACAGCGCGTGCGAGGTTCGGGTTCTGGTAGGCCGTGAAGATGAGCCGGAGCATCAGGACGAAGATCTTGTTCGCCTGTCGCTCCCGGTTCAGGGCGCGCTGGGCGAGGTCCGTGTTGCCGTGGGCGAGCGCCTTGACGCCCTCGCCACGCATCGTCGACCCGGTGTTCTCCAGTCGTTCGATGAGGTTGTCGAGGGTGAAGTCCTCCGGGTCGACCGAACAGCGAATGGCGATGCTCTCGGGGGTCTCCTCCACGACGCCGAGACCCATCAGCTGCGTTTCCGCGCGGTAGACGGCGTTGATGTGATTGCTGCTCAGGGCGCCGTCGCTCTCGACGTGGATCACGCGACGACCGAGGACGTACTGAGCGACGACCGCTCGCTCCAGCGCGTCGGCGCTGAGTTCGTCAGCGTAGATCGTGGCCTCCGATTCCTCGGTGCTGGCCGATTCCGGCAGCACGGTGAGGGTCCCCTTCCCGCCCATCCGGAGCGACACCTCGTCGCCCTTCTCCACCGCGTGTTCCGAGGCCCATTCAGCCGGCAACGTCATCGCAAGCGTCGACGGCCCGAGCCGCTGAACCTTCCGAGTTTCCATACGACGTATAAAGGGTCATTGACCTTAACCCTATTCCTATGTGCATTATACACGTGGACAAATATCAAAGGGAATGCGGCTGCAGTCGACGTTCGTCAAGCGTTGCTGGCTGGTAGATTACCGGCGGTCACTTGCGGGCGGTGACGCTGTCGGCGGTCACTTGCGGGCGGTGACGCTGTCGGCGGTCACTTGCGGGCGGTGACGCTGTCGGCGGTCACCTGCCGGCGGTCGAGGTGACCGCCAGGCCGCCCCCCGACTCACACGATCTTCATCATTCGCGTCTCGAACTTGCCGACCCGCACTTTGACCCAGCCGCGAAGCTCCTCGTCGAGTTCGGGGTCGTCGGTGTCGACGCGGAGGACGCGGATGTCGTCCAGTTTCGTCCGGGAGGCGACGACGGTCACGTCGCACTCACGGATGACGGCCGGCGAGAGCTGGGGATTCCCGCGACCGAACACGAACCCCTGGCCGCCGATGGGCGAGACGACGATTTCGTTGTCGGCGCCGAGCGCGTCGAGGATCTGCTGTTCGGTCGCGTCCTTCACGAGCACCTCGCCGTCGCGCCAGACGTCGACGCCGATGGGCGAGGGGTCGAAGCCGAGTTCGTCCTTGATCGTGCCGACGGTCGACCCCGGCCCGAGGACGTAGGTGACACCGGGGTCGACGTCGGCCGCGAAGCCCTCAGCGAGCGCCTCGACGGTACCACCACCGGTCTGCTTCGAGGACTGGAGGTCGGCCCCGACGGGCACGCGCGCCACCGCCCGCAGCTCGGGATGGACCTCGCCCTCGCGATAGGCGTCCTCTTCGATGTCCATCACTTCGCGTCGCTCCGTGCGCTCGTAGCTGGTCGCGACCTCCGCGGCGTCCTCCGGCGACACGGCGAAGACCGAGGAGTACACCTTGACGCCGGCTGGGACCCCGAGCATCGGAATCTCGGAGTCGGAAAGCGCCTCCGCCACGTCCGAAGCCGTCCCGTCGCCACCGACGAAGAGCACGAGGTCGACGTCGGCCTCGCGGAACGCCGTCACCGCTCGCCGCGTGTCGGCCGCCGTCGTCTCGGCTTCCGCGTATTCGACGTCGGCCACGGGCGGCGATTCGAACGGCTCCGCCGGCTCGGCCACGACCTCGGGGTCGAAGCCGACCTCGCGAACGATCGTTTCGCCCATCGGGTCGGCGATCGTCGCGACGGTCGTCTCAGGCGCGATGGCGTGCAGTCGCGTGAGCATGCGTCGTGCTCGCGGGGGCGATCGCGGCTCCGCCCCGCGCTCGCGCGCCTCCGGGAGCTTCCCGTCGGTCCCCTTGAGGCCGACCCGACCACCCATCCCCGCGATGGGGTTCACGACGACGCCGACGTACATACACACATGTACCCGCAGAGCCACTTAAAAAGGATGAGACGCGCGCCGCCCGCCGCTCGGGGCGGAAGCGGCCGAAAAACGAACGAGACAGGTTGGTCAGCGACGCTGTTCCCCGACTTCGTCGAACAGCTCGAGTTGCTGATCGGCCTCGTCAGCGAGGTCCCACTCCTCTTCCTGGCCAGTGGGATCCTCCCGCATCATGGCCAGTCGAATCTACGCAGTCGGTCCGCAAATATGTTTGGTGACTGCTAACATTCAACGAAACACGTTGCTGGCGGTGCCGACGTGGAAAGCTGCGTCGACCCATCCTCGGATAAGCGTCTGCTCGGACTGGCCCACACCACGTTTCCGGTGAATCCGGACGCGGAGCGGACGTCGACGAGACGTGCTGGGAGAAACCCACGAACGCCGGGCCCACCACGGCACCCGGACAATCAATACTTAAGCAGGGGCCGCCGCAACGGTCGCGTATGCTCGAGAGCGCAACTCAGCCCGAACCGCTCGCGATCCCGGAAACGGCCGGCGTCGTCCTGCTCGTTAGCCTCCTCATCACCGCGGCGTGGCTCGCGCAGATCTACCGATAACGTCGCGGGGCTCTTGGTCCGGATATACCGCGGTTCATCGGCTCGTTTTCCACCCCTTACGCTGGGGTTTCGACTCGGTCCCTGAGCCACGCAGCCGCGCGTTCGGCCTCCGACTCGTCGGTCGCGGTGATCTTGATCTTGACAGTCTGGCCCGGGTAGGAGCCAACGGACACGTCGAACTCCGTCCGGAGGTCGGCGAGGCGGTCGATGAGGTGGCTTTCCGGCTCGTCGGCCTCGACGGTCGTCGTGTACGTCTGCTCGCCCGAGAACTCGTCGGCGACGCGCTCGAACATCCGCTTCATCTCCGAGGGGACGCCGGGGAGGACGTACACCGACTCGACGACGGCGCCGGGCGCGACGCCGACCTCGTTCGGGAGCATCCGGGCCCCGGCCGGGAGGTGCGTGGTACCCTCCGTGAGGTCCTCGGCACTGTAGCCGTCGCCCTCGTTGAGCCAGGCGCGGGCCTCCTCGCTCGGTTCCACGTCGCGGCCGAACGCGGCGGCGACGCCCTCCAGCGTGCGGTCGTCGTGGGTCGGGCCGAGCCCGCCGGTGACGATGACGGCGTCGTAGGCGGCGTGATACTCGTTGACCACTTTGGCGATGTCGGCGACGTCGTCCGGGATCGTGGTCACGCGCCGGACGTCGACGCCGCGGTCGTCGAGCTGGCCGCAGAGCCACGTCGCGTTCGTGTTCTCGGTGTCACCGGTCAGGATCTCGTCCCCGACGGTGACGATCGCGACTTGCATGTCCAGTCGAAGGGCGGGCGAGCCCAAAACACCGTCGGGACTGCGGGCGCTGCCGAAGACGGAAAACGATGAAAAAGGGCCGCAACCAGGTCGCGGTCTATCGCCGGGTTACGGACGACCCGGCGGCGGGCCATCCCGGTCGTCTTCGTGCTCGTCGTACTCCTCCTCGACGTCGAGGCCGAGCGACTGCCGGCGCGCCCGGAGTTCCGTGAGCTGCCGACGGAAGTAGAGGAGCCCGCCGACCGCGATGCCGGTGGCGACGATGGCGATGCCGACGAAGATCCAGAAGTCGCGCTCGCGGTACGCCTGGACGAGCACGGCCTCGGACGTCACCTCCTCCCAGACGATGTGCTGGCGACCGTCCTCTGTCGTCACCTCGTAGCCACGGGGGGAGATGTGACCAAACAGCCAGAAGTTGGTCGTGTAGCCCGCGGGCAGGACGACCTCGTACGAGCCCTCGACGTACGTCTGGAGGATGAACCGCCGGGGCGAGCCCTCGCCGCTGAACGCGACCTTGCCGTCGTCCAGGTCCTCGCCGAAACGGACCCAGACCCGGTCCGTCGTCCGCTCGATTTCACCGCCCCGGGCGCGGAACTCGGAGCCGTTGATGACGGTCCCGTTCGCGTACTGGTAGCGGAACGCTCGCAGGTCCAGCGGCTCCTTGGTGCCGTAGCCAGACTCGGCGTACAGCTCGAGCTTGTCACGGCCGGAGACGTTGTAGACGGCCCGATACGTCGCGTCCGCGCCGATGTCGACGTAGACGTCGCGGTCGCTGTCCCAGACGTAGTCGGTCTTCGGGTCCTGATCGAGCGTCGAGTTGTCGATCGTGCCGCCGCCACGGATGTACCCGAGACAGCCGGCGCTGGCGACGAGTGCGACGACCGCGACGAGCAGGAGGGCGTGACGCCGATTCATCGCCTAGACGACACACCGCATTTCCGCAGGCAGATACGCCCCGATAGCCGCCAGCAGGCCCGGCGGGTCCGTGTCCTCCTTGCAGACGATACTCTGCTCGAGGAGGCCGAGTCGTTCGACGGTGACGATGTCCTGGGCGTGGCCCGCCCGGTTCACCGTCGCTCGCGCTTCACCGCGCGTCGCCGAGTTGACGTTGACGCGACCCTTCCCGCGCTGCCAGTCGTACAGGCGGTCGACTTCGCTCTCGGCGAGCTTCGTCGGCTGGTGGTCGCCGTCTTCGGTTTCGCCGCCCTGAACGAACCGCATGGGCAGGTGCTGGACGAGACCGAACCGCTCGACGATCTGTTCGGGGGAGCCGCGGCCGAGGTCGATGTCCTCGGCGGCAATGGTGACTTCGTCGCCCGCGTCGAGCGTGAAGCCGGCGTCACCCCAGCCTTCGAGCGTGCCGACGTACTCCTCGCCGGCCTCGAGTCCCTCGTCGTGGGCGACGATTTCGCCCCACTCTTCGATGAGGACGTTGCGGGCGACCTCGGCGTCGTCGCCGGTGAGGTCGACCTGGACGAAGTCGTCGCCGCGGACGCCGACGTTCCACTCAACGTGGAGGTCGCCGACGTCGTTATCGACAAGCGAGTTCATTCCGTCGAGCGCGCGCTCTCGCGCGTCCCCTTCCACGTAACACTTTGTAGCAAGAACAACCATTAGCTCGTCACGTCCACGTTGAGTTCGTCGCGCAGCTCGTCCACGCGCTGCTCGGCTGCTTCGAGCAGGCGGTCGTTTTCCATCGCTTCGAGCGGGGAGCTACACTCCGGACATTCGAAGCCGTACTCCATTGCCTCGCCGAATTCGAATCGGAGCGAGCAGACATCACAGAGGTAGAACTCGTGCTGTCGCTCGTACTCCTCGCGCTCCTCCAGTGCTTCGAGGAGGCGGTACATCTCCTCCTCGAGGTTTTCGGGAATGTTCTCGTAGTGGAACGTCCAGAGATAGGTGAGCCATCCGGAGTCCTCGTCGCGGACGCGTCGGTACTCCGCGAGGTCGTTCTCGTACAGGATGAACAGCGCCCGACGGACGTCGTTGAGCTCTAAGCCGAGCTCCTCGGCCAGCTCCTCGTCGGTAACTTCACCGTCCGGCGGCGCCGCCGCCACCGGCATCCCTGTCGGACCGACCAGCTCGTGCAGGTACTTCTGGATGACCGGGTCGTTCAACAGGTCCTCAAAAGCCATTACGTCAAATGCGGCCCGGAAACCGTTTAAAAGCTCCGGATGGTGGAACGCAGCCGGACAGCCATCGTCGACGGCGGTCGATAGCGTGTCACAGCGGTCGGCGGCGGTCGATAGCACGCGACAGCTGTCGGCGCCGGTCGGCAGACTCTTGTGGCCAAGATTCGAGGCCGTGAGCATGAGCGGAGACGCGGATGGATCGGCAGCCGAACGCGAGGGCGACGAAGTCGCCGACACTGAAGCCACTGCGGACGTCGGTAGCGACGCTGAAGCAGTCGGTAACGCCGATGCTGACGCCGAACCGGACAGCGACGTCGACACTGACAGCGACGTCGCCACCAACAACGTCGTCGATGCCGACAGCGACGTCGACATCAACAACGACGTCGACGCCGACAGCGACGTCGACATCAACAACGACGTCGACGCCGACAGCGACGATGAGACGTCGTCGGAACGAACTACCGAGCCCGTCGCAGGCGACGCCGCATCCAGGCCGCGCGACGGAAGGTCGACCCGCCCGTCGCCGTCGGCGGTCACCGCGGCGGGACTGTTGGCGATGATCCCCGTCGTCCTCGTGGCGCTCCCGGTCGCTGGACTACTCCGGCTGACGGGAACGACGCCGGCCGGGCTGGGGACGCCCCCTGCTGCCGTTCTGACCGGGCTCGTCGTCGGAATCGGGGGATCCTACGCAGTCGGCCCAGTTCTGGTCCGGCGGTCGCTCCGGAAGCTCCCGGACGCCGCAGCGCTCGAGGCTATCGAAGACCAGATCGGGGAGCGGGCGGCGGCTCGCGATCTCCAGCCGCCAGAAGTCCGTTTCGTCGACGTCGACGCCGCCACCATTGCCGTCGTCGACAGCCTCTCCGAGACGACCGTCGTCGTGCCGACCCGGATCGAGGAGCTCGACCCCGACGCACGCGAGGCCATGATCGAGCACGCGTTGACACGGATCGAAACGCGCAACGCGGCGCTGGTGACGGCGTTGCTGCCCCCGGCGCTGCTCGTGGAAGCCTGGACGCTGCTCGGGCTGGAGCTGGCCCGTCGCCGCGAGGAACCGGAGGAGGACGACCGCCTGCCGCAGATGCTCGGCGCCGGCGACCGCGAGGAGCGGGAAGTTCCCTGGGTCGTCTTCGCCGCGGCCGGCGTGCTGCTGCTCGTCGCCGTCGCACCACTCTGGGTCGTGTTCGCAGCAGGCGACAGACTTCTCGTCGGCGGTGGGCGAAGCCGGGCCGATGATCTGGTCGCAAACGATGGCGGGGGCGGCAGGGCCGACAGGGCCGGCAGGGCCGGCAGAGCCGACAGGGCCGGGGGAACCGACGAGGCCGGTGGAACCGAGGGGCTCGCGAACGCGCTGACGTTCGCCCGCGACGCACGCGGCGCTCCCGACTGGCCGCCCACCCTCGACCGGCTCTCACTGCTGGGTATGGCCGACCCCGTAACTCAGCGCGTGCGCGGAACGTCCCGGATGGAGCTGCGGGTCCGGCTGGCTCGCCTCCGGGCGCGGGAGAACCGCGAAGGCACGGAGTGACGGCTCGAGACCACTCGCACAGTTCGGTCTCTCGCCCCTCCGTGTCCACTCGTACCATGCAACGGGTGTCGTAGCCGCCCGCAAACCGCAAAGCACGAAACCCTGCATCACCTGGTTCCTGTATGAGCAACTATCTGGTCGCGATGGAAGCAGCCTGGTTGGTCCGTGACGTAGACGACGTAGACGACGCGATCGGCGTCGCCGTCAGCGAGGCCGGCAAGCGCCTCAACGAGACGGACAAGCAGTACGTCGAGGTCGAAGTCGGCGCGACCGGGTGTCCCGCCTGTGGCGAGCCGTTCGACTCCGCTTTCATCTCCGCCGGCACCGCGCTGGTCGGCCTCCTGCTGGAGATCGAGATCTTCAACGCCGACAGCGAGGAGCACGCCTCCCGGATCGCGAAGAGCGAGGTCGGCGGCGCGCTGACCGACGTCCCGCTCGAGGTCATCGAGATCATCGAGACGGAAGCCGACGAGGAAGAAGCGGAAGCGTAGGTCGCGCCGCTCTTCTCAGCGAATTGTACCGACGTCGAAAGCTTTTCATATAACTTCAAGTTATTAGTCGGTATGGAACTCCCGACGCCGCAGGACCTGCGTGAGCGCCGCAACGAGCTCGGCCTCACCCAGAGCGCCCTGGCGGACGCCGCCGGCGTATCGCAACCCCTCATCGCCCGCATCGAGGGCGGCGACGTCGACCCCCGACTCTCGACGCTCCGGCGCATCGTCAACGCGCTCGACGAGGCGAAAGGCGAGGTCGTCCGTGCCGAGGACCTGATGCACGAGACGGTCATCAGCGTCGCGCCGGACGACGCGGTCGCCGACGCAGTCGACCTGATGGAGGGTGAGGCCTACTCACAGCTGCCGGTGCTCCAGAACGGCGTGCCGGTCGGCTCGATCAGCCAGAGCGACGTCGTACAGGCCGGCGGCGACGTGAGCGACCTCCCCGTCAGCGAAGTGATGAGCGAGTCATTCCCGACGGTCGCGCCGGAGGCAACTGTCGACGAGATCCGAAACCTCCTGGACCACTACAAGGCCGTCATGGTGACCGACGGCGGCGAAACGGTCGGGATCATCACGGAAGCGGACATCGCCGCGCACCTCTCCTGAGGGTTCCAGCGAACCGGCTTTCGGGAGGCAGCATCCCCCGGTCCTGAACTTTTTCACCGATTCCGCAGCAGAACCCACGTGACCTGACAAGCCGCCCGCGTCGGTCGAGGCGGGAGCGTGGCGCTCCGGCGCGGTTTCGTGAATCGGGAGAACAGCCACCTGCTCGCCAGTCACACCGACAGCAACAGCGAATTCCGCCGATCCGCGCTTACAGCTCCAGCCCACGGATCGCGACGCCCTCACCCTCCTCGACGCGGCCGATGACGCGGCCGTCCGTCGCCGTCGCCAGCGAGTCCGCCTGGCCCGGGTCGACGGCGGCGACGAAGCCGGTACCCATGTTGAACGTACGGTGCATCTCCTCGTCCGAGACGTTGCCCTCGGAC
This sequence comes from Halopenitus sp., assembly GCA_042219525.1. Lineage (GTDB taxonomy): Archaea > Halobacteriota > Halobacteria > Halobacteriales > Haloferacaceae > JBDGPU01. The sequence goes on from JBDGPU010000069.1 coordinate 9,007, forward strand.
TGGACGAACTCGAAGACGGGCTGGGGGTCGTAGGGGTCGTCGACGACGTAGCGGTGATCCCCGAGCCGTTCGAGGTTGCCCCAGCCGCCACCGGTGATGTGGGCCGCCGCGCGCACGTCGTGTTCGCGCATGGGGTCGAGCAGGTCGGTGTAGATCCGGGTCGGCTCCAGCAGCGCCTCGCCGATGGTCTCGTATCCCTCGAACGGACAGGGGTCCGTGTACGCGTGGTCCTGCGTCGTCGCCTCGCGAGCCAGCGTCAGCCCGTTCGAGTGGATCCCGGAGGACTCCCAGCCCACGAGCGCGTCCCCGGGCTCTGCGGCGCCCTCGAAGACGGCCTTCTTCCGGGCCAGGCCCGCGCAGGTGCCGGCCAGGTCCAGTCCCTTGACCACCTCGGGCATCACGGCCGTTTCGCCGCCGATGAGCTCCATGTCAGCGAGTTCTGCGCCCCGGGCGAGCCCCTCGCCGACCTGCTCGGCGAAGGTTTCGTCCGGCTCGTCGACGGCGAGATAATCGACGAATGCGACGGGACGAACCCCGGCAGCGACGAGGTCGTTGACGTTCATCGCGATACAGTCGATGCCGATCGTTGAGTAGTCCTCGAGCGCCTCCGCGACGAGGAGCTTGGTACCGACGCCGTCCGTCGCCAGCGCCAGGTATCGGTCGCCGATGTCCAGCAGGCCCGCGTAGTCACCCGCCGATTCGCCAACAGCGCCGATGAGCGCCGCCGTGGCTGCCTCGCTCGCGTCGATGTCGACGCCGGACTCGGCGTAGGTGAGCCCGTCGTCCTCGCCCTCGGTCATGGTGAAAGAGGCGACGCGCCGGGGCAAAAGCCCTCCGCTTGTGCCCGCTCCGGGCGGAAGCGTTGCCACTGGGTCGGATCTCCCAACTCCCGGTCCGGGAACGTTTCCGGTGGGAATCAGAGCGCCAGCGACCCGGCGCCGGAGACGAAGAAGCCGACCGTCGCCAGGACGGAGACGACGAACGTCAGCGCCCACACTGGCTTGCTCCAGCCGACGATCGTCTTCCCGTCGAGCGCCCCGTACGGGATCATGTTGAACGCGGCGAGGAACAGGTTCACAGCGATGCCCCGCGCGCCGATCAGGAGCAGTAGATCGGACGAGGCAACGCTCCCGACGAAGAAGATCGGCGCGAAGACGAGCCCGAGCGCGACGTTCGTCACGGGCCCGGCGAGCGCGATCAGTCCGTGTTCCCGCTCCGTCACTCGGCCGCGGTGATGGACCGCACCCGGCGCGGCGAAGATGAAGCCGAGCAGCGCGGACATGATCGCTAGGAACAGCATGCTGTGATCCGCACGGAACTCGGCGATCTGACCGAACCTGACCGCGACCACCTTGTGGGCGACCTCGTGCAGCAGGAATCCGACGCCCGCCGTCAAGAGGCTCACGAGCAGCAGCACGACGCCCGTCGCCGATAGCAACTGCTGGACTGCGCCCGCCCCACCCGCAAAGAAGATGGCGAAGGCGACGCCGAGCGCGAGCCACGAAATGGCGAGGTCCTGCAGCTCACGGTCGCTGAACTGAAGGTCACCGAGTCGCAGCGTGGAGAACTGTCCGCTCATGGTTATCGACCGACCACCGTGTGCCAGATCAGGTCCGCGCTGTTTCGGGCGCCCTCCAGCATGAGCCGGGAGACCCCGTCGATCCCTCCGAGCTCGGTGCCGAACAGCAGCGGGAGCAGGTAGACGGCGAAGAGGAAGCTGGCGACCATGCTACCCATGTTCGTCATCGCGACGACCATGATGAGCTTGAACAGCGGCACCTCGAACATCTCGGAGACGATCTCCGAGACGGGCTTCGTCTCGTCCGAGAGCAGCTCGTTGAGCGTCGAGATGTCGCCGACGTTGACAGTGAGGTGCCGCAGCTCTACCCACCCCGCGAACCAGCCGGGAGCTAACATCGGATTGATCGAGGTCATCCAGGCGACGGCGCCGCCCACACCGGCCGAGGTCCAGCGGGCGCCCACCAGCTTCGCGAAGCCGAACGCGAAGACCCCGTTAATCAGGAACCAGGCGGCGAAGACGCGGAGCAGGAACCCGTTCTGGACGCCCGCCATCGCCAGCAGGATGAAGAAGGCGAAGAAGGCGACGGTGACGCCGTAGCCGAAGATCTTCCCCCACGGGATGCCGCGTCCTGATTCCTGGCCGAGGAGGCTCTCCATCGGGGGGAGTGTCTCTGGGTTCGCGAGGTAGCTCTCGATGCCTTCCCGATGGCCGGCACCGACGACGGCGACGACGTCGAGTCCCTGGTTCCGGAGGGCGACGAGCTTGTGCGCGATGAACGCGTCGCGCTCGTCGATGAGCGCCTCGGCGCCGCCCGGGGAGAACTGGCGGAACTCCTCCATCATCATCGTGACGACGTCGGCGTCGGTCAGGTCTTCCATCTCGAGTTCATCGATGCCGGCTTCCGCCGCAGGCTCCGAGGTCCCGAATAGCGCAATTGCGCCGGCTGCGAAGAGGCCCGCGGTCAGCCCACCGCCGATGCCGATTCCGAGACTACCGATCGTCCGGATGGCGAACGTGCCGAGGTAGGCCGAGACGAGGCCGTCGAGTACGCCCGTAATCGCCGCGGCGCTCGCGGTAGCGAGGCCCGCGCCGAGGGCGGTGAACAGGCGGGTTTCCGGGTCGAGCACGGTCGCGAGCTTCTCCGTGCCGTACGTGACCAGCCCGCCGAGGAGGACGCCCCCGGTCACCTGCGTCAGGAGCGCGTCGGTGATCCCGAGGGTCCCGCCGAAGAGCCCGATGGCGGGGCCGAGCAGGATCCCGACGACGAGTCCGGCGACGATACCGACGACGCGGGAGTCCGTGACGCCGAAGGCGAGCCCCCCCATCATCCGAAGCTTCTCCGGGATGGTCATCCGGGCCCAGAAGCGCTGGATCGTCGTCTGGATGTCGCGGTCGACGAGCGCGACGTCGAGCCCGAGCGATTCCGCGGACTCGACGGCGGCCAGCATGTCGGCGCCCGGTTCGATGTCGAACTGGTCGCCGAGCTTCGTCTGAACGTACGACAGCATCCAGTACGCGAGGAACTGGAAGACGGTGTTCCCCTTCAGCAGGTCCCCAGCGTCGAGGTTCTCCGGCTCCTCCCCCTGCAGCTGTCGGTAGCGGCCCTCGTCGAGCTCGACGGCGACGACGTCCGGGCGCTCCCGTTCGATGGTCTCTTCGACCTCGTCGACGCTGTCGGCGGAGACGTGGGCGGTGCCGACGACGTTGACCGACCCCTCCGTGGACTCGGGGTCGGGGCTCGCATCGACGCTCGCGGCTGACGGCCCCGCGGGCGCGTCCGGCGGCTCACTCATTAGGGGCAGCTACTGGACCGCGCTGTATAGGGTTTGTGCGTTCGGGTGCAATCTATTGACACGCAGGATCGCGGGCAGACGACCGTCGGTCGAACGTGAATCACCCCAATAGATATGTATGCCACCGTAGCAGTTACGGTGTATGTCCCGGCTGCTGCCCTCCCTGCCGGACGTCTCCCTCGAGGACCGGGAGCCCCGCGTCGTCGACGTCGACGACGAGGACGCGGACGACCTCATCGACGCGCTGTCCTCGGAGACCGCCCGCGCAGCGCTGACTGCTCTCCACGAACAGCCCTCGACGACCTCCGAACTCGCGGAAGAACTCGATACGACCCTCCAGAACGTCCAGTATCACCTGGGGAACCTCCGCGAGGCGGACCTCGTCGAAATCGTCGACACGGCCTATTCCGAAAAGGGCCGCGAGATGGACGTCTACGCGCCCGCGGACGAGCCGCTGGTCCTCTTCGCCGGTAGCTCAACGACCGAATCGGGGGTGAAAACCGCCCTGAAGCGGTTGCTGACCGGCTATGGGATCCTCGGATTGTCGGCGCTTGCCGCCCAGCGGCTCCTCTCTGTCTCCGTCCCGACGTACGGAGGAGGCGGAGCGGGTGGGGATACCGAGAGCGGATCCGCCAAGACCACCGAAACCGACGCCGTGAGCATGCAGGAGGAAACGGCAACGGAGACGGTCCAGGAAACAACGACCACGAACGTGACCGAGACCGCCGAGGTGGCCTACGGAAGCGAGGCGGGCCAGGTTGCGGACGTCGCTGCCGACTTCGCGCTTTTCCTACTGGAGCCCGGCGTCGTCTTCTTCCTCGGCGCCGCGATCGTGTTCACCGTCGTCTGGGCGTACTGGTACCGGTCCGCCTGGCGCCAGATGGCGTGATATCGGGCGAGCGTATTCACGTCGGAGCCCCGTCGCTGGCGAGGACAGCCTTTCATAGTGGGCGACCGATTACGACGTATGGAACACGACGCCGACGTGGTCGCCATCGGCACCGGAACCGGCCCCGGTGGCGAGACCGTCCCGGCCGTGATACTGGCAGTCCGTGAGGAGTGCCTGCCGATCTTCGTCTCTCCGGACCAGGCCCAGTCGATCGGGATGGCCCTGGAAGGCGAGCCGTTCGAGCGCCCGCTCGCGCACGACCTCCTCCTGGAACTGCTCACGGAGTTCGGTGGCGCGGTGAACCGGGTGCGGATCGACGACCTGATCGACGGCACCTTCTACGCGAAAGTCGACGTCGAGCGCTACGACGAGGGACGACCCCAGCGGTTCGTCTTCGACGCGCGGCCGTCGGACGCGCTCGCGCTGGCTGCGCGCGTCGACTGCCCGATCGTCGTCACCGACGAGGTGGTCGAGGAGGCCGGGCAACCGCCGGAGACCGTCGGCTTCGACGTGGCCGGGCCACGGGGCGAGGATGGGGTGGAAAACCTCGAAGGCGTCGGCTCCAGGGTCGAATCAGGACCCGGAGAACCGGCCGAAGAGGACGTCACGGACGTCACGGACGTCACCGGGGGCGAAGCCGACGAGCCAGCCAGTGAGCCATCCGATGAGCAATCCGACGAAGCACCCGACGAGAGCTCCGAAGAGGGTGGCGACGACGCGAACGAGTCCGCGGACGACGACCACGAGGAGAGTGGAGACGCCGCCGAGTGAGGACCCTGTGATCGAGCCGCAGAGGCGACGAGAACCGAACAGCTTCTTGCACCGGCGGCCGGATCGATCGATATGACCGACTCCTCGACGCTGGCCGAGTCGCACACCGAGATGACGGAGATGCTGCTCCCGAACGACACCAACAACCTCGGGCGAGCACTGGGGGGTGCGGTGTTACACTGGATGGACATCGCCGGGGCCATCGCCGGGATGCGATTCGCGAACCGCCAGGTCGTCACGGCGTCGATGGACCACGTCGATTTCATCTCACCGATCGAGGTCGGTGAAGTCGCGATCATCGAAGCGTACGTGTTCAACACCGGGCGCACGAGCGTCGACGTCAAGGTCGACGTCCACGCGGAGAACCCGCGCACCGGTGAGGAACGCCAGACGACGACCTCCTACTTCACCTTCGTTGCGCTCGACGAGGGCGGTTCTCCCACGGAGGTACCCTCGGTCGAAACCCCGACGCCGGAGGAGGCGGCGCTGAAGGAGGAGGCCGCGGCGGGCCGTCGGGAGCAGCTGGAGGACGTGATGGAGCGATACGACCTGTAGCGGGTAGCTGGTCGCCGATTCGGGCAGACGGGCTCCGGATCGACCGACCGAGACGCCACTCCGTGCAGCGGATCATCCCGTCGGTCGATTACGGCAGTTCAGTAAACTTTTTTATAAGAGGAGTCCCTGCTTACACATGCCGGGGTGCCTCAAACGCCGGCAACTCGGTGAGCCGATCTGCCCGGTTGGCTTGCCTCGATCCGACGACTCTGCCCGGACTCGTTGGATCTCCCGGATCGGCCCTGCCCGGACCGATCCCAACGGACACGCCGATCTGCCCGGATTGCCGTGTCCCCCCGCGGCGCGGCCGCCTTGCCCGGACGGCCTCGTCGCGCTCTTTCACCGCGTGCCGGCCCAGTTGGGCCGTTCGCGGCACTCTTTCGTTTCACCACCAGCGTGTTCACCCAGATCAGCAGGTAGAGCACTTCAGCTGTGCCTCCAGAACCGGTCGTGAAGGCAGACCGCGGGAAGCGCTTGCGAGATCAGCCCCCCGAGAAATGCTTCGAGATCAGACCACGTCGTGGGCTGAGCGCGCCGCAGCCGCGAGCTCTGATGGCGAATATTGATGTGCGAGATGTGACTCACAGTCGCAGTCGGACGCGCCGAACCCCGGTATCGGTCCGTGGCCGAGTCGCTCGGCGACCGCGCATTCGACGTCTCGGCCAGGGGACGTGATCACGTCGAACAGCGTCGCTGCCGGGTGTCCGAGCAGGTAGTCGACGTGCCAGTGTCGGGTGTCGCTGTCGCCGGCGGCGAGCCGTCGATGGCGGTCGAGGCGTGCGAACCCACCCGAGCCGAGCGCGCTCCCGGTGTAGGCGTAGGCGCCCGCGGGCAACGTAACCTCGCCGAGCGCACCGACGACGAGGCTGACGGGCTCCCGAAGCGTGACGATCAGCGTGTACGTGCCACCGTCGCCCGTCATGTGTTCGCGTCAACTGGATCGCTTGCGTCGACCACGTCCGCCGGGCCCTCGGTCGCCGCAGCCCGGAGCGCGGGGAGCCGCTCGCGGGCCGCCTCGGTCAGCTCGTAGGTGTCGTGGACGTCCGCCGGCTCGCTCTCCCTGCCCGAGAGCCGCCCGACCGTCTCGGCGATCACGTCGTAGTTGTCCCGAACCAGCGAGCCGACGATGCCCGGCGTGCCGGCGCGCTCGGCGAGCTCCTCGGCGGCGGAGCGACCGGCGTACACGCGGCCCTCGTTCGGATCGACGAGCAGCATCGCGAAGGGCCGAGCGTCGAACTGGGCATCGAGGAACGGCCCGACGGCGTCCGCCTCCCAGTCGACGGCGTCGATCGATTCGATTCGCTTCAGCGCAACGGCGGCGATGGAACAGTACGGACAGTCGCCGTCGTAGATGAGCAACGGATCCTCCGAAGTGGGCCGCGACGCCTCGGTCGAATCGGTGGCATCGACCGGCGACGCAGAGTCGCCATCGTCGGCATCGACACCACCAGCGGTATCGACGCCATCGTCGGCATCGATGGGCCCGGCGACGTCGGTCTCGGAGTCCTCCGACTCGGTCATACGAGCCATACGGACTGCCACCCAATAAGAGCGCTGACGAGCCAGCGGGCGAAGGCTGTGCATCGACAGACGAGCCCTGCCTGCGGTGACTACTGCCCGGTGAACGCTTCCAGCGTCTCTTCGGAAATGCCGGACCGCGAATTGATCGTCACGAAGTCGCCCTCTCGGATTTCGGTGTCGCCGGTCGGCGTGACGGTCTCCTCGTCACGGCTGATGCGGACGACCAGCGTATCGGAGGTGAGCAGTCCCTCCTCGTTGGCCTCCTGGAGGGTCTTGCCGGCGATAGGGGCCGCCTCCTTGACGATCACCTCGACCACGTCCGCGTCGCCGGCGAGACCAGCGACGCCGGTCACCGGCGAAACGAGTTCCTCGTCTCGTGGCCCGAACGGTGCGTACGGCCGGTAATACTCCCGGTGAACGAGGTCCTCGTCGTCGATCGCGATGCCCAGCGAGGAGATGTCCTGCGCGATCCGGGTGAGGTCGTCGGTGTCCGTGCCGATGGCCGTTATCCGCAGATCCTCCTTCCCGGACATGATCTCCCGAACGGCGATCACGCCGGGAACGTCGAGGACGCGCTGTGCCATCTCCTCCCGATCGCGGTTCCCCGTGCTACAGCTGTAGTGGTTCCGCAACCGACCCTCGACCTGCTGGTAATCGATGTCGGCGTGGTAGCCGCGGATGACGCCTTCCTCCTCCAGTCGCCGGATCCGATTCCGCACGGTCGGCGCCGACACGTCGACCTTTTCAGCAATCGACGGGGCAGACGTGTGTCTGGCTTCCTGCGAGAGGAAATACAGGATCTGCTCGTCTATCGAATCGATCTCAAAGCCCATTTATATACTATAATATTGGTCCCCGGTTCGTATTTAACCTTCTGCCAGTCGTTCGTTCGAATTTTGCAGGCGTCGGACGATCATCGCAGTCAGCCGAACGGAAAATACACCGGGAGCCCGTCTGAATCGGCCGAAACTAGTATTTAAACGAAAGAAAAGAATATATCCTAGAACCTACGGTATCGTTTGGAGAACCGGTGGATATTTATCGTATTGCGAAGTTCTCTCTACTATGCCCAGCCCAGCCGAACGCATCGCCGGCGGCGCCGTAACGTCGACCACTCGACAGCGCGGTCGCGTCTCTCCCGGACGACCCTCGAAGGGAGGTCGCAGGCACGGCTACGCGAGGAAGTGGTCGTCGGCGCTGCGCACCTGCAGTTGGCTCCGGGCTGATAGCTGCTCGCGAGTCAGACGGCGCGGGGTGAGAGCATGAGCGACGCCGACGACGACGCCGTCCCGACTGAGGGCCTACCGGAATCGCTCCTCGAAGCAGTCGATTCGCTGACCGAAAACGAGCTGGAGGCTCTGCTCTCGTACGTCGAGAAGCGGATCGAAGCCGACTGGTCGTCGTTGCGGGCGGACATCGAGGCGAGCGCCGCGGGCGAGGTCCTCGACGTCGAGCGCGACGGCCCGTATGCGCTCGTCCGGGCGCATCCGCCCGAGGAGAGTCTCGATGTCGACACGGACACGACCGGCGTCGACACTGACGTCGTTTCGCTCTATCACGTGCGACGTGAGCATCTGTCGGACGACTCGAAATCGCTCCACTGGGCGTACCTGGGCGACGTCTACGACCCGGGGCAGCACCGGTGTGAAGCCTGCGGTCGAACGCTCGAGGAAACGACCGAGGGCTGCCCATATTGCGGCGACGACGAGATTCGCGACCCTGAGACGGAGACGTAATGCATGACTGAGGAACTCACTACCCATCTTGCAGTGCCTGTCGCGGACGAATCGGACGCCCGAGAAACGGCGCGAACCCTCGAACCCTACGCGACCGAACGCATCACGGTGATCCACGTCGTCGAGAAAGGAGAGGGGGTCATCGACAAGGTATCCCCCGAACAGGCGGAACTGCGAGCCAGAAACGCGTTCGCCGCCTTCCGCGAGATCATCCCGGACGCGGACGCGGAGATCGCCTACCGGCGTGACGTCGCGGCCGCCGTCCTCGACGTCGCCGCCGACGTGGAGGCCAGCGCGATCGCGTTTCGGCCCCGCGGAGGCAGCCGACTCGTCCAGTTCCTCGCCGGCGACACGGCGCTAAAGCTCGTCACGAAGGCCGACCGGCCCGTCATCGCCCTTCCTGACGGAGCCTCCCCGGACGAGCCGGAAAAGGGCCCATGGCTGGGGCCGTCGCAATTCGCGGGCGAGGACGGAGGTGCCAGCGATGAGTGAGGCCGACCAGGAGCTGGCCCGCGACCTCGGCTTCCTGGAGGCCTACACCATCGGGCTGGGCACGATGATCGGGGCGGGGATCTTCGTCCTCCCGAGCATCGCGGCCAAACAGGCCGGTCCGGCCAGCATGATCTCCTTCTTCGCCGGCGGCATGGTCTCGCTGCTGGCCGCGCTCTCGCTGTCGGAGCTGGCGACCGGGATGCCAAAGGCCGGCGGGAGCTACTACTACGTCAACCGGGCCCTCGGGCCGTTCTTCGGCAGCATCGTCGGCTGGGGCATGTGGGCCGGCCTCACGTTCGCGTCCGCCTTCTACATGATCGGGTTCGGCCAGTACCTGCTCCCAGGCCTCGGCCAGTACGTCGGCTTCCTGGCGGGCTGGGGGCAGACGGGCATCACGGTCGCCGCACTCGCGATGGCGACGCTGCTCACCGCGGTCAACTACTATGGCGTCAAGGAAACCGGCGCGCTCCAGAACGTCATCGTGCTCACGCTCGTCGGCCTCATCCTCGCGTTCCTGGGACTCGGCGTCGCGAGCGAGCCGACTATCACGGAGTTCAATCCGAACGGCTGGCCGGCCGTCGCGGCGACGATCGGCACCGTCTACGTGACGTTCATCGGCTTCGAGGTCATCGCGACGAGCGCGGAGGAGATCAAGAACCCGAGCCGAAACCTCCCGCTCTCGATGATCGCGGCCGTCGTGACGCCGACGCTGATGTACGTCGGGGTCATGTACGTCTCGACCGGGACGCTGTCGATCGAGGCGCTGTCGACCTCGCAGATCCCAGTCGCCGACGTTGCCACCGAGTACATGGGACCGGTCGGCGCGCTGGCGATGATCGTCGGTGCCGTCCTCGCGACGGTCTCCAGCGCGAACGCGAGCATCCTCTCGGCCGCCCGGGTTAACTTCGCGATGGGACGGGACCGGATCCTGATCAACTGGCTCAACGAGGTCCACAACCGGTTCCGCACGCCGTACCGGGCCATCACCGCCACGGGGATCATCACCCTCGTGCTGATCGCCGTCGGCGTCGGGATCGGCACGCTCGCCGAGGTGGCGAGTTTCATGTACCTCGTGACCTACGCGCTGGTCCACGTCGCGGTCGTCGTGCTCCGCCGGGCGAATCCCGAAGCCTACGACCCGGCCTTCCGGATCCCGAGCCTGCTGTACCCTGCAGTCCCGATTCTGGGCCTGATCGCCTGTCTCGCGATCCTGCTCCAGATGAGCTTTATCGTCCAAGCGATCGGCTCGGCCATCGTCGTGTTCGGCGTGGGCTGGTACGTCGTCTACGCCCGGGACCGCGCGCTGAGTGCGAGCCTCGTCGGCGAGGCAATCGCGCCCGAGGAACCGACCGGCCCGAACGGCAAGGAGCGCTATCGCGTCGTCGTGCCCGTCGCGAACCCCGAGACCGAGCGCGACCTCCTGCGGATGGCCGCCGCGAGCGCGCACGCACACGACGCGGAGCAGGCCGAGGTGATCGCCGTCAACGTCATCGAAGTGCCGCGCCAGACGTCGCTGTCGCAGGATCTCGCGTTCGAGGAGGAACGCGTCGAGCGCCAGCAGGCCCTCCTGGATTCGGCGCGCGACATCGCCGAGGACCTCGACGTCGGCTTGCGAACGCGGGCCATCGTCGGTCGCAACGCCGGCTCGGTGATCCTCGACGTTATCGAGGAGGAGGCCGCCGACCACGTCCTGCTCGGGTGGCAGGGCACGCGGAGCCGGCGGGAGCACGTCCTCGGGTCGACGATCGACCCGGTCATCGGTCGCGCTCCCTGCGACGCGACGCTCGTCAAACTGGGCCCCGAGGACGGTCGCGGCGAGGGCGACGTGATGGTCCTCGCGGGCGAGGGGCCGCACGCGCCGGTCGCAGCCCGTCGAGCGGCCGAGTTCGTCGACGCTGCCGACGAGGCCTCGCTCACTCTCTTCAACGCGCAGACGCCAGATGGGGAGGACGGTGAGTCCGGGGACGCCGCGGCGGACGTCTCGCCGACCGAGCGCGGTGAGGCGATAATCGACGACCTGGCCGAGCGCGCCGGCATCGAGTCCGTGTCCTACGAGACGGAGGTCGTCGTCGCCGAGGACACCGAGCAGGCGATACTCGACGCCGCGACCGCGTACGACACGATCTGTGTCGGCGCGACGCGCTCGGGCGCCATCTCCCAGGCGGTGTTCGGGTCGCTCCCGGAGAAAGTCGGAGCCGAGGTGGACCGAACGGTGGTCATGGCTCGCGGCCCCGAGGAGTCGCCGATGTCCATCCGGGAAGCGATACGCCGGCGACTGTAGATCCGCGGCCTCCCGTTTCGGGAACGCATATACGAGGTCGCCGTCTACGGTGGGACAATGACAGACGAAACCGACGCTGCAGGCGCGGCGTGGTTCGCGGACGTCGACCCCGGCGACGTCGACGCCGCGAGCGACGCGATACGCGAGGGTGACGCCGAGCAGCCGGCGGACTGGCCGGCACTCGCCGTCGACGCCGGCTTCGCCGAGGACGAGGCAGCTTATTACGACGAGCTCCGCGAGGCGACGATCGCGGCCACGCGCGAGGCCGTGCAGGAGCGCGAGCGCGCCGACGACCAGCAGCTGATCCACGCCATCCGGGGCATGGACGACTGCGAGCGAACCGCCAACGAGCTGGCCGAGCGGGCCATCGAGTGGGGCGGCGCGCTGTTCGACGAGGTCGGCGAGGGCATCCAGGGCGCCCGTGAACTCGCCGAACGCGACGGCGACAACGCCGCGGAGCAACGCGCTATCTCGCTCGCGACCCGCGTCGTCGACCTCGCGGACGAGGGCGACGAGCTGCGGACGTTCATCGAGGAGACGGCCCCCGGCGTCGCGCCCAACCTGACGAAGATGGCCGGCCCGATTCTCGCCGCGCGACTCATCGAGCTCGCCGGGGGGCTGGAGACGCTCGCGAAGAAGCCGTCCGGCACCGTCCAGGTGCTCGGCGCCGAAGATGCGCTGTTCGCCCACCTCTCCGGCCGCGCGCCGTCGCCGAAGCACGGCGCCATCTTCACGCACGACTTCGTGCGCAACACGCGCCCGGAGGACCGCGGCTCCGCGGCCCGCGCGCTTGCGGGCAAGCTCGCCATCGCCGCCCGGATCGACCACTACTCCGGGGAACTACGCCCCGACATCCACGAGGAACTGCGAGAGCGGATGGCGACGATCCGGGCGCGGGAAGCGGAGGAAGCGGAGGAAGGGGAGCAGGCAGCTGACGAGTCGACTGACTCCGCCGCGACCGACGGAGGTGAGAGCCAATGAGTGACGGACTTCCGGCGGGCGTCGAGCGCCACGCGATCGACGGCGAGGAGTCGCTGGCGACGAAGGGCGAACCGGTGTACGGCGAACCGACCGATGGCGAGTGGCGAGCCTGGAACCCCGAGCGATCGAAGCTCGGAGGAATGCTCGCGCTCGACTTCGACACCGGCCTCGAGGGCGGCGAGACCGTGCTGTATCTCGGTGCGGCCGCCGGGACGACGGTGAGCCACGTCGCCGACTTCGCCGGCCCGACGTACGCCGTCGAGTTCGCGCCGCGCCCGGCGCGTGACCTGCTCGACGCCGTCGAACCGCGCGAGCGACTGTTCCCGCTCCTGAAGGACGCCCGCAAGCCGGAGACGTACACGCACGTCGTCGAGCGCGACGTCGACGTCCTCGTGCAGGACGTGGCGACCCGGGGACAGGCCGACGTCGCCGTCGACAACGCGCAGTTCCTCGCCGACGACGGCCGGCTGCTACTAGCGGTGAAGGCCCGGAGCGAGGACGTGACGGCGGATCCCGAGGACGTGTTCGACGACGTCTGTAATCGGCTGGAGGATGCCTATAAGATCCTGGAGCGCGGGCGGCTGGATCGGTACCACGACGACCACCTCGGCGTCGTCGCGACGCCGAAGTAGGTAGCACTGCGTGGCTGTCCCGGGTTTTTCGCGCTGTTGCACGCGCCTCACAGAGACGGCCGGCTCCACACCATATTTACCGTCCGGGGTCGAACGGGTGCCTGATGGACCTCGGCTCGCGTGACGCGTTCGACCGGATGGGGACGCTCGGCATCGAAGAGGAGTTCTTCATCGTCGACGCCGACGGCCGTCCGACGTCCGGGACGGACGAACTCGTCTACGGAGCCGACCCGCCGGATCCGATCGACGAGCTCGACCACGAACTGTTCAAGTGTACGATCGAAACGCAGACCCCCCTCATCGAGGATGTCTCGACCGCCCGCGAGAAGCTGACGGCGGTTCGTGCGGCCCTCGTCGAGCACGCGGAGGCGCATGGATTCGGCATCGCCGCCGCCGGCCTCCACCCCGAGGCGAAGTGGCGCGAACTCGACCACGCCGAGAAGCCGCGCTATCGCTCACAGCTCGACCGGATCCAGTACCCCCAGCACCGCAACACGACCGCCGGGCTGCACGTCCACGTCGGCGTCGACGACGCCGACAAGGCGGTGTGGGTTGCCAACCGGCTGCGCTGGTACATGCCCGTGCTCCTCGCGCTCTCGGCGAACTCGCCGTGCTGGAACGGCTTCGACACGGGGCTCGCCTCCGCCCGCGCGAAGATCTTCGAGAACCTGCCGAACACCGGGATGCCGACGACGTTCGAGGACTTCGACGCGTTCCAGCGTTACGAGCGCCGGATGGTCGAGGACGGCTCGATCGAGGACCGCGGGGAGCTCTGGTTCGACGTGCGGCCACACACCCAGCACGGCAGCGTCGAGGTCCGCGCGCCCGACGGCCAGGCCGACCCCGAGGTCACGCTGGCGTTCGCCGAGTACGTCCACGCGCTCGTCGTCGACCTCGCGGAGCGATACGAGGACGGCGAGTCGATTCCGACCCTCCGGCGGGAGCTGCTGGACGAGAACAAGTGGCGCGCGACCCGCCAGGGTCACGACGCCTCGTTCCTCGCCCGGGACGGCGAGGGCACCGTGAGTCTCGGCGAGGTCGTCGACCGCGAAGTCGACCGCCTCGGCGTGGGGGCGCTCCGGGACGTGTACGACCGCGAGAGCGGGGCCGCACGCCAGCGCCGGATCCTCGACGAGCAGGGCATCGACGCGCTGTGTGCCGATCTGCGGCTGTAGTGACTGACCTGCGGCGATAGTGGTTGACCTGCGGCTGCCGCCGTGGGAGCCGCGCCCGGCGTGAGAGGCGCCGAGACGGTGGAGTTTCGTCGGATTCCAAACGACGAGAAACGCTTTTCCCCGCGGAGAGCCGAGTATCACGTACAATGGGTACCGACGAGGACGCGCCGGACGAGGGTGAGGGATCTCCGACGGACCGGACACGGGAGGAGCTTCGGAAGACGAAGGAACGACTGGGTGAGGGTGCCGACAAGGCCGTAAAAGGGTTCGACGAGAGCGTCGTCGACCTCCTCTCCTGGTTGCTGGACACGGAAACTCGCGCCCGGATCTTCGTCTACCTGCGCGAGCACCCGAACAGCACCAGCGAGGAGGTCGCCGACGGTACCGGCCTGTACCCGAGTACCGTGCGCGAGGCGCTCGCGGAGCTACACGAGGAAGGGAAGGTCGAGCGCCAGAAGCGCGAGAGCGCCGGCGCCGGCAACAACCCCTACGAATACGAGGCCATCGCGCCGAGTGAGCTCGTCCAGGGCGTCGTCGGCGAGGTCCAGGAGGAGCTGAACACCGTCTTCAACCTCGACCGTCGCCTGGGTGGCGAATCGACGGAAGGCGACAGCGAGCCGGTGACCATCTCGGTCGAAGGCGGCGAGACCGAGGCCGAAGCGGACGGCGAGGACGTCGAAGGCGAAGAAGCCGAAGCAGCCGAAGGCGACGAAACCGACGCCGACGAGACGGACGAGTAGGCGCCACCGACCGTCGGTCTATCCGGGTTCGGGACCTTTTAAGGTGTGACGACGACAGTGGCGAGTATGAACGTCGCGTTGGGTGGGACGTTCGATCCCATCCACGACGGTCACCGGCAACTGTTCGAGCGTGCGTTCGAACTCGGTGACGTCACCGTCGGGCTCACGTCGGACGAACTCGCCGAGGAGACGCGGCACGTCCCCCGGTACGTCCGGCCGTTCGAGGAGCGAAAGGCGGACCTCGAAGCGGAACTCTCGAAGTACGCCGACAAGTACGACCGCGAGTTCGAGGTCCGCGAGCTCGACGAACCGACAGGCATCGCCACCGAGCCGGAGTTCGACGCGCTCATCGTCTCCCCCGAGACGAAGGAGGGCGGCAAGCGCATCAACGAGATCCGGACGGAACGCGGCCATGATCCCCTCGAACTCGAGGTCGTGGACCACGTCGAGGCCGAAGACGGCAAGCGCATCTCGTCGACACGGATCGTGCAGGGCGAGATCGACGAACACGGCAACGTGACGCCGGACCGGACCGGTCGCGAAGCCACCAGATCGGAATGAGCGACGAGCGCGCGCCCCTCATCGGCAGTCGCACGGCGGAGCGTGCGTTCGCATGGAGCGTCGTCGGTTTCCTGCTCACGTTCTACGCCTTCCCGCTCGCGGAACAGCTCGGCATCTCGGCGACCGAGTGGATCGCGGTCCTGGCGGTGGCGCTGCCGACTATCGGCGCTGTCGCCATCGCCGAGGACCGACGGGCGCTGATCCCGTCGATCGTCCTCGTCTACGGTCCCTTCGCCGCTACCCTCCTGCGTATCGTGACCCCGATTTACGTTCCTGTGCCTTACGTCGAACCACTGCTCGTCGGAGCCGTCGGGGCCCTCGCGCTCGGAACCGCCGCGTATCTCGTCGGCCGCTCGGTGCGGCTAATCCTTCCACGGCTTCGGTGAGCAGCACTGGACGGCTGGGTTCCCTGCTCACTCGTGCGGAGTAGTCCGACCCGTCAAACCGCTCGATGTGGGGGTACATTTTTCAATTAGTGTCAGGTCCGTTTGGTATGGCCCTCCGAGACGTACTTTCGACGGACGAGGCGGGGTTTCGTCGGTATCAGTCACGTCGCGTGCTAACTGGGTGGCTCGTGCTGAGTCTGGTGATCGTCGGGTACGTCTACGGCGCCGTCACGAACCTGCTGCTTCCCGGCACCCCGATGCTCTGGGGCTTCCCGTTCAACGCGTTCGTCCTCGGTGCAGTGGCCATCGGAGGCGGGGGCGCCGCGCTCGCCTTCTGGTCAGGTCGGCCGCTGTACGCGATCGGTGGGGCCTTTTTCGTCGGGGTCTCCGCACTGTCCGTTGACCTCGGGTGTCCTGGGGTCGCCTGCCTCGGCGAGAAGCAGCTTCACGTCTTCTTCGAGTGGACGCTCCTGGGTCCGACGATCAGCGCGAACTTCGACGCCGGGGACTGTGTGTACAGCTGTCCCCACACGGTCGAGCTCGTTCCGCTGCTACTCGGCTATCTTCTCGTCGGCGAGACCATCATTCAGGCCGAGTCGTGAACGTCCTCCCGTAATCTTGGGCGAGAGCGTCCTCCCGTCGGTCAGCGTGAAACCGTCCTCGCCCTGGTCCGCCGCTCCGTGGAGAGCGCACTCACCACGAGGGGGGCTGAAACCCGGCTTCCTCGAGGATCGGCTTCCAGTGCTGTTGCACGCTCAGCCGCGTCACGTCCATCTCCTCGGCGACCTCGATCTGCGAACGCTCCTGGCCGCGGATGAGCGCGGCGGCGTAGAGGCTGGCCGCCGCGATCGTCGACTTCTCTCGGTCGGCGTCCGGCGCGTGCGTCAAAAAGAGGTCCGTCGC
The DNA here is from genome assembly GCA_042219525.1 of Halopenitus sp. Lineage (GTDB taxonomy): Archaea > Halobacteriota > Halobacteria > Halobacteriales > Haloferacaceae > JBDGPU01. The sequence continues at coordinate 25,945 of JBDGPU010000069.1, forward strand.
CGTCGACACCGCGTCGTCGTCGAGATCGAGCGACTCCCCCGCAGCCGTCAGCCGCTCGATCCAGTCCTCGTTGGCGATCCGGTCGCTCGCGCGATACATGCGCGGCCGTTGGACGCGGAGGGTTAAAAACCGACCGCGGGCGCGAGTCCGGAGGGTTTTTGAGTGGATTTCGACTATCCCGAGGTGCGCGTGGGTAGCCAAGCCAGGAAACGGCGTAGCGCTTAGGACGCTATCCCGTAGGGGTCCGCCGGTTCAAATCCGGTCCCACGCATGAGCGAACGGAGTGAGCGAAGGAGTTAGACCGGGATTTGAACCCTGGAAGACGAACGCCCGGACCCGTCCGTCGAAGACGCAACGGAAGCCCGGACCGTCTTCCTCCGGTTCAAATCCGGTCCCACGCATGAGCGAACTAAGTGAGCGAAGGAGTTAGACCAGGATTTGAATCAGGGAGCGATGCGTTGCGGTCGAGAGACCGTGGTTCAAATCCGGTCCCACGCATTCTGTGAAAGTAGTGAACGCACGGCGACCTCCGCTAAGGTAAGTGGTTGTGCGCAGATCATACACGCCCAACCGGTCTATTTACGCTCGACAGCTAAGGTTTAGGAAATGGACGATAGGACTCGGCGTGCCGTGCTGAGCGGCATCGGCGCCTCAACGCTCGGATTGGCCGGCTGCGCGTCCGGTGGCAGCGGCGGCAGTGACGGTGGCTCCTCGGACGGCGGAAGCGACAGCGACTCCGGCGGAGCCACGGACTGGTGGACCGCAACGCTGACCGACGTGACTACCGGCGACGAATTCAAAATCTCCGAGCTGGAAGGGCCGGTGTTAGCGCACCCCTTCGCCATCTGGTGTAGCACCTGCAAGAGCCAGAACGAGCAGATCGACAAGCTTCAGGAGCAGGCCGACTACGCCGTCGTCCAGCTGAACATCGGCGACGGCGAAACCGGGGACGACGTGCGCAACTACGCCGAAGAGAACGGCTACGCCGAGCACAGCAAGTTCGTCGTGGCGCCCAACTCCGTCACAGAGTCGCTCGTCGACGAGTTCGGCGCCTCGGCAGTCTCGCCACCCCAGTCGCCAGTGATCCTGCTCTGTCCCGACGGCGGAACCTACACGATCGACAAGGTCACCGCCGCCGCCGAACTCCAGACGACGATCGAAAGCAACTGCGGATGAACTGGCTCGCGTTCGCGGAGATGTTCTGGATCGGCGTTCTGACGCCGCTGACAGCCGTTTGCGCGCTCCCGCTGTACCCCGCGTTCATCTCCTACCTCGCCAGCACCGGGGGCGAGGAGGGCACGCAACGGTCGCCGGCCCTCCTCGGGCTCCTCGTCGTCGCGGGTGTGATCAGTTTCATGACCGTCGTCGGCCTGATCTTCGTGGTCGTCCTCGATACGGGTATCGAGAGCGGCTTCGTCGGCCGCTTCGCCCCGTGGCTGTTCGGCCTCCTCGCCGTCGTCGGCGCCGTGTTGCTCGCCGACCCGTCGGGCTTCTCGCGGCTGCCAGCCTTCGAACCCCCGCACTCGGAGTACCCCTCCGCGTCCGCCTACGGCTATGGCTTCTTCTTCGGCGGCATCATCCTGCCCTGTAACCCGGGGTTCATCGGTCTGTTTTTCGCCCGGCAGGCAGTGCTGTTCGACGGGCCGGTGCAGAACATGGTGGGCTTCCTGCTGTTCGGGCTCGGCATCGGCGCGCCGCTGCTCCTCTTTGCACTCGTCTCGGAGTCAATGGGACAGCGCGTGACGAAGACGCTCGCGCGCTACGCCGACCCGATAAACCGGTTCGTCGGCGGGTTCCTGCTCGCGGTGAGCCTCTACTACCTTATCTCCGTTTTCGGGGTCGTCCCCGGCTTCTAGATAAACACCGCCGATAGTTCTCCGTTCCATCCCGCCGCCGCGCCGGCGCTCCGTCGCGAGGGCGCTTCGTCGCGAGGGCGCCCGCGTCGACCTATTCCGTGGCTTGTTCCACGACGCCCTATTCTTCGACCGCACTCGCCGCGCGAACGATGGTCTCCTCGCCGAACTGCGGCCCGATCAGCTGGAGCCCGACCGGCAGCCCCTCCGACTCGCCGGCCGGCACCGAGATCGCAGGCAAGTTCGCGAGGTTGACCGGCGTCGTGTTCGCGTCGGCGAGGTAGAGCTTGAGGGGGTCCTCCAGCCCCTCGCCGAGTTCGAAGGGCTTCACGGGCATCGTCGGGGAGACGATTACGTCTACGTCCTCGAACGTCTGCTCGAAGTCCTGGCGGATCCAGGCGCGCGCGTCCTGCGCCTTCTTGTAGTACTTGTCGTGGTACCCGGCCGAGAGCGCGTAGGTCCCGAGGAGGATGCGGCGCTTGACCTCGGCGCCGAAGCCTTCCTCGCGCGTCTCCGCGAACGTCTCGTTCCAGTTGCCTTCGTGGCCGGCGGAGTGGCCGTAGCGCACGCCGTCGAAGCGCGCGAGGTTCGAGGAGGCCTCCGACATCGCGATGACGTAGTACGCCTCGACCGCGTGCTCGACGGACGGGAGCGAGACCTCGACCGTTTCCGCACCCTGCGCCTCGAGGTCGTCGATGGCGGCTTCGACCGTTTCGACGACGCCCTCGTCCGCGCCCTCAAAGAGCTCCGTCGGGACGCCGATGGTCATGCCCTCGACGTCGCCGTCGGCGGCGGCGGCGTAGTTCGAGTCGGCGCCCGCCTCGCGCGTCGTCGCGTCGTTCGGGTCGGGGCCGGCGATGGCGTCGAGCAGCGCAGCGGCGTCCTCGACGGTGTTGCCGATCGGGCCGATCTGTTCGAGGGAGTTCGCGTACGCGACGAGGCCGTAGCGGGAGACGAGCCCGTAGGTCGGCTTGATGCCGACGACGCCGCAGAACGCGGCGGGGCAGCGCACGGAGCCGCCCGTGTCCGAGCCGAGCGCGAGGTCGGCCTCGCCGGCGGCGACGGCTGCGGCGGAGCCACCAGAGGATCCGCCCGGGACGCGCTCGGGGTCGACGGGGTTCCGCGTCGGGCCGAAGGCGGAGGTCTCCGTCGTCGTTCCCATCCCGAACTCGTCCATGTTCGCCTTGCCGACGACGTCGGCGCCGGCCTCGCCGAGGCGTTCGACGACGGTCGCATCGTACGGCGGGACGTAGTCGTCAAGCATCGCCGAGCCGCAGGTCGTCCGGACGCCCTCGGTGGAGATGTTGTCCTTGACCGCGACGGTCTTGCCCGCGAGGGGGCCCTCGTCGGCACCGGGGATGTCCGCGTCGGCGATGAAGATGTTGAGGTCGGCGCTCATTTACGACACCTTCGGCCCTTTGAAGAAGCCGTCCTCGGACTCCGGGGCGTTCTGCAGCGCCTCCTCCTGGCTGAGGCCTTCCTCGACCTCGTCGGGGCGCATGACGTTCACCAGCTCGGCCTCGCGCTCGACCTCGGGCACCTCGTCGAGCGTCTCGAAGTACTCGAGGATGTCCCCGAACTGGTCGGTGAACTCCGCGATCTCCTCGTCGTCGAGGTCGACGCGGGCGAGGTCGGCGACGTGCTCGACCTCCGCGGCGTCGACGCCGGCCGACGTCTCGTCGGCGGGGTCGTCGGACGAATCGCTCATACCGGAGGGAGCGACGGAGCGGGAGTAAGGGTTTCGGAACGGCGAACGCAACGGTGAACGCGGACGTCTGCGGAAGCCGCGATCCCGGCAGTAAGATTCGTCGACGGGGTGCAACGGCGTCGGCTGCAGCGAGCGACGGCGCCGGTATCTGATAAAAGCGTTCGCGGCGGCGCTAGCTGACGGTGATCCTGTGTGCTTCCTCCTCCGCTTCGGCGGCCTTCGGAAGCGTCACCGTGAGCACGCCGTTCTCGTAGGTTGCCGAGACCTCCCCATCGTCGATGTCCTCCGGGAGCGGGACCGTGCGCGACACGTCGGTTCTGGCTCGCTCCTGGTGGAGGTAGTTCGCCTCCTCGCCGACCTCCTCCTCGGCCTTGTGCTCGGCGTCGATGTGGAGCGTGTGGTCCGTCACGCGGAGGTCGATGTCCTCCTTCTCGAAGCCCGGCATGTCGGCGATCACGAGGAACTCGCCGTCCCATTCGATCAGGTCCAGGGGGGACGTCGCGATCTCGCCGCCGAGTTCGACGCGGGTGTGCGGGACCTCCTTCTCCATCGATTCCAGCAGTTGCTCGAAGCGCTCAAATGGATTTCGTGGCATGGTTGCACCCACTACTGTCTCAGCAGTCCGAAGTAAATCGCTGGTGGCCGTCGGAATGGGCCGGTACGCAGATCACTCCGTCAGGTCGACGACCGTCGCGTTCGCCAGTTCCCGAAGCCGGTCGGGTGCGACCGGCCAGACCGCGCTCGGCGTGCCCGCTGCGGCCCAGACGGTGTCGTACGTGGTCAGCGTCGGGTCCATCACCGTCGGCAGCGCCGTCTCGTGGCAGATCGGCGGCACGCCACCGATGCTCCAGCCGACGACCTCGCGGACCCGGTCGGCGTCGGCCATCGACGCGGCGGTTGCATCGAAGTGCTCCGCGACGGCGTCGAGGTCGACGCGGTTCGCGCCGCTGGTGATGGCGACGACGAGGTCGGTCCGCGTTGCAGCTTCTTCCGGCGACGCCGAGCCTGTGCCCGACAACTCAATGACGATACTCGAGGCAATCTGGGCGACGTCGCAGTCGACGGCGTCGGCTGCGGCGGCGGCGGTCTTCGTTCCCTCCGGGAACTCCGTCACGTCGACGGCGACGTCGTAAGTTGCTGCCGCGCGTTCGACGAACTCGGCGGCTCGCTCGTGCATGGGGTCGACTGCGTGAACGGCCTTTAAAAGTGCGCTGACTGCGGCAGCGTCCTCCCAGAAGCGTGCTGGCTGCCGCAGCGTCGTCGCTGGGGACGGGCGGAGCGTCGTCACTGCCGGGTTGGCGTCGTGGCCAAAAGAACGAAAAAGTCAGTTAGGGCGGCCGGGTCGTCAGTGCGAGTGGCCGATCGCTTCTTCGAGCGGGACGCCGAAGCGGTCCTCGAACAGCTCCGCGGCCGTCTCGTTCATCTGCTCGATGTCCTCGGGGACCTCGCCCTCGCTGTGGTGGACGAGCATGTGGGCCTGCTGGGCCAGCGCCTGCAGCACGACGTCGGTGACGACCTTCGTCGGGTCCTCGCCCTCCTCGGCCATCGTGTCGACGAGCCCCGCGGGGAGCTCGACAGTGTCTTCGTCGCCTTCGGGACCAGTCACGGTGTACGTCTCAGTGTCTGCCATACGTGCAGGTGGGTTCGAGTACTTAAGGGTCTGTGGGAATCGTGCAATCGGACTCACACCAGCGACCGGAGAAAATCGGGGGGACCGCTGGTCGATTTCGGTCCGTGAGTCGCCGAGAATCGTCAGTTGCCAGCGGTCCAGCTCAGTCGTCGCTGGCCGTGGCCGTCTGGTCGGCGCTGATCTCGGTCAGCTCGCCGGCGCGTTCGAGGTCCGAGAGGTACTCGTCAGCGTCGAGCGCGGCCTTGCTGCCCATGCCGGCCGCGGTGACGGCCTGCTGGTAGTGGTAGTCGACGACGTCGCCGGCGCCGAAGATGCCCTCGACGTCGGTCACGGTCTGGCCGCCACCGAAGCCGCCCTGCGTCTTGAGGTAGCCGTCCTCGTCGAGTTCGACGCCCGTGTCCTCGAGGTACGCCGTGTTCGGCGTGTGGCCGATGGCGTAAAAGACGGCGCCGACGTCGAACTCGTATTCCTCGACCTCCTTGGCCGTCTCGGGGTCGTCGAGTTTCTCCTTGGGATGGCCGTCGGGATGCTCGACGAGCGTCGCGTGGTCGACCCCCTCCTCGGGGCTGCCGTGCAGCTCGATCAGCTCGGTGTTGGTGAGGATTTCGACGTCGCCCTGCTCGACCTTGTCCTCGATGCGGTCGACCCAGACGTCCTCCGCGCGGAACTCCTCGCGGCGGTGGGCGATGTAGACGGTGTCCGCGAACTTCGTCAGGAAGTTCGCCTCCTCCATCGCGGCGTCGCCGCCACCGACGACGAGCATGTCCTCGCCGCGGAAGAACGCGCCGTCACACGTCGCGCAGGTGGAGAGGCCGTAGCCCATCAGCTCGTCCTCGCCCGGGACACCCAGCGTGCGCGCGGACGCGCCGGAGGCGACGATGACGGCGTCGGCCGTGTACACGCTGCCGTTCGTCAGCTCGACGCGGAACGGGCGCTCGGAATCGTCGACGTCGGCCACGATGCCGTTGATCGTGTCGGCGCCGAACCGCGTGGCCTGTTCTTTCATGTTGTTGATCAGCTCGGGGCCGGAGATGCCCTCCGGGAAGCCCGGATAGTTCTCGACCTCGGTGGTCAGCGTCAGCTGGCCGCCCGGCTCGTCGCCCTCGATGATGAGGGGATTGTTGTTCGCCCGCGCCGCGTAAATCCCCGCCGTCAGCCCGGCAATGCCCGTGCCGGTAATGATCAGACGGCGATGCTCGACTACCTCGTCACTCATATACCCGTACTTCGCCACGGGCCCGTTTGTAGGTTGCGCTGTCGTGCCGACCGGCGGTCACACCGCTCGGTGAGTTCGCCCGGTGAGTTCCAGTATCCCACCTTCAGGCCTCATCCGTCACGAGTTCGCCACCGATCTCGCGCCACTCGGTCAGACTCCCCTCGTAGATGGCGACGTTCGCGAAGCCCGCCCAGCGGAGCGCGACGTAGGTGTGGCTGAGACGGCGCGCCGTGTTGCAGTAGAGGATCACGGTGTCGTCCGGCGTGATGCCGCGCTCGGCGAACAGCTCGCGGATTTCGACCTTCGATTTCACGCCACGCGTTTCCGGATCCACCGCTTCCTGCCAGTCGAAGCGGACGGCGCCGGGAAGGTGGCCGGCCCCGTACTCGTCCGCGTCGCGCGTGTCGACGAGTGCGACAGACCCGGCTTTGCCGGCCCTGGCAGCCTCGATCTTCTCCCGGACGTAGTCGGCGTCGACGATTGGCGTTTGCTCGTTGGGGAGTCGGCGGGGGTCGACGTCGGTCTCGGGGAGGTCGACGGGGTCCGAGCCGACCGCGTGTTCGCGTTGCCAGGCGCTGAAGTCTCCGTTCAGGAGATGCACGTTTTCGAAGCCGTACACCAGCGCCGTGACCAGGAACCGCGCGGCGAACACGCCGTTGGTGTCGTCGTAGGCGACGAGAGTGTCCGACCGGGTGAGGCCGGCCTCGCCTATCACCTCCGCGAAGCGTTCGGCGCCCGGCAGGTGACCGACGTCCGCGTCGCCCTCGTCCCGATACGTTTCGAAGGGGACGTTCACCGCGCCGGGCACGTGGCCCATGGCGTCGAACTCCCACTCCTCGCGCACGTCGACGGCGTGGACGCCCGGGTCGTCGAGCTGAGCCGCGAGTGCCGAGGCGTCCACGATGAGCTCGTCCATTGCGCCCGACTTGGACGGCGGGCCGGTTTAGTGTCCCGCCGTCGCCAACGCCTGATCCGGCTCGTGGGAAGCAGCAACTGTTGCCGTGGTTCGGCCAGGATCTGGACTGGTGAAACACGTCAATTCGTGTGAACTACTAGCTGTCGTCGGCCTACCCGAGGGGCGCCGTCAGGACGGAAGTAGATACGCGCAAATCTTGTTGCTTTGTCGAACGATTGGCCGATGTCTCCGGCGGTCATACTACTATAACCCCTGCTATCAAAGGTACTCGTGTATGGCAAACAACTCATACGCAAACGACGTACTGGTCTCGGCCGACTGGGCCGAAGACCGACTGGACGAGTTCCGGAGCGACGACGCGGACCTCCGCCTCGTCGAGGTCGACGTCGACACTGAGGCGTACGACGAGGCCCACGCGCCCGGCGCCATCGGCTTCAACTGGGAGAGCCAGCTCCAGGACCAGGTCCAGCGCGACATCCTCGAGAAGGAGGACTTCGAGGACCTGCTTGGTGCCCACGGCATCACTGAGGACACGACGGTCGTCCTCTACGGCGACAACAGCAACTGGTTCGCCGCTTACGCCTACTGGCAGTTCAAGTACTATGGCCACGACGACGTGAAGCTGCTCGACGGCGGGCGCGAGTTCTGGATCGAGAACGACTACCCGACGACCGACGAGGTCCCGGACTTCCCGGAGGTCGAGTACGACGCCGCCGGTCCCCACGAGACCATCCGCGCGTACCGGGAGGACGTCGAGAAGGCCATCGAACACGACGTCCCGCTCGTCGACGTTCGCTCGCCCGAGGAGTACCGCGGCGAGGTCCTCGCCCCGCCAGGCCTCAACGAGACCGCCCAGCGCGGCGGCCACGTCCCCGGCGCGAAGAACATCTCCTGGGCGGCCGTGACCAACGACGACGGGACGTTCAAGTCCTTCGACGAGCTGCAGGAGCTCTACGCAGAGGAGGACATCACCGGCGACGAGACGACCGTCGCCTACTGCCGCATCGGCGAGCGCTCCTCCGTCGCCTGGTTCGCGCTCCACGAGCTGCTCGGCTACGACGACACCGTCAACTACGACGGCTCCTGGACCGAGTGGGGCAACCTCGTCGACGCGCCCATCGCGACGGGCGACGAAGCATAACCCCGAAGCGTTAGGGTCACCATCCACTTTTTCACTCATATGACCCCTGACGACCTGCTCGACGCAGTGCGCGAGGCGAAGGCGACCGAGCTCTCCCGGCTCGGCTCATCGAAAGCCCTCTATGCGGCCACCGAGGGCGAGATCGAGGCCGACCGCGTGCTCCGGGCCGCCGCGACCGCCGAGCGCGCCGCCGCGAAGACGTTCGACGCCTGGGCCGACGACGAGGCGAACGAGGACGCCGCCGCGGCGTTCCGCGCCACCGCCGAAGAGGAGCACGACCACTTCGACCGCGTGCGTGAGGAACTCGGCGAGGACGAGTTGCCAGCGGAGTCGGGGAATGGCGAGGAAGCGGAACTCCCAGCGCTAGCCGCCCATCTGCGAAGCATCGACAACACCGTCGCTCGCGCCGGCGCGCTCCTCGGACGGGTCCTCGTCGCCGACGAGTCGAAGTCGCAGTACATCGGCTACTTCGTCGGCGACGCCGACCCGCAAACAGCGTCAGTCTTCCGCGACCTCCGCGGCGACCTCGACGGGCAGCAGGAGCGCGCGCTCGACCTCCTGGAGACCGTCTGCGACGAGGAAAGCGACTGGGAGACGGCCGAATCGGCCGCGCTCGACGCCATCGACGCCGCCTACGAGGCGCAGGTCGAGGCGCTGGAGTCGCTCGGCGTGAATCCGAAGCCGGTCTGTTGAGGTCGGCCCGATTCCACCGACCTGGAACTGATGGTATTTCAGCATTCGTGGTAGGTGGTTTCCAGGCAACGTGCCCGAATCTGCAGGGGACTCACTCCGCGTCCGCCCCACATCGCCATGTCGTTTAACGGCCTTCCCGAACTATGCCCACTATGTCGTCCCAGTCAACGCTCGGATGGTCACTTCTGTCGTCGGGTATCGTGACGATCGTCCTCGCTCTACTGCCCGGAGATGACTTTTGGTGGGGGATCGCCCTCTGTATTCTCGGGCTCACGGTCTTCTACCGGCGACGCGACAGCGGCTTCTAGGCGCTGTTAGCAGCAAATAGAAGGTGGATTCCCCGCTAGGTCGGATACTCACAGCCCTCTGGGGGGGTTCCAGAGGGGAGTCGGGACCTCGACGACCGTGAGGGAACGTTTTCGTGGCAGGGTCACGACGTGCTGCTATGGCCGCTGACCTCGAGGAGAAGACGAACCGATACGAGCGCATGCTCGCGGACGCGCTCGCGGAAGCCGAGCCGCGCCCGCCGGACGGCACCCCGCTGGGCGAATCGGCCGCCGACTGCGCCGAGATGGCGGAAGCCTACCTCGAAGACGGGCGTCACTTCCGCGACGAGGGTGACCTCGTGAACGCGCTCGCGTCCTTCTCGTACGGCTACGGCTGGCTCGACGCCGGCGTCCGGATGGGGCTGTTCGCCATTCCGGAGGACACCGAACTGTTCACGACCTGACCCGTAATTCGGCGAATTTGCGACGGGGTCAGTCCAGCACGCTCACGTCGCTTTCGCGGTAGGGCTCGATCGTCCGGAGCGCGACGACGTAGCTCGAGACCGTGGCGACGATGGCGAGGATCGTCCTGCCCAGAACGAGTTGGTAGACCACCGCCAGTGCGGCAGTCAGCGACACCTCCGAGACGCTCATTCCCTCGACCGGACCGACCAGAAAGACGCCCAGCGCGTAGCTCGCGTCGGAAACCCCCACTTCACGGCCGGATTGAAGACGATAACCGAGGCAAACAGCGCCAGCGTGCTCGGTCGTTCGAAAACGAACGCGAGCGCGAGGAAGGCAAGGAAGCCGACGCCGAGTGTCGGCAGCATAGTGATGAAAACGCCGAGCGCAAAGCTGTCCGCCACCTCCTGTGAGGAACGCTCTTCGGCGAATACCCGGTGGAGGACCCTTTCGTGCGGACGACGTCCCGGCGGATCCTCGACCGTAGTTCGGATAGCAACCGACACTCGATTCACCTCGGACAAGCGTGAGACTATCGTTCCCGTGCGCGGGGCCGGTTCAGCGCGCCCGAATTAGCTGTCGACGACCGAGACGAGGGGGACCGCCCGGAAACGTTGAGAACCGGGTTACAGGCAGTCGGAACGCTTTTTCGGTAGCCAGCGCGTTGTAACCTGTATCCACAATGGATTGGGACCAACTGGTCGAGCGCGTCGACGCCTGGCTGACGCTCCAGCAACCGGTGACCTACTGGTCGTTCTGGAGTCGGTTGCTCAAGGTGTCCCCCGTCGTGCTCCTCGCGGTGCTGGCGTCTGTCGCCATCGCGGGTAGCGCGCTCACGGTGGTCCCGTTCGCGCCGGTTCCGTACGTGTTCGTCGCGGCGACGTTCGGCTTCGCCGTCCGTCGACTCCAGGGCGGTTACGCGCTCGTTTCGGTCGGGGTCGCCGGGATGTACACCGCCATTCTGGTCTCGCTGGGCACGTTCTGGAAGATGCTCGCCTCACCGTCGCTGATTCTGGCCGCAATCGGGATCCTGACATTCGTCGCGATCATCGCCGGGTTCGCGTCGCCGTCGCTGCATAGCGGCTTCGAGCAAACCGAGCTCGCTACCGAGCGCCGGGAACGAGACGACTTCTGAGCGCCCCAACCCGTTGCCTCGACGATCCTGAAGCCTACGACTCCGACGAGAACTGATCCTCGTTCACATCCGCTCGCCGGAGCCGATCCGTTTCCCGCGTCTCGAAGAGGTCCGATTCGTCGACGTCAGCGTCCTCTATCGCGTCGTCGACGAGGTCGGGGTCGAACGATTGCACGTCCGCCGGGTCGATCCCGGCGCCGAGCAGTCGACTCTGGACGACGGCCTCGTCGCGGAGCGACCGGCGCGTTCCTGTCGACCGCTCGACTGCGCCGAGGTGGCCCTCGATCTCGCCGTCCTCGTCGACGCGATCGACGATAGCGCTCTTGAGATCCCGCCGGAGACTGCTCGCTTCGCTCGAAAGCACCGAGAACGCGACGTGGAGGTCGACGAGCCTGGCGGTCGGGAGGTCGTCGAGCGCGTCGACGTCCCCGGCCGCGTCGAAGGCGACCTCGGCCGCCTGCTCCACGTCGCTCACGTCGAACGGGTGGTCCGGGTCGACCGGACCATCGCCATCGCCCGATTCGGCGGCTTCCCTGGGCGCCGGCGGGAACGCCTCGGCGTTCGGGTAGTCGATTTTGCGCATGTCGTGAGGCGGGTCGCGCTTCCCGCTGACGTGCGCGGCGACCGACTTCGGCGGTCCCGTGTAGCTACAGCCGTCGACTGGACACCGAACGGGGAGCGGCTCCGGGTCGCCGGCGATGGCTCGACTCCCCCTGTTCGAGCGCGACTCGGAGTCCGTCACTTTCGACCCTGGTTCAGCGGTGTTGTCGCTCACGTCGTCGGCTTCGTCGCTCGCGTCGTCGCTCAGGTCGCTGGCGGCGGTGTTGTCGGCGGCGGTGTCGTCGTCGGCGGCTTCGACGGCGTCCTGCTCGGAGGCGGTTTCGGTCGGCATCGTCGGCCCGTTGGAGCGCGCGGCCGAGAGGAACGCGCCGGGGCCGTCGAACGGCAGCTCGTCCCAGTCGTGCTCGGCGTCCGACGTCCCGTTGACGTGGGCGGCGACGAGGGAGGGGATGTCGCTGAAGCCGCAGTCCGCTACCGGGCAGTCGGCCGATCCGTTTGACATACCCGTTGGTTGGGCGGCATCCGGTTTGACCCTTCGGACGCCGGGCCCGTCGAAGCTTCCACCTGAAGAGAAACGTATAGGCCGCTGGCCCAGAAGCGACGGGTATGGAACGCGTAGCAATACTCGGAACGTCGATGACCCAGTTCGGGGACCGGGACGCGTGGGTCCGCGAGCTGCTCGCGGAGGCGGGCGAAGCCTGTCTCGACGACGCGGACGTCGAACCGGACGCCGTCGACCACCTCTACGTCTCGAACATGGCCAGCGGCGAGTTCGAGGGCCAGACGGGCGTCCCGAACGCGCTCGCGCACGACCTCGACGCGATGCCGGCGTACACCCAGCGGATCGACCAGACCTCCTCCTCCGGTGGCGCGGGCATCTACGCCGCCTGGCAGTCGGTCGCCTCCGGCGCCTCGGACATGACGCTGCTCGTCGGCGGCGAGAAGATGACCCACCGGAGCACGTCGGAAGCGACGGACGTCATCGCCTCGCTGACGCATCCCGTCGAGTACAAACACGGCGTCACGCTGCCCTCCTTCGCGGGCCTGACCGCGCGACTCTACCTCGACGAGTACGACGCGCCGCGCGAGAGCCTCGGGAAGGTGGCGGTGAAGAACCACAGGAACGGCCTCGACAACCCACACGCGCAGTTCCGGAAGGAGGTCGACCTCGACACCGTCCTCGACTCACCCATCGTTGCGGACCCGCTCCGTCTCTATGACTTCTGTCCGATCACGGACGGCTCCGCGGCGCTCATGCTCTGTCCCGAGTCCGTCGCGAAAGAGCACACGGACGAGTACGTCGTCGTCTCCGGCATCGGCGGCGCGACGGACACCCACGTCGTCCACGAACGCGAGGACCCGACGACGATGGGCGGCGTCGTCGACTCCAGTGACGAGGCCTACGAGATGGCCGGCCTCGGCCCGGACGACGTCGACGTGGCCGAACTCCACGACATGTTCACCATTCTCGAATTCCTCCAGAGCGAGGACCTCGGGTTCTTCGAGAAAGGCGAGGGCTGGAAAGCCGTCGAGGAGGGCGTCACCGACCGCGACGGCGAACTGCCGATCAACACCTCCGGCGGCCTGAAGTCGAAGGGCCACCCGCTCGGCGCCTCCGGCGTCGCGCAGGCGTACGAGATTTATCAACAGCTGCTCGGCGAGGCGGGTGACCGCCAGGTCGACGCCGAGGTCGGACTCGCCTGCAACGTCGGCGGGTTCGGGAACTGTGTCACGACCACCATCATGGAGGCGGAACAATGAGCGACTCTCAGGAGACCCCAGTGTTCGAGGCAGCGGAGTACGAGAACGGAGCGGTCACCTACCCGCCGCACCGACTCGGCCCGGACGGCGCCGCCCGCGTCGGCACCGTCGACCTCGCCGACTACGAGGCGGAGGTCGTCACGTGGACGGAGTCGACGGCGACGCCGCCCGGCGTTCGTGAGCCGAACACGCTTGCCATCGTCGACTTCGACCTCGGGGAGGACTACGACGGCCCGCCAGTGCGCGCGCTCGGGCAGATCGTCGCGGAGACGGACGTCGAGATCGGCGACGCCGTCGAACCGGTGTACGCCGAGGAGCTTCGCGACCCCGAAGCCGGCATCCGCGAGCCCGACAGCCAGGACTGGGACGGGTTCCGGTTCCGCCCGGTCGAGTAGGCAGACATCCAGCGCGACGATCACTCTACCTTTTGCTACGACTCGGGGGAAGCGTCGTCGGCCTCACCGTCGTCGACATTCTCGCCGTCGTTGACGTTCTCGCCGCCGTCGGCGTTCGCGTCGCTGTCGCTCTCGGCGGCCTCCTCGCCTTCCTCCGTTGCAGCCTCGTCGCCCAGTTCACGCTTGATCGACTCGAGTTCGGAGTCGACGTCGACCGACACGCGCTCGGGTTCGGTGCCGTCCTCGGGTTCGGTGCCGTCCTCGGGTTCGGCGCCGTCCTCGGGTTCGGTGCCGTCCTCAGGTTCGGCGCCGTCCTCGGGTTCGGTTTCCCTCGTTATGTCGGCCGGTTCGCCGGCTACCGGACCGTCGCCGTCGACCGTCTCGCTCGACTCCCGGCGCGACTCTCCCTCGGAAGTGGGATCGTGGACGTCGATGTGGACCGCCCCGTCGTGCCGGGATTCGGGGCCCGCGTCCCTTGCGCCCGCATCCGCCGACTCCGACTCGGTTGGCTCCGTCGCCGGCGGCGGCCCCCGTTCTTCCGGCCGAGTCGACTCCTCCAGCTCCGACTCGATTTCCGCGGTAAGCTCCCGAGACTCCTCCAGAATCGACCGCGGCGCGCTCTCCTCCGGGAGGTTGGCCTCCGACAGCGCGTCGCGGAGGTCCGACAGCGTCGACGCCAGTTGCGCTTCGGCGTTCTCGCGCACGCCGGCGAGCCGTTCGGAGCCAGTGCCGGTGCCCCCGCCCCGTTGACGGTCATCTTCCGTCGTTAGCTCGCGTCCCGGGTCGGCGAGGCGGAGCGTTCCCTGCAGCAGCTCCAGCGACTTGATCGTGGTCTCCAGCAGCGCGATGAGCGATGGGATCGTGTATTGCTCGGTAAACCGGAGAAGTTCGGTGAGACTCGGCGGCCGAAGCGGACCGCCGCGTTCAGTTCGTAACTCCCCGCGGAGCTCCTCCAGTGTCGTCTCGAGCTCCGAAAGGCGGGCTTCGAGGTCCTCGCGACTCGAATTCGGTCCCGAGTCCGAGGGACTATCGCGGTCGGTATCTCGATCGGTCATTGCCGTGGCTTCACACGCCAGCCTAAAAGCCCTCCCGCAGGTGCGTTCTGCGCGGCGGGAAAAGTTCTCCCAGGGTCGAGCGAGCTGCGTCGCTACTTCCCCGGGTGATTTGTAAGTCCCCTATCCGCTCGGCTTCGTCGACGTCGTGATAGCCGGCGTACAGCTGCGAGAGCGTGCCGATACCGACGTGGACCGTCGGGACAGCTTCCGCTGCTTCAGCGGATTCCCCGTTTAACCCCACCCGCTCGGCGGTAACCGAGCCGTTGCGAACCTGCACACTAAATCGGCCGTCGTTCCAGTCGGCCAGCGGGTCGGAGACGACGACGTCGACTCGGCCCTCGTCGTCGCCGGCGACGGATGGGGAAAGCTGTTCGAGCGCGTCCGCGACGTCGACGAGCCGGAACATCGGCCCTGTGCGTTGCTCGCATGTGACCGCTCGCGGGTCGTCGACGCGGTCCAGCAGCTCGACGTCCGGCGGGGCGCGGATCCGGACCTCTGACACCTGCGAGTCGTGGTTCCGGCAGAAGCGCAGGAGGTTCAGCCAGGCGGTCTCGTCCGCGAAGGCGACGTTGTTCACTTCGAGGACCCGGTCATCGCCGGATTCCTGGAACGTGTACCTGAGAAGGCCGCGGAGCTCATCGTCGCGCTTCCAGCCGTAGACGAAGGGGTCGTCGTTCCAGGTCTGGAGAATTAGCCGCTCCCACCAGTCCTGGGTCCAGTTCAGCGTGAAGTCGTACCGCTCGGCCATCGCGTCGAGGACCGGGGCCGTGGCCTCGAAGTCGTCCGCGTCGAGTTCGACGAACGTCCCCGGCGCGTCCCGGGTTGCGTCCGCGTCGGTGACGAAGCCGAGCTGCTCCGGCGGAGTCTTGACGTAGACGAACTGGCTCACCGTTCCCCAGCCGTACTTGCGATAGAACGAGTACTCGAAGGGCCAGAGGACCGAGAAGGCGGTCCCGTTCTCGCGGTACTCCGCGAGCGACTCCGCCAGCAACCGTTTCGTGTACCCCTGTCGGCGATGCTCGGGGGCGGACGCGACGACGCTCAGCCCGGCGACGTCCCGGTCGGTACCGCGAATCCGGAGCTGGAAGTCGCGGTGGGCACAGATGACCAGCGGCTCGTCGTCCGCGAACAGGCCACGTGGCTGCTCCAGCGACGGTCGCTCGTCGACGTCCTCGGGGTCGAACTGGCCGTCCTCCGGCGAGAACGCGTAGTTCGCCATCTCGTGAAACTCCGCCTTGCGGTCCTCGGGGAAGGGGCGATACTCGACCATACTCGAGAGCCACTGGGATGAAGCAAAAGGGTTGCCGTCGTATGCTAGCCGTTGTCAGCACACCGACGGCCGGTTAGTGCGATTTCAGTCGAACCGCCCGCGGCGGTACTGCGGCGGCCACTCGACGTCGGCGTCGAGTTCGTGAGCGGCCTCCAGCGCCCAGTAGGGGTGCCGGAGCAGTTCGCGGCCGATCGCGACGAGGTCCGCCCGCTCGTTGCGGACGAGCGAGTCGGCGTGGGTCGGGTCCGTGATCTTCCCGACGGCTGCGACCGGAATGTCCGCGTCCTCGCGGACGACCTCGGCGTAGGGGACCTGATAGCCGGGGCCAGCGTGCGGGAGGTCCTGGTCGGGGTGGATCCCGCCGCCGGAGACGTCGATGAGGTCGGCGCCGGCTTCCTCGAGCAGGGGGGCCAGGCGAGCCGACTGTTCGACGGTCCACGATTCGCGGTCGTCGAGCCAGTCGGTTGCGGAGATGCGGACGAACACGGGCTTGTCGTCGGGCCAGACCTCGCGCACGGCTTCGGTAATCTCGCGGGCGAACCGCGTGCGGTTCTCGAAGCTCCCGCCGTACTCGTCGTCGCGGTCGTTCGCGACGGGTGAGAGGAACTGATGGATGAGGTAGCCGTGGGCCGCGTGGATCTCCGCGATCTCGAAACCGGCGTCGAGCGCGCGCTCGGCCGCGGCGCGGAAGGAATCGATCACGGCGGCGATGTCGCCGTGGTCCATCGCGCTCGTTTCCGGTGGCTCCTCGTCGGGATACGGAATCCCCGACGGGGAGATCGTCTCCCAGCCGCCCTCGTCGGGCTGGATCGGCTCGCTGCCCTCCCAGGGCCGGGTATTCGACGCCTTCCGGCCGGCGTGGGCGAGCTGGATCCCCGGAGTCGCGCCCTGCGACTTCACGAACTCCGTGATCGGTTCGAGCTTCTCGGCGTGCTCGTCGGTCCAGATACCGAGGTCCTGCGGCGTAATGCGGCCGCGGGCCTCGACCGCCGTGGCCTCCGACATGACGACGCCCGCACCGCCGACCGCGCGCGAGCCGAGGTGGATCCGGTGCCAGTCGGTCGCGAAGCCGCCCTCCGCGGAGTACTGGCACATCGGCGAGACCATCACGCGATTTCGGAACGTCGTGTCCCGGAGCGTCAGTGGGGTGAATAGCGTGTCCGTCATACCCGCAGCGAGGGCCCGGGACGGGTAAGCTTCTACGATACGCCGTGGGATTTGCCCGTATCGTGGAGCCCGCGTGCGTGGGTCGGGCCACCGGCGCCGCGTCGCGTCCGGCTTGCCGATTCCGCGGGTTTTGGTACCCCACGCCGTCAGGTGCAGGTATGGGACTGTCTACTGCGGAGATCATGGATCTGAGCCTCGAGCTGGTCGGTTGGGACGAGGTCCCCGGCGACTCGACGACCTACGTCGCGAGCGACGACGTCGAATCCGCGCTCGTCGGCATCGACCTCGAGAGCCCGGAGATTCAGCTCGCGGACCGCGAGGGCTACGACCTCGTGCTCGCGCACCATCCGACCGGCGACGAAGCCAGGCTCGAGTTCACCGACGTGCTCGAAAAGCAGGTCGAGTTCATGACGAACCACGGCGTCCCGGAGGACGTCGCCCGCGACGCTGCGAGCGGCATCGTCGACCGCATGGACCACGGCGCCCACTCGATGAACTACCGCCACGACCCCTCGGTCGCGGAGGTTCTCGACCAGCCGTACATGAACATCCACCTCGCGCCGGACGAGGTCGGCCGCCGGAAGATGGCCGAGGTCGCCGACGAGTTCGACGCCGACGACGAGGTCGGGGACTTCATCGACGCGCTGGGTGACCTGCCGGAGTTCGATGACGCGATGACCGACATTCAGCTCCGCGTCGGCGACGAGTCGAACGAGCTGGGCGAGGTCGCCGTCCACCACGCCGCCGGCACCAACGGCGGCGAGGACGTCGCCAGCGCGTACTTCGACCACGGCGTCGACACCGTCCTCTACATCCACGTCGGCGCGGGCGACACCGAGGCCCTCACGGAGGAGTACGGCGACGAAAAGAACCTCGTCGTGACAGGGCACATCGCCTCCGACGCCATCGGGCTGAACGTCCTCATCGACGAGCTGGAGGCCCGCGGCGTCGACTGCACGGCCATCTCCGGCTGCGGCCTCGGTCGCGAGTAGGAACCGACCGTCGAAACGCCACCGGAGGGTTTAGGCTGACCAAAACCCATAATAGTGGGAGGGTCACACGGGTGTGTATGGAAGCCGCCGATGCACCAGCTGTGGAGGACGGGCCCGAGGACGATCATCCACTGGTTCGCGCCATTCGGCACTCCGACGACCGAACCGTGTTTTCCGAGGAAGACAACACCGACGGCTGGATCGCGACCGACTACACTGTCGATCTGACGCAGTAAGCAGCCGGGTTCACCGCTTTTCCTTCTCCAGCGTTCGCTCTCAGCAGGTGTCGCTACTCGATTTTCTGACGCGCCATATATAAAAAGTAAATAGACCGACCGAGGCCCCTACTCGGCGCCTTCGACGAGCGTGTCGTTCTCGAGATAGTGCTCGATGTGGTGACCGTGTTCCTCGACGTCGGCCAGGACGCCGCGGAGCTCCTCCTCGGTGTTGTAGTCGCCGAGCTCGTTGGCGAGCCGGATGTGTTCGCGAAGTTGCTCGGTAATGTCACCGAATATCTCGAGGTCGTGTTCCAGCGAGGTCCGGATGTCGTAGGCGTCCTTGCCCTCGGGCGAGACGGGGGCGACCTCCTCGTAGTTGGCGCCGCCGGAGAGCGGGACGCCACCGAGCGCCTGGGCACGCTCGGCGATGATGTCCGCACCCTCTTCGAGGTCGGCCGCGACCTCGCCCAGGTACTCGTGGATGTCGCGGAACTCGGCGCCCTCGACGAGCCAGTGGTGCTTTTTCACCTGATGATACAGAACGTACGTGGCCGCAAGGTCGCTGTTGAGGGCGTCCACGAGCTGCTCCGCCTTGTCCTCCGGAATCCGGAGTGCTTCACTTTCGTGGACTTCGCCGTACTCATCTCGGACAGTCTTCTGGGTGCTCATTACGGCCAGCTATTTGCCCGCTCACCACTTAACTATTCACACAGAGGTAACTTTGGTTGGGGTTTCGAGAACAAATCTTTTGAACAACGATCCGAATTGCGGGAGTGTCCATCTTCAGGATGGCTCGTTGGGACGCGTTCAGTACGCGACCCGGGCCCTGGAGCCGCCGGCCACTCTGGACTCAACCAGGGAACTGGACACACCACTCGACACGTGTCCCGTGCGCGCGAAGGGAAACGCCTTAATGCAACACGCGCGCAGTTCAACCCATATGAGCAACGGCGACGACGAGGGCGAGGCCGACGACGCGGCGGCGGAGGCCGCGGACGCGGAGGCCACCGAAACGGAGACCCCATCGCTCCCCGAGGAGATCACGGCGGAGTCGCTGAACGAGTATCTCGACGCGGTCGCCGACGAACTGGAGTCGGCCGAGACGGAAGCCGACCTCGACGAGGTCGAGGCGCTGATCGACGACGCCGAGAGCGCGCTCGCGGACGCTGACCTCCCCGACCCGGAGGACGAAGAAGAGGAAGATCCCCAGGAAGCCCTCGAATCCCGCATCGAGGACCTGCGCGGGGACTTGGAGGCGGCGCGCGGCCCCTACGCCGAGGACGTCGTGGCCGACGTCGAGGCCGCCGTCTCGACGATCGAGGAGGGCGAGTGGACCGAAACCGGCGCGGAAGAGGTCGAAGCCGCCGTCGATACCTTTGCGAACACGCTCGCGGAGACGATCGACGTCGACGTGCATCCGGAATCCGCCGACGAGGAGTCCCTCGTCATCGCGCTCGAATCGCTCGCGGACGCCGTCGAGGACGCCGACCTCGACGCCGACGAGGACGCCGAGACGATCGCGGCCCTCGTCGACGCCGCGGACGCGCTCTCCGCGGACCTCGACGCTGCGGAGGAGTGGGACGACCTCGAATCCCGCGAGAAGCTCCAGGCCCAGGGCTACTTCGACGTACTCGGTCACTACAAGGACTACCCGGTCGAGTGGGCCGCGCTGAAGGCGCACGAGCGCGAGGGCAACACTGAGATGGTCCTGCTCGCGCTCGACATGATGGGCTCGGACTTCATGGAGCGCCACTGCCTCGAAGCGCTCGAACGCATGGGCAAGAAGGCGGCCACCGAGGACGCTATCGACGCGATGCTCGACCGCGCTGGCAAGCGCGACGAGGACGGCATCCGCATCCTCGGCAAGATGGCCGCGGACGAGGCGACGGAAACGCTCCTCGAGTACGTCGACGAGGATTCCGACCCCGGCCTGCAGCAGCTGACGTTCAAGGCGCTCGGCGAAATCGGCGCCGAGGAAGCGGTCCAGCCGCTGGCGAACAAACTCGAGATGGACAACGAGCACGTCCGCCCGCTCGCGGCGCGCGCGCTCGGACTCATCGGCGACACCCGCGCCGTCGACCCCCTGGCGGAGACCCTCGAATCCGACGAGTCGGACGAGGTCCGCGCGGCGGCCGCCTGGGCCCTCCGGCAGATCGGGACGCAGGAGGCCCTCGAAATCGTCGCCGACTACACCGACGAGCGCGTCTTCATCGTCCAGACGGAGGCGCAGAAGGCCAGCGAGACGCTCGAAGCGGCCGCGCAGCCGGCCTGAATCGGAGTTTTACCCCGAAGCAGAGAGTCGGACCCCGTTTGAATTTTTTGAGACGGTCGCTGGAGTAGCGGCTCGCGAGAGCATCCCCGCATCCGAACCCAGACAGGCACTCGTCCGGACGTTTTTATCCCATACCGAGCCAGAGGTCGTGTGCGAAGGGCTTGCCTGCTCGCCGCAGCGCTACTACTCGCCACGCTGAGTCCAGCCGTTGGGCTAACCAGCGCTGAGCCCGCCGCCATGGCGCCCGAACGAGATGCCGACACCGTCCCGGACGGGAACACGACGGCGCCGAGCACCGCCGCCATCGTCGAACTCTATCCGAACCCCGTTGCCGCCGGGAACCGGGGAGAATACCTCGTCGTCGACCTGCCCCGTCCCGGTAACTGGTCGCTCTGGGACGGCCATCATCGTGTGCGACTGCCGAACAGCGCGGTCGGAACGGTCGGCATCGCGATGGATCCCCGGAACGCGGGCCGTCACGTCGACCGCCGGATCTACCGCGTCGACCACTTCCCGCTATCGGCTGCCGGTGACCGCATCGAACTCCGGTACGAGGGCACCCCCGTCGACGTCGTCGAGTACGGTGACGCCGATGAGGCGACGGTCTGGCACCGCGACACGGGCTGGCAGCCGTACGGCTACGAGGCGTTCGACCCGGCAACGCGAAACGTCGTGCGGGACGCGAACGCGACCGCCTTCGTCCTCCCGGACGACCCGAACGCCCCGCTCGCCCCGCTCCAAGAGGCCGACGAACGGATCCGGCTGGCGGGCTACACGCTCGCCTCCGAACGCGTCGCGAACGCGCTCGTCGACGCCCACGAGCGCGGCGTCGCCGTGAGCGTCCTCGTCGAAGGGACGCCGGTGGGCGGGTTTCCGCGACCGATGGCCCGCGTCCTCGACCGACTCCACGCCGCCGGCATCGAGGTCCGCGTCCTCGCCGGCCCGCGAACCCGATTCGCCTACCATCACGCCAAGTACGCGGTCGTCGACGACCAGGTCGTCGTCATGACGGAGAACTGGAAGCCGGCCGGCACCGGCGGCGCCGGAAGCCGAGGGTGGGGTGTCACCGTCGCTAACGCATCGCTCGCGAGCGACCTCGCCCGGCTGTTCGAACTGGATTCGACGGCGGTCGACGCCCAGCCCTGGCCCGCGGTCCGGGCGAACGTGACCCTCCAGAACGACTCGCGCGCTACCGCCGACTTCCCGGACAGATTCGGGCCCGTCAGCGCCAACCCCCAACGGGTCGAGCTACTCGTCACGCCCGAGGGTGCCCGGAGCCGCATGGTTTCGATCATCGACGACGCCGACGAGCGCGTGTTCGTCATCATCCCACGCGCCGGCGACGACAGCGAGCTGCTCGCGGCAGTCCTCCGAGCAGCGGACCGGGGAGTCCGGACACGAGTCCTGCTGTCGAACGCCTGGTACGACGAGCGGGAGAACGAGAATCTCACGAAGAAGTTGAACGCCCGCGCCGCGGCGCGGGACGTGCCGCTCACGGTCAGCATCGCCGAACCCCGGAGACGCTACGGGAAGGTTCACGCGAAGGGCGTCGTCGCCGACGACACGGTGGTCGTCGGCAGTCTCAACTGGAACCGACAGGCTGCGACCGAGAACCGCGAGGTGTTACTCGCAATCCGGAGCCCGCAACTCGCGGATTTCTTCGCGCGTGTCTACGCGGCGGACTGGCGTGGCGGGAGCGTGTTCCTCCCGGTCACCCTCGTCGGAGCGGTCGCCGCCGCGCTGCTCGGTGCTGGTTGGCTCGGGCGGCGAAAAGTGAGCTTCACTCGATGATGCGGGGGAGGGTCGTCGCGGGTGACGTACCTCTCTCGCGATGCCGACGGCTCAGTCCTCGAGCTGGATCGTCGACGAGAGTTCCTCGTCGATCTCGGCGTCGGCCATCTTCTCGACGAGGGCCTCGATGACCGGGCCGCGGACGCCCTTCACGTACTTGATCGAGCCGACGACGAGGTGGCCACCGCCGGAGACGCCGGCTTCCGGCAGCTCCTCGTTGAGCTCGGTGACCATGTTCGGGATGTCCAGCCGGACCCCGTCCGAGCGCAGGACGGCGAAGTCCGGCCCGTAGCCGATGGTGATGACGGGGTCACCCGTCTCCTTCACCTTCGTGTCGTGGAGTTCGCCCGTGGTCTTCCCCGGCGCGGGGTAGGTGAACCGGTGGGCGTACTCGTCGAGGTCGATGCGGTAGAGGCGTGCGCCCGAGGCGAGCCGCTCCTGCTCGACGTGGTCCTCGACGGCGGTGAGCTGGCGGTCCACGTCGCGTTCGGCGCGTTCCGCGAGGAACTCGACGAGTTCTTTGTGACGCTCCTCGTCCTCGCAGCCGACGTTGAGGACGTCGTTGACGAGGGTCTTCCCCTCGTTGTAGCGGAGCCAGTGGGCCGCGTAGTCGAGCGCTTCGCCGATGTCCAGCAGGTCCTCGCGCTCGTAGCCGGCCTCGCTGGCGAGGTCGACGTAGTCGTCCATCGCTTCCGCCTTCGAGCGGTCCGAGAGGCCGGCGACGGCGGGGACGTGCTCCAGCTCCTCGGAGATGCTCGGGTCGATGAGCCGCGCGAGTTCGACGCACATCATGCCGGTCGTGATCCGGTAGTCCTCGCCGTGCGTGTACGGGTTGACGTGGGCGTCGAGCAGCGGGTCGACGGCCTCGGGGTCCGGGTGGTGGTGGTCAACGACGGCGATGGGGATGTCGTAGTGGGCCAGATTCTCGTACGCGGGGACGTCCTCCTCGGTGGAGCCGTTATCGAGCATGAGCAGGAAGGGGAGCTTCTGGCCGTGGCGGGCCTGCCCTTCGAGCGCGAAGTTGAGGTCGCGCGTGACGTCCTCCATCTCGTAGAACGGGGCCTTGCTCGGCAGTCGCTTGAAGAGGTGGCGCGGGGCGTCGACGTCCTCGTGGACCTCTCGGATGAGGTTCTCGAGGGCGTGTTGAACCGGAATCGCGGCGCACATGCCGTCGCCGTCGGCGTGATGGCGAACGCGGAGCGGGCGCCCTTCCAGGACGGTCCGACGGAGTAGGGTGGCGACCTCTTTCAGCTCTTCGTGGATGTCCTCGAACGCGTCCCACTCGACGAGCGGGTCGACGTCCGCAGGCGTCGCGCGCTCGTCGATGGCGGTCTCGAACTCCTCGCGGGCGTCGGCTTCGCGGTCACCATCGAGCTTCGTGAGCGAGTCGACCTCGATCTGGAGGGCGTTCTCGCGAGTTTCCACGTCGCCGGAGAGGTGAACCATGTCGCCGACCTCGATCTCGGGGTATGCGCGGACGCCGGCCTCCTCGAAGGCGGCACAGGAGACGATGCCGGTCGCGTCGGCGACCCCGAAGATGGTCGGTCCGCCGGTCTGTTTGGTCTGGACGATCTCCCCCTCGACCGTTACGGAGTCGCCCGGCTCGAGCCCGTGGATGCGCGTGATCTCGGGCTCGTGTTCGACGGTCACCGTCTCGTAGTCTGCGAGGTCGACGTCGTCGAACGCGATGTCGCCGTTCTCCTTGATCTCCTCCAAGTGGACGATCAGTTTGTCGCCGACGCCGTAATCGGTGGAGAGGTTCGACTCGTGGACCAGTCCGCTCACGGCGTCCGAGACGTCGACGAAGATGCCGTACTCGACGACGCCGTTCACTTCGGCGTGGTAGTAGGCGTCAGGTTCGACGTCCGAGAGGGTGCAGTCCGGGGCCAGGTCGTAGACGACCGGTCGTTCGTCGCCTCCCGCAGACGTCGGTTCATCGGAGGGTGCGGAACTCGAATCGTCCCGCTCGCCGGAATCCCCGGCGTGTTGATCAGTCATAGCGAGTGCTTCGCCGTCAACGGGTGTTAAGCTTGTTATACGCGACGCCGGACACGGCCGAACGGATCTGCTATCTTTCTTCGAGGAGAGAATCCCGCCGTTTACGGCGTTGACGAGAGCGAAGCTCTCGTTCGCACACCAGAACGCGCGCGTTCTGGGGACGGGAGTGAATCCGACAATTCCGACACGAACTACCGACGACCACTCCGGTCGGATATGCCACGGTAATACATACTATTAAGCAAATTAGTCTACATAGGCTATGTATGGGGATTGAGGTCACGCGCACCTACGTTGGTTCCATCCAGAACCACCGACAGGAGTGTGACGGCCTCAATTCGCTCGGAGATTCCGCCTCGAAAATCTGGAACGTCGCACGCTGGACAGCCGACCGTATCTGGGACGCAACCAGCGAAATACCGGACGAAGGGACGCTGAAAGCGTATATGAAGAACCAAGAGTGCTGGAAAGACTTGAACGCGCAATCCAGTCAGAAAGTCATCGAAGAACTTTCCGACGCTTTCCAGTCGTGGTTCGACCTGCGACAGAAAGACGAGACGGCGAATCCGCCCGGCTACCGCAAACACGGCGCCACCCGACTACGAAGCACGGTCACGTTCAAAACCGATGGATTCACACACGACCCCGAAAACAATCGCGTCCGACTTTCAAAAGGAAAGAACCTGAAAGACCACCGTTCAGACTTCCTTCTTTGCGAGTACCAGACCCGCCCGGACGTTGACCTTTCGAAAGTCAACAGGGTACAGAACGTTCGTGCAGTCTGGAACGGCGATGAATGGGAGCTGCACTTCGTCTGCAAAATCGAACTTGAAACGAACGAATCGGCAGACAACGAAGTGGCGGGTATCGACCTCGGTATCAAGAACATCGCTACGGTCGCGTTCCCCGACGAATACGTTCTCTACCCCGGTAACTCGCTCAAAGAAGACAAGCACTACTTCACCCGATCAGAGTATGATACTGAGGGTGAAAACGGCCCTTCGGAGAAGTCGATGTGGGCGCGCCGGAAACTCACGGAACGCGAGACACACTTCTACCACACGCTTACGGACGCGATCATCACCGAGTGTGTTGAACGCGGTGTTGGTAAGCTCGCGGTAGGTTGGCCTGAAGACGTGCGTGAGTCGGACTGGGGGAAGACGGGGAATAAGAGGTTGCATTCGTGGGCGTTCGACCGTATCTACCAGTACCTCGAATACAAGGGCAAGATACGGGGTGTTGAGGTGCTAAAAGAGAACGAGTGGGGCACCTCGAAGACGTGTTCAAGATGTGGTGACGACACGAGATCGAATCGCGTCGAACGTGGCTTGTACGTCTGCTCGTCGTGTGAGTTGGTGGGTAACGCGGATTGTAACGGGGCCGAGAACATGCGCCAGAAGATAACTCCGAGTCCTCACGGCGAGGATAGGAGTAACGGCTGTGTGGCACAGCCATCGGTACACCTGTTCGACCGCGAAAGCGGGATGTTTCGCACGAGAGAACAGGTCGTATCGTAGACCGGCAAATATCCCAACGTGCGGTACGGGAAGCCTCGCCGTTTACGGCGAGGAGGATGTCACCCGGAACCCTTAGAAGGAGCGGCGTTCGAATTCGGTGTATGCGACTGTTCCGGTCGGACGACCTCCTGGGCATCGCCCGGGAGACGATGGAGTTCGTCCTCGAGGCGGCCGAGGAGACCCATCCCAACGAGTACATGGGCTTCCTCCGGGCCGAGGACGCGCGGAAGCTCGGGCTCGACCGGACCGGGCAGGTCATCACGGACGTGCTCGTCATCCCGGGGACCGTCTCGGACCCGACGAGCGCGACAGTCAGATCCGACATGAAGCCGAACGACATGCGGTCGGTGGGGTCGGTACACTCCCACCCGAACGGCGTGTTACGCCCCAGCGACGCCGACCTGGACACCTTCGGCCAGGGCGAGGTGCACATCATCGTCGGGGCCCCGTACGGCTGGGGCGACTGGAAGGTGTTCGACAACGCGGGCGAGCAACGGACCCTCGAAGTGCTCGACGTCGAGGTTCCGGACGACCACTTCTTCGATTTCACGCAGGCGGACATCGACGCCGAGCTGGCGGCCGAGGAGGCGGAGGCAGCGGACCAGGAACGCAGCGGCTTCCTCTCGTGGCTCAGATGACGCGGGTCGTCGCGCAGGGGACGTTCGACCTCCTCCACCCCGGCCACGTGCACTACCTCTCGGACGCGGCGACGTACGGTGACGAGCTCCACGTCATCGTCGCCCGCTCGGCCAACGTTACCCATAAGGACCCGCCGATCCTCTGTGATCGCCAGCGACGGGACATGGTCGCCGCCCTCGACGTCGTCGACGAGGCGCGGCTGGGCCACGAGTCGGACATCTTCGTGCCCATCGAGGAGATCAGCCCCGACGTGATCGTCCTCGGCTACGACCAGCATCACGACGAAGACGCCATCGCGGGCGCGCTCGCCGAGCGTGGCATCGACTGCCGCGTCGAGCGCGCCAGCGGGCGCGAGAAGCGATACGATGACGAACTCCTCTCGACCGGCGCTATCGTCGACCGCGTACTCGACGAACGGTGCGACGAGACCTGATGACTCGTCGGAACCGCTCGGTGAGCGATGGTTAGTACAGGAGCTCGTAGAAGACGAGAAGCACCGTCACGCCGACGAGTCCGTACACGATGAAGTCGATCGATCGCGGGATCATGTCGCCCGTGATCAGGACGATACCGAGCAACGGGAGGGTAATCGCTTTGACGAGGAGCCGAAATTCGATCTCGGACACGTAGCCGAGCGCGAGGACGCCGAGTAGCCCCGCGAGGAACACAACGGTGAGGATCGCAGCGCTTCCACCGCCGTAGCTGATGACCCACACGGCGGTGAAAAACAGCAGAATCGTCGCCAGCAGCCCGACGATCTTGCTCACGCTGCCGAACAGGAAATCCCAGGAGCCCTCTTCGAGGATGACCGCCGGTCGGGGCGCGTCCATGGTGGGTATCCACGGAGGGTCCGTAAATGTCTTCGGTGTGATGTAATTCGGGTGTGAATCGAACTGGGTACGGTTCACGCGAGGCGAAGATACCGAGCACTCCCCGGCAACGTCACCGGGCGCTCCTCGGCAACGTCACCGAACGCTTCCCGGCAACGTCACCGGGCACTCCCCGGCAACGTCGCCGAGCACTCCCCGGCAACACGTCCTTCGACCGGGCCTGAGCGTCGAGTGTGACACCCTGGTTGAACGCCGCAACGTCCATCGTCCTCTCCCGTGGATTCCCAGCGTCCGAAAACGAAACGCGGAACCTATATGCGGGTAACCCAAACCCTGACGCGTGAACGTCCCCGATCGCTTCCCCGGCTATCTCGCCGCCACCGCGATGGGTGTCTACCTTCTCCTTATCGTCGGGGCGGCGACGGCCGTCACCGACGCTGCGGCGACATGTACCGCGTGGCCCGCCTGCGGGAACGGCTACGCGCTGCCGGCGAGCACGCTCGGGTGGGTCGCCTTCGGCCACCGAGTCGCCGCCGTCGTCGTCGGGCTGCTCGTCGTCGCGACGACCGTGCTGGCGTGGCGGCGCGGGGAATCGCGTCGGGTTCGCTACGCGCTCCTCGCCGCGATACTCCTGTACCCCGCACAGGCCGGCCTCGGCGCCTTCGTCGCCACGGTCGGCGCCTCCCCACGAACCTCCGCGGTCCACCTCGCGGCCGGGATCGCGATCTTCGCCGCCGAGCTCGCGGCGCTCGGCTGGTGGCTGGAAGCCGAGACGGGGTCCCCCGACGACGTCCCGGACGGCGAGCCAACGATGGACGAGGACCTCTCGCCGGCAACGTCCACGGGAACGGTGCCTGACGCGTTCGTCCCGCGACTGCAGGCAACTGTCGCCGCCTACTGGCGGATGATGAAGCCGCGGCTGATGTGGCTGCTCTGCCTCGTCGCCGCGGCGGCGATGGCGCTCGCCGGCGGGCCGGCCTTCACCGTGGAGACCGTTGCGACGACGCTGCTCGCCGGCTGCCTGTCGATCGGCGCATCGGGCACGTTCAATCACGTGCTCGAACGCGACGTCGACCGGCGCATGCAACGGACCAGCGACCGCCCGCTCGCAGTCGACCTGGTTCCGGTGCGAAACGCTGTCGCATTCGGCCTGCTGCTGACGGCGGTCTCCGTCGGCCTCTTCTGGTCGATCAATTTCCTCGCCGCGGTGCTCGGGGCGACGGCGATAGCCTTCTACAGCATCGTCTACACGCTCGTGCTGAAGCCGAACACGGTCCAGAACACCGTCCTGGGCGGCGCCGCAGGCGCGTTGCCAGCGCTCATCGGGTGGGCGGCCGTGACAGGCGACATCGGCGTCGGGGGGCTGCTCCTCGCGACGCTCATCTTCCTGTGGACGCCCGCGCACTTCTACAACCTCGCGCTGGCGTACAAGGACGACTACGAGCGCGGCGGCTTCCCGATGATGCCGGTCGTGCGCGGTGAGACGACGACGCGCCGGCACATCCTCTGGTACCTCGGGGCCACGCTCGTGGCTGCCGCGGTGCTGGCGGCGGTGTCGGACGCGCTGGGCGTCCTCTACGTCGTCGTCGGCGTCGGGCTCGGGGCAGTGTTCCTCTGGGCCGTCGTACAGCTCCACTACGAACGCACCGAATCCGCGGCCTTCAGGGCGTTCCAAGCGTCGAACGCGTACCTGGGGCTGCTGCTACTCGCCGTCGTCTTCGACTCCGTCCTCCTATGACACAGCTCACCACCCGATTCGACCAGCTTCGACGCGTGTCGGTCGACCGAACGACGGTCGGCTGGGTCGCGTTCCTGTTGAACCTGCAGCTGCTCGCCGTCGTCTCCTACTTCCTGTTCACCGAGGCGGGGATGGGCGAGCCACGGTACGTAGTTTACGGGCTGCTCTGGCTGAACGTCGCCGTATTGGTGCTCTGGCGCGTGGACCCCCCGAGCGCGTCGTTCCGGGAGCGACGGCGCGCGGTCGCCATCGCGACGGTGTATTTCGGGGTCGTCGCCATGGCCGGCAGTCTGATCAACGCCGGCTCGCCGGAGTTCGAGATCGCCTATCGTATCGCGCTGCTGCCCCCCGGCTGGGGGCCTGCCTTCGTGTTCGCCAGCCCGTGGATTCAGCTGGTGGTCAAGCCCGCGTACCTGCTGGGGTACGTCGCGCTGTCGTACCTGGTGTACAACGCCGTCCTGACCGCGTCGCGGTCGGCCGCCATGAGCGTGGTGGGCATCTTCTCGTGCGTCTCCTGTACGTGGCCGGTCGTCGCCGGCCTCGCGACGACTGTCCTCGGCGGCGGCACGTTCCTGACTGCCCTGGCGGTCAACAACTCCTACGACCTCTCGACGGTAGTCTTCCTGATCACGGTTGCATTGCTCTACTGGCGTCCCGGCTTCCGCTGACTCAGGGATTCAGTCGGGCGTTGCCACCTTAGCAGGCGGACTCCGACTCGCTCTCGGCGGGCTGCAGGTGCGTCTGCCCCCACTCCTGGAGCGCTTCGATCACCGGCTCCAGCGACCGGCCTCGCTCGGTGAGGGAGTATTCGACGGCGACGGGTTTCTCGTTCACGACCTCGCGGTCGACGAGGTCTTTCTCCTCTAAGTCGTCGAGACTCTCCGACAACATCTTGTTCGTGATGGCGCCGACAGCGTCGCTCAGCTCGTTAAATCGCATGGCCCCGTCCTGTAGCAGGCGATGGATGATGACCGGGTGCCACTTGTTCCCCACGACGTCCATCGCGCAGGTGATCGCACACCAGTCGTCGCCCGCACACCACACCGCCAGACACTCGTCCGCCGGAACGTCGGTCGCGTCGTTCATGCCCGTCCCTCGTGTCGCCGGACGGAAGTAAGTACCTCACGGATACGTGGTATCAAGTCGAAACCGCAGTTTCGCCGGCGAAACCTCGTTTCGTGAAAGGTACCTGATATTTTATCCCGGGGGAGCCCGTCCGTCCTATTGCAATGACCGAAGTCAACATCGAATACTGTGTGCCGTGTGGCCTCCTCGAATACGCCGTCGATACCCAGGAGGCGCTCTTAGAAGAGTTCGGCCGAGACCTCGACGGGGTTCGTCTCGAGCCAGGTCACGGCGGCGTCTTCAAGGTGTCCGCGGACGGAGACGTGGTCTGGGACAAAGACGAGCAGGGCGGCGAACTCGACCTCGCGGCCGTTACCGAGTCGGTTCGCGAGCGAGTTGAAGTGGAGGCGTAACGGTGCTGGAGCTGTATCAGGCGGAGGGATGCCAGTACTCGCAGAAGGCCCGGCAGACGATGACGGACCTCGGGCTCTCGTACGTCACCCACAACCCGCGGTCTGCGGCCGGTGAGACGCGGAACGAGCAAACCCACGAGCAGCTGCAAGCGCTCGGCGGTACGGACCAGATTCCGTTCCTCGTCGACCACGAGCGTGGCGTGACCCTGTACGAATCGGACGACATCGTCGACTACCTGGAGGAACACCACGCGTGACGGACCCAGTCGAAGAAGACTGTCCCGTGTGTAACTCCTCCGAATCGGCCAAAGAGCAGTTCGCGGCCGCCAAGGTGGCGGAACACATCGACGAGAAGGCCACTCGCGAGGACGCACATCAGCAGTGGGTCGACGAGCACACCGACGACGGTACAGTCGCGGAGATCCAGGACGCGCTCGACGACGGGAGCCCCCGGAGATAACCCCGTCCAGTGGGCCTGCTGTCCGTGCGACCGATCCGATCGTCGTCGACCACCCCATCCATGAGTGATACAGCATGAGTTCGGAAACGGAGACGTCCCCCTTGGCGCGCGTGGCCGGGTGGGACGAAACCTGGGCACTCGCGGTCGTCTTCGGCGTCGCCTCCGTGCCCTGGACGTACGCCTTCGTCGTCGGCCTGCACGTCCCGCTGTGGCCCTCGTTCATCGCCTCCGCGACGTACTACGCGGCTGGTGGCGGTCTCGACGGCCTGATCCGGGGCTACGCGAGCAACCTCGCCGGCATCCTCTACGCGGCGGCGACGCTGCTGGTCGTGAACGCCGCCCTCGGCGGCGGGCCGCTCGCACTCAGCGTCGTCGTCGGCGCGTTCATGCTCCTGGCGAGCCTCCACAGGTTCGTCCCGCTGCTCTCGTTCACGCCGGGCGGGTTCTTCGGCTACGCGACCATGTTCAGCGTCCACGCCGCCGACGCGACGGCGGCCGGCGTCCCCGGATTGGCCGGCGAGACGCTCGCAGCCGTCCTCTCGATGGTGCTCGGCGCACTCATCGGCCTCGCTACCGACGAAGTGAGTTCGGCACTCGAGTGATCAGGTGCCGGGAGACCGCCGTTTAACTGGCGCGAGTCCGAAGAACCGTGCATGACACGCGTCGAAGTCGAGTACTGCGTCCCGTGCGGCATGTTGAACCACGCTCAAGACGTCGCGGGTGCCCTTCTACAGCAGTTCGGCGAGGAAATCGACGAAGTCTCGCTGGTGACCGGCGACAACGGCGTCTTCATCGTTCGCGCCGACGGCGAGAAGGTGTTCGATAAAACCGAAGACGAGTTCGACATCGACGCCATCGTCCGATCGATCCGTCCGTACGTTGGCGCGTCAGCGTAATCACGGGTTGGCACGTCGGCGTAATCACGGGTTGGCACGTCGGCGTAATCACGGGTTGGCACGTCGGCGTAATCACGGGTTGGCACGTCGGCGAAGGTCCGAGTTGGCGCTATCGCCGCCGGCGGAACCGGATGCGACTGTTTAGGGATCGCCGAGTCGACAGAGCAGGAAGGGCCATTCTCCATCGCTCAGGCTGTCATCGGACATCCACTCCTCGACGATACTGAAGCCGGCGTCGTGGAGGTACTCCTTCGTCGTCGCCAGCGACGGGAAGCTCCAGTGCATCGCGGCGCCGGCGTCGAGCCAGTCCGGATTCGTGCCCTCCCAGTGCTCTCCGCCGACGGACGCAAGTAGCCAGCCGTCGGGTCTGAGGACGCGAGCGAACTCCCGATAGAGCGCTTCGTGTTGTTCGAACGGGACGTGAATCGTCGAGTGGAAGGCCGTGACGGCGTCCATCGTGGCCGAGTCGACGGGAAGCGCCGTGATGTCGCCCTGCAAGACGGGCCCACGCTCGGTGGCCATTCCCAATTGCTCGGCTGAGAAGTCAACGCCCACCGCGTCGACCGGCGACTCCTGGAAGGCCGCTAATACCGGTGTTCCGGCGCCGCAGCCAGCGTCGAGGACTCGCGGGCGGTCGGCCGCGTCGTCCGCGAGCCGACCCTGAAGGGCGCGGAAGGCCGCCTGCTCGCCTGCGCTCGGGCTTCGGTCCGCGGCGTAGGCGTCAGCGAGGTCGTCGTACCCCCGGCGGATCGCCCTTCGGCGGTCGGTCTCGTCGGACATGCCAGCACGATAGCCAGTGATCGGCAAGTGTGTTTGGGTGGCTCGTGGATCGGTGGCAATCACCTCGCTATCCCCCGAGAGTCGACGATTATGCGAGCGGGCCGGGGAACGGCCCGGAGAAGGGTGTTATCGGGAATCGGTCCGAAGAAGGGGTCGGCGGCGACTACTCCTCACTACGGTCCCGGAGCTTCAAGAGACGCTCGTCGACCGTGTTGAGGGCCTCGCGGACCTCGTCCAGTGCGCTGTCCACGCCTTCGAAGCGATCTCTGTCGTCGGACATCGTGAGAGGGTGCGCCCGACGAGCCTGTCACGCTGGGGTCCGTCGGCGTATCAGGACCGCTCCGATGGGCGGACAGTGTCCGTGTTTAAGTATCGATAGCCCCGAATTCAGTCATGCCGATTAAGGGTTCCGGCGAGGGCACGCTGACGGAGATCGACCGCTTCGAGCACGGGGTGGGCTGGATGGCCTATCCGGAAGAGGGGATGAAGCGCGCGAGTCACGCGCTCGCCGTGCCGTCCGAGGAGGGCGAGGCCGACGTCTGGGTGGTTGACCCGGTAGATGCGCCGGGGCTCGACGACCTGCTCGGCTCGCTCGGGACCGTCGCCGGCGTCGTCGTCGGGGCCGACCGGCACAAGCGGGATGCGGACGTCATCGCCCGGCGGCACAGCGTGCCGATTTTCGTGCCGGAATGGATGACCGGCGTCGCGTCGGAGTTCACCGCAACGACGGCCCGATTTAGCGGCGAGCTGGCGGATACCGGCTTCCGAGCACTCGATATTCGGAACTCCACAATTCCGCCGTGGCAGGAGGTCGCCCTCTACGACGGCGAGACGCTCGTCGTCCCCGAGGCCGTCGGGACGGCCGAGTTCTTCCGCGCCGGCGAGGAGCGGCTGGGTGTCCACCCGTTGCTCCGGCTGGTCCCGCCCCGGGACGTGCTCGGCGACATCGACCCGGACCGGATCCTCGTCGGCCACGGCAGTGGAATCCACGAGAACGCGTCCGAGGCTCTCGCAAACGCGCTTCGCGGGTCACGCCGGCGCGCGCCCGCGGCGTTCACGAAGGCGCTGAAATCGTTCGTCGGTCAATAGCGACCTGGGTCCGTTCGGGTTGTTACGACCGATAGACTGATTCTGGGCTCCATTGCGATTAGATTCGATTGACTCATCGTGGCTGGGGCGGCTCGAAATGGCTGAGAGACCAAAACCTGAGCCCGATGAGGGCTTTGATACCCAATATGGTTAGCCTTCTGAGTTATTTATCTTTCACTCCCAGGGGTAAATTTAAGTATTGGAGAGTATATTTCGGAGTTGCCATGTTGGATAATTCCCATGGGACCGATCGGCGTACAGTACTGCAGACGATTGGCGGCGCGGTCGGCGTCGCCGGGCTTTCCGGCGTCGCGTCAGCAGCTGACGGAACAGTCGAGATTAACGTGGGGTACAGCGCGGAGAGCGGTCGCCGGGCGGCCCTCGACGCCGCGATCGACGTCGAACGCGAGTTCGCCTTCGACGCGCTCACGATGACGGCCACCGAGGAGGCGGCCGCCCGACTCTCCGCGCGTGGGGACGTGCGCTACGTCGAGGAGAACGGGACCTACGAGGCGCTCGGCGAGTCCCTCCCGTGGGGGATCGACCGCACCGACTCCGACGTCGCCCACGCGAACGGCGAAACCGGGAAGGGTGCAGACATCGCGATCATCGACACCGGTATCGATGATGACCATCCGGACCTGCAGGCCAACCTCGCGGACCCGAGCGTCAGCACCAACCACAAGGCGTACGTGGACTGTCGGGGCAAGAACTGCAACTATCCCTGGTCCGACGACCACGACCACGGAAGCCACTGTTCCGGTATCGCCAACGGCGTGGACAACAGCAAGGGCGTCATCGGCGTCTCGACGCAGGCGAACCTCCACGCGCTGAAGGTGCTGGACAACTCCGGCAGCGGCTCGTGGTCCGACGTCGCCTCCGCCATCCAGTACACCGCCGACCAGGGCTGGGACGTCGGCTCGATGAGCCTCGGTGGCAGTTCTGGCTCCTCGACGGTGAAGGACGCCTGTCAGTACGCCTACGACAACGGCGTCCTGCTCGTCGCGGCCGCCGGCAATGACGGCCCCTGTTCGGACTGCGTCGGCTATCCGGCGAAGTATAGCACCGTCATGGCCGTCTCGGCGACGTCCTGTGACGACACGCTGGCGAGCTTCTCGTCGACCGGCCCGGAGATCGAGATCGCCGCTCCTGGAGACGACGTCTACTCGACGGTCATCGGCGGCTACGACACCTTCGACGGGACTTCGATGGCCTGTCCGCACGTCTCGGGTGCGGGCGCACAGCTCATGGCGAACGGCTACACGAACGCCGACGCGCGCAAGCAGCTCAAGGATACTGCCGAGGACATCGGCCTCGCGTCCAACGAGCAGGGCGCCGGGCTCCTCGACACCGCCGCAGCACTCGGGCTCAGCTCCAGTGACGACGGCACCGGCACCGGGCCGAACTGCTAACCACCGATCGATCAGTCCCCGCTCGTTTTCTCCCGCTTTCGGTGGCGAGGAATTAAGAGAGTTTACGACGAGGGACAAGACATGCTCACAGCGACACTGTCCGTCACGCCAACCGAGGACGCCCTGGAGCTGACGATCGCGGTCGAGAACGAGGGCGATGAAGCCGTCGAACTGAACTTCAGCGACGCACAGCGAGCCGAGTTCGTTGCCGACGAGATCGACTCAGGCAAGGAAGTGTGGCGGTGGAGTGAGGGACGGATGTTCGGGCAGGTTCTCGGGACCGAAGTGCTCGACCCCGGCGACCAGCTCGAGTACGACGTTGACTGGCCGGACCCGCCGACCGGGTCCTACCGCGTGCGGGGTGAGCTCGTCGACAATGAGCACCAGCCGAGCGCCGAGATGACGGTCGAGTTACCGTAGCGGATCGGGACTGCCGGCGCGGTTGAGGGCGGTCAGTTGACAGCCAATGGACGGCAGTTGACAGCCAATGGACGGCAGTTGACAGCCAATGGACGTCAGTTGACGGTCCGTGGACGATCAGTCCGCATACTCGGGCGCGATCTCGGCGAGCAGCTGGCGGGTCGCGCGCTCGACAGCCTCGTGGCTCGACAGCGACGGCTCCCAGCCGAGCGCGGAGAGCTTCTCGATGGAGAGCCGCATCTTCGGCACGTCGCCGGTCCAGCCGCGGTCGCCGCCGGTATACTCGTAGTCGGGGTCGAGCCCGAGTTCGTCGCTCACGACGTCGGCGATGGCGGTGACCGACGTGGTCGTGCGCGTCCCGAGGTTGTAGGTGTTCATGTCCGCGTCCGCGTGTTCGACGACGTGACGGATGGCGTCGACGCAGTCCGTGACGTGCATGTACGACTTCTCCTGGCGGCCGTCCCCGAGGATCGTCAGCGTCTCCGGGTCGTCGACGAGCTTCTCGATGAAGTCAGGGACGACGTTCCCGCGCTGGTGCGGGCCGACGATGTTGGCGAAGCGGAAGCACCAGACGGTGAAGTCGTACGAGTGCGCGTACGTCGAGAGCAGCGCCTCGTCCGCGAGCTTCGAGGAACCGTAGATGCTGATCGGCTCGAGGGGGGCGTAATCCTCCGGCGTCGGCCGCGGGGCCTCGCCGTACACCGTCGAGGAGGAGGTGAAGGCGAGGTTGTCGACGCCGACCTCGTCCATGCGTTCGAGGACGTTGTACGTCATCTCGGTGTTCTCCTCGAACAGCTCGCGGTCGTCCTCGTAGTTCGTGTCCGTGTACGCGGCGAAGTGGAAGACGACGTCGAGGTCGCCGGTGACCGCGTCGGCGACGTCGGCGGCGTCGGTCATGTCGGCCTCGACGAACTCCGCACCGTCGGGCACTCGCTCGTGGTCGCCTTTCGAGAGGTCGTCGGCAACGCGGACGAGCTCGGCGTCGTCGACCAGTTCGGCGGCGAGGTGGCTCCCGACGAGTCCCGCCCCGCCGGTGATCAGCACGCGTGCGTCGGAGAGTTGCATGTGCACCACTTTTCGCGGGGTCGCAAGTGCGTTCTGGTGTGGAGCGAGCGGCGCGAGGCGTTAGCACCATTCGCCACCGTAGCCCCGCTCGCCACCGGCTCGCCGTGTCGAAAGCTCCTAACCCGCGCTGGCCGTAGGGAGCCTATGCAAACTGACCACGAGGTCGCCGTGCTCCGGTACGGACACCGACCGGGACGCGACGACCGGATGACGACCCACGTCGGGCTCACGGCGCGTGCCCTGGGGGCCGACCGGGCCATCTTCCCCGACAACGCGACCCAGCCCGCCGAAACCGTCCGCGACATCACCGGTCGCTTCGGCGGGCCGTTCGAAGTCGAGCTCCGCGAGGACCAGTCGGCCATCGTCCGCGACTGGGAGGGCACCGTCGTCCACCTCACGATGTACGGACTCCCGGTGCAGGACGTCGAAAGCGACGTGCGCGAGGCCACAACCGAGGAGCCGGTGCTCGTCGTCGTCGGCGGCGAGAAGGTGCCGTGGGACCTCTACGAGGAGGCCGATTTCAACGTCGGCGTCACGAACCAGCCGCACTCCGAGGTTGCCGGCCTCGCGGTCTTCCTCGACCGGCTCTTCGACGGCGCGGAGCTCGACCAGAAGTGGGAGGATGCAGAGCGCGACGTGATCCCGAAGGCGACCGGGAAGAAGGTCGTCGACGTCGCTGGCGACGACGTCAACAGGCCCGACGGCGCGGACGACGAATAGCCTGCCGAAGGGACGGATTCAGACGCGTCGATAATTTCCGAGCCGCGTCCCGTCGAGCAGATACGCGTCGCCGTCGTCGAGGGCGTCCGGGAGGAAGGGCGCGAGGAACTCCTGACCCTCGACGTTTATCCACGTCCCACCCGAGCGGTCGTTGAACGCAGGGAACACGACGAGTTCGGGATCGTTCCACGTCTCGTTCACGTCGGGCCCGACCTCGGCGATGAACGGCTCCTTTTTTAAGGGCCCACGGAGCCAGGCGCGCTCCGTCCGGCTGCCCCCGACGACGTCCTCCAGTTTGACCTGCGGGTGTTCGTGGCCTATGCAGACCACGTCGGCGCCGAGCACTTCGGCGTCCGGCCAGGTGTGGCCGTGCACGAACCCCACGTCACCGATTCGTCCACCACCGGAATGGATGACGTCGAGGTCGGCCGCGAACTCCTCGGCCACGCCCGGGTCGTGGTTCCCGACGACGAGCGTGAACGGGATCCGTTCGGTGACGGCGTCGATCAGGGCCTCCAGCTCGTCGCGCTCCTCCCCCTCGGGCGCGGCGATGCGGTGCGCGAGATCCCCGAGCACGACGAGTCGGTCCGCGTCGGTGTCGGAAAGCAGCGAGAGCAGTCGCTCGCGACGGACGGCCGCGTTGCTCTCGAGTTCGACGCCGCGCTGATACCGGAGGCCGACCTCGATGCCGGCGTGGTAGTCGGCGACGACGAGCGCGCGTTCGTCCGGGATGTCGGCGACCGCCGCCGGGGCGTCCGGGACGGGCTCGACCAGCGCCATCAGATGGCCTTCAGCGTGCCCTCGCCGGGCTCGTAACACTGCCCACCCATCAGCGCGTCCTGGATGGCGTCCTCGACGGCGCTCGGGTCGACGCCGTACTCGTCGACGACAGCGGCGACGACGGCCTCACGGTCGGCACCGTCGCCGTCGTCGAGGTCGGTCATCGCGTCGACGACGGCGTCCTCGAGGTCGACGTCCTCGGCCGCCTGCTCGTCGTCGGTCTCGGCCTCGGCAGTCTCGGATTCGTCGGTCGCACTCGGTTCTGCAGCTGATTCGGGTTCTATGGCCTCGTCCGCGACCGGCTCCGTGTCGGCCTCGGCACCAGCCCCGCCGCCTTCCTCGGCTTCCAGCTCGTCGAGCTCCTCCGGATCGGGAACGTCGATGTCGGCCTCGCCGGGTTCCTCGACTTCCGTCCCGGTCGAGAAGTCCGTCCCGAACTCGGATTCGATCTCCTCGCGTTCCTCCTCGTCCAGTTCGTACATGTCCTCCTCGCCGTCCGTCCCGCCAGCGACGGGACCGTCCTCGCCCATGGTCGAGCCCGTCTCCGAGCCGCTCTCGACGCCGGGTTCGGCGACCGATTCGGCTGTCGAGGGACCCTCGTCGACAGTTTCGGACTCCGCGTCGAAGGAGCCGAGGTCGTCGGCGGTGTCGGTCGAGGTACCCGACGGTTCCGCGGGCTCGTCGACCTCGGTATCGGTTTCGAGTTCGTCGTCGAACTCGTCGAGGCCGTCCGATTCCGTCGATTCCACGTCCGGTGATTCCGGTTCGTCGGCGGGGGCGGTCGTGCTGGTTTCGACCGCAGCATCCGACGATTCGGTCCCGGCCGTCGCATCCGTCGTTTCCGTCACGTCGTCCGCGCTTTCCGCTGCAGTTTCTGTCGACGGTGACGCATCCGTCGACGCCCCTTCCGTCGTCGCGGGTTCGGCTTCGGCCGCAGTCTCGTCAGTCGCCGCCTCGGTTGCTGCTTCCTCCCCAGTTGCGTCCTCCGCTTCGTTCGCGTCGGCCGCCGCCGTTGCTACGTCGGCTGACGGCTCGGACTCGGAGATCACCGTTTCGTCGACGACGACGTCGGTGTCGGGCAGCGGACCGATGTCGGCGGCTCCGCCTTCGTCGGGCGCGAGGTCCGGCGCGCGGACGTCGTCACGGTCGCCGGCGACGACCTCCAGCGCGTCGACGGCCATCCGCCGGACTGCTTCGAGGTACGCCGGCGACGTGCGGTAGTGGTCGAGCGCGCGCGGGACGCCGGCCCCGAGCGCGGCGGGAGCACCGCCGGCTTCGAGCGCAGCGCGCAAGTCGTCACCGCGGAGGTCCGAGTCGAGCGCCTTCGCGAACACCGCGAGGCGGTCGAGGGTCGCCTCCGCCGCCGTGACTGTCCAGCGGTCGCGGGTTTCGGCGTCGACCTCGTTGAGGCTCTCCGGGCGCACCGAGGTGAACACGCGGTCGGAGTCCTCGGGTTCGAAGGTACGAGCCTTCCCCGTGATCGAGACGAAGCTTGGCGGGTCGGCGCGCTCGAGGAACGTCTGTTCGTCAGGCTGGTACTGGCCCGCGTATGTGACGAACGCGCCAGTCGGGTCGACCACGCGCCCGCGACGCGTGTCGTCGTTGATGTGCTCGACTTCAGTGAGCACGCCGACCGCGAACAGCCGGTTCACGCGGAGGCCGGTTGGCGTGACGACGTAGTTCGGCGCGCGCTCCTCGTCGCTCTCGGAGTACGACAGCGTCGCGTCGTCGAATTCGGCCGCGAAGAGGCGGTAGGCGACCTCTCGCGTCCCGGGGCCGTCGTCGCTCATCGGTCCACCTCTTCTGCTGCGGCAGATCCATCTACCGCCGCGTCTGCGTCGTTACCGACCGGCACGCCACCGTCGGCGGCGACTTCGCCGTCATCGCCCTCGGCGCCGTCGTTCAGCTTCGACAGCACGTCGCGGGCCTGGTCTGTCGGGTCGCTGGTCGCGCGCTCGAACTCCTCCGCGTCGAGGTTCGCGCCGTAGTCGTCGACGGAAAGGTTCCCGCGCACGCGGAACGCGTGGCCGACGAGCTTCTCGCGGATGGTGTCCGCGACGACCTCCTTGTCCATCGCTTCCGTCGCGGCGTCGAGTGCGTCGTCGACGTCGCCGCCGTACACCTCGGCGGTGAGTTCGTCGTCGAGGACGACGGTGACCGTGTCAGTGCCGTCGTCGAGGATGGCCTTCACGCGGAGGTCGTCCTCGCCGTCGACCTCGCCGTGACTCCGGCACTGGCCGTTCTGGACGACGCGGCCGCAGTCGGGACAGCGCTCGATGAGCCCGGAGCCGTCCCGGACCTCGAGCACGTTGCCCTCGACCTGCACGTCGAACTTGCCGCCGGAGCCGACCGCCTCGGCGACGGAGAGCTTCGGGGCCTCCTCCTTCACCTCGACCGGCTCGTCGAGCGGAGTGACTTCCGTGAACTCCGTCAGGTTGATCGAGGGGACACCGCGGAACTCGCGGACGTAGACG
Organism: Halopenitus sp.; assembly: GCA_042219525.1. Taxonomy (GTDB): domain Archaea; phylum Halobacteriota; class Halobacteria; order Halobacteriales; family Haloferacaceae; genus JBDGPU01. The sequence goes on from JBDGPU010000069.1 coordinate 66,743, forward strand.
TCCTCGATTCGCAGGTCCGCGCCGACTTCGAGTTCGGGTCGGGGGTCCCAGTCGGTGAACGGGAGGCGCCCCGTCTCGTCACCGAGGATGCCCTCGACGATGTCCGTCTCGCCGTCACGCCCGGAGATCGTCTTCGACTCGGCCTCGAGGACGCGAACCTCGACGTTGCGGCCGCGGTCGCCCGCGTTGACGTCGATGAGGGAGCGGTCGCCACCGACGTCGTACGGTACCTCGACGTCCTCCTCGGCGATGGCGACGGTCGTCGAGTCGTTGAGGTTGAGCTCCGGCTCGCCGTCCCACTCGCGGACGCCGGCGTTACCGATGGTCAGGGAGTCCCCCGGTTCGAAGCCGAAGTCCTGCCAGGCGGTGAAGGAGATGCGCCCGGACTCGTCCGCGAGTTCTCCCTCGCGGATCGTGATGTCCTCGCCCTGGTACCGGATCGTGCGCGTCCCGACCGTGAGCGCCGTCACCATGACCGTTACGTTGCTGTGCTCGGTCGTCACGTCGGCGACGTCGACGGAGTCGGGCTCCGGCGAGGAACCACCCGAACTCTCACCGTGTTTGCGGCGGACGCTCTGTTTCGCCTCGTCGATCGGCACGCTGTACTCCAGCAGGTTCTCCAGGTCGGCTTTGACCTCCGATTTGTCAACACCGAGGGCGGAGGCAAGCTCCTCGGCATGTTTGTCGATTTCCATCGAACAGAGTTTCGGCGTCATTCCACAAAAGGGTTGCTCGCTGCCGTTCGCGGGGGAGATCCGCCGTCGGGCGATTCCCCCGAAGGCGATTCCGACGAGGGCGATCGACCGCGAGCACCGAAACGCCCAACTCCGCGGCGGCGGAGGAGGGAGTATGCACGTCGTCGTCAACGCAGCACAGAGCGTCGACGGGAAGCTGGCGACGCACCGCCGCGAGCAACTGCGGATCTCGGGGCCCGAGGACTTCGACCGAGTCGACCGCCTCCGGGCGTCCGTCGACGCGATCCTGGTCGGCGTCGGGACCGTCGTCGCCGACGACCCCCACCTCACGCTGGACGAGGAGGACCGCCGCGTGGAGCGGCTTCGAAACGGCCGCCCGGGCAACCCCGCCCGCGTCGTCGCCGACTCGACGGGCCGGACGCCGACGGACGCGCGCATCCTCGACGACGCCGCGGAAACGGTCCTGCTAGTCGGTGAAGACGCGGACGAGAACCGGCGGGAGGCGCTCGCTGACGCCGGTGCCGACCTCGTCGTCGCCGGCGACGAGCGCGTCGACCTCGCGGCCGGGCTCGGTGCCCTCGAGGACCGCGGCATCGACCGGCTGATGGTCGAAGGCGGTGGCGAACTGATCTTCTCGCTGTTCGACGCCGGCCTCGTCGACGAGCTCTCGGTCTACGTCGGCTCGCTGGTGATCGGCGGCCGCGACGCGCCGACGCTGGCCGACGGCGACGGCTTCGTGGAGGAGTTTCCCGAGCTGGATCTCACCGGAACCGAGCAACTGGACGACGGGATCGTGCTGTCGTACGACGTGAGCGACTGACCTGCTCGGCCTCGGTTAAAATCGGTCGAGCGCGAACGAGAGCATGTCCGGGCTCACGGGCTGGAACTCCTCGCGTTCGTGTTCCGGGAGGTGCGAGCGGACCGAGTTCCACGAGTCGCGAGCGTACCGCCCGTCGAGAAAGACCCGGACGCCGCGCTCTTCCGGGCCGCGGATCACGCGCCCGATCGCCTGTCGGGCCTTGCGGACGGCGGGCACCGTCAGCGCCGTCTCGAAGCCGTCGCCGAACTGTCGGTCGTAGGCGGCGACGACGGCCTGCGTTCGTGGCTGGGCCGTGTTGATGATCGGGACCCCGCAGACGACGGCGGCGGCGAGGCGGTCGCCGCGGTAGTCGACGCCCTCGGTCAGGGTGCCGCGCAGGCTCGTCACGAGCACCTTGTCCGCGCCCGCGAAGAAGTCGTCCTTCAGCGACTGCGTCTCGCGGTCGCCGCTCGATTCGTCGAGCAGCACCGGTTTGTCGAGCCGGTCGTCGAGCTCGCCGGCCATCCACTCCGCCTCGGCATAGTTCGGCATGCCGACGAGGACGTTGCCGTCGCGCCTGGCGACCTCCGCCGTCGAGTCGACGTAGACGAGCCGCGTCTCGTTCGACTCGCCGGGCGGCCCGCGGTTGCTGTGGGTGAACTTCGGCGCGTCGACGGCGAAGCTCGCGCGGTTCTCCTCCGGGAAGCCGAGCCCGTATGTTCGGTCGACGACCGGGCGGCCCTTATCCTCCAGATGGTCGAGCCCGGTCACCTCGCGGAACACGTCCATGGGTTCGAGCGTCGCGCTCATCAGGACGCCGCCGCCGAACTCCGCGAGCCGGCGGCCGATGGCCTGGCTCGGCAGGCAGTTCACCAGCGAGAACCGGGCGTTGAACGCGCGTCGCCAGCTTTCGGGGGGTTCGGTCTCGTCCCAGGTCCGTTCGAGTTCGATGGACCGGAAGAACGTCTCGTGGTCCTCGCGGTACCAGGCGTTGATCGTGCGACCCACGCCGGGCGCGGCGCGCTGGGTGTCCTCGCCCTCCAGTTCGTTGAGCACGCGCTCGACGACGGCGCCGACCGGCTCCGCGCGGGCCCACACTTCGTCGCCGTGGCCGGCAGCCATCGCCCACTCGGTGATCTCGTCCTCCTCGGGCGTGTCGGGGTCGCGGAGCGGGAGTTCCGCGTCGTCGAGGTCGGCGAGGTTCGCGCGCCAGTCCGGGCGCTCGCGGTCGAGGTGGGCCTTCACGCGGCGGTCGAGCTCCTCGCGGAGGTCGCCGTAGAAGTCGCGGACGGCTTCGAGCTGGGCGAGGGTCACGTCGCTGTCCTCCAGCTCGCCGCGCACCAGGTCGGCGTCGTCCGTGTAGCTCCCCTCGTCGTCGAACTTGAGCGGCTGAATGACGCGGGTGATCTCGGCTTCCGCGTCGCGGAGGCTCACGTCGGCGACGGCGTCGCTGACGAGGTCACGGACGCGGGGCTCCAGCATGTGCGCCTCGTCGCAGACGACGTACGTCGCGTCGTCGAGCAGCGCACCGGTCATCGAGCCGGTCGTCATGGGGTCGAAAGCGTGGTAGTAGTTCCCGATGACGACCTCGACCTCCGGCACGAGCGCGCCCATCACGGAGTGAGGGCAGGAGCCGTGGCTGGCCGACAGCCTGACGAGCTCGTCGTCGTCGACGTGGCCGAGTTCGGTCACGTCGAACGGGACCGCTTCCGCGGCGTCGCCCTCGTCGGGCATGTCCTCGAGGAACCCGGCGTAGAACGGACAGTACTCGGTGTCGCCGTACTCCTCGGTGTCGGGCTTGTAGGGGGTGGGCTCGCCGTCGACGCTCAGGTAGCTCGCCGCGGCGGCACCGCCATCCGCGCCCCCATCCGCGCCCGAATCCGCGATACCGACCTGCTGGCTGCGGGCCTCGCTGGCGAGTTGGCTCGCGGTCGCTGGGCCGTCCTCGCCAGTAAGGTTGCGTGTGCGCTCGCGGAGACCCTCGCAGCGCTCGTAGACGTTCTCGCGGTCGACGCCGCCGCGGTTCTCCCGGGCGTACGGGCAGACGTCGGCCTTGCCGACGAGCGTGAGGCCCGAGATCGGCTCGTAGTTCTCCGGGAGGTTCCCGTTGATCGTCTCCAGGTCCGTCTCGAACTGGCGCAGCTGCTGTTTGACGCTGGTGAGCACGAGCACCCGCTCGAAGTCGGAGTCTGGGTCGCGCACGCGGTCGAGGCCGGCCGTGAGCGCGAGCATCGTCTTCCCCGTCCCGCAGGCGCCCTCGAGCGCGAGGAAGCCGTCGTCCTCGGCGGCCTCGATGGCGGCGTCGATGCCGTCGGCTTGCTCGGGGTACGGCTCCGGATGGCCGAAGAAGTCCATCCACTCGGCGTCGGTCGTCACTGCGCGTGGGTTGTGCGCTCTCGGGTTTAAACCCTTCCAGCGAGCGAGGTGGAGTTGGATTTCATAGATGAACTGCGTCTCCTCGAAAGCCATCCCAGACCACTCAGCCCTTTCAGCGCACCGGGAAATGCTTGTAGTGCCAGCCGTCCTGATCGAAAACGAGCTGATTCGTCCGTTCTGCATAGACCGTCGCGTGGAGCGGGGGGTCCGTGGTGACAGGGTCGATGAGCATTTTCAACCCGCCCCAGAAGTCGTAACCGTCCGGGTCGGCGAGGTGGATTCGTACCTTTCGGCCGAACCATCGATACGTTCGCCCCCCGTCCTCCCTGGGCTCGAAGACGCCCTGCATCTCCGGTTCATCTGCCGGATTTCCGACGTCGTACGTCTCGATCGTGGTGCCGGTTCCTCCCTTCTCGATCATCTCGTCACAGCGTATCGTTACCTCCTGACCGGCCTCGTTTTCGACTGCCCTGTCGAACTCGATCAGCATCGCCACCCCCGATTCGGGGGTTCGAAACGGTGTCTCCGTCCCGTCCACTGTGGGAGGTTCGGTGGATGTACTCGTCCGGGTTCGGGAATTCGTCGGCGTCTGCGTCGGGGTACTCGATGTCGACACCGAGGTGGACGACGTACTCTTTTCGGGAGTGGAATTCCGGCGGCTTCCGCACCCGGCGAATGGAACCACACTGGCACCGAGAGCGCGGAGGAGGGCTCGTCTGGAGTTCATATTTTTGAGATGGGGAAGGATACTTTTAGTCTGTTCGCCGAATAATGGATTCTTGCCTTTGACCGGATATAGAATTAGCTTATTTGAACAGTGCCGCGAGCCCCAGGGCGAAACTCTTTGAGGCACGGGCGGCACGGTTCCAGTAGATGAGCGACGAAGAGACGATCCACGTCGCGGACGTGAGCGAGGGGGTCGGTGGGGACCCCGACACGACGCCCGGCGACCCGGTCGACATCCCGGTCGTCGAGCTGCTCACCGGCCGCGGCTTCGTCACCGGCAAATCGGGCTCCGGGAAGTCGAACACGGCGTCGGTGGTCATCGAGAACCTCCTCGACAACAACTTCCCGGTGCTCATCGTAGACACCGACGGCGAGTACTACGGGCTGAAAGAGGAGTACGAGATCCTCCACGCCGGCGCCGACGAGGAGTGTGACATCGTCGTCTCGCCCGAACACGCCGAGAAGATCGCGACGCTCGCCCTCGACCAGAACGTCCCGATCATCCTCGACGTCTCCGGCTACCTCGAGGAGGACACGGCCAACGAGCTCCTGCTGGAGGTGGTGAAACAGCTCTTCGCGAAGGAGAAGAAGATGAAGAAGCCGTTCCTGCTCGTCCTCGAGGAATGTCACGAGTACATCCCCGAGGGCGGTGGGATGGACGAAACGGGCAAGATGCTGATCAAGGTCGGCAAGCGCGGGCGCAAACACGGGCTCGGCATCGTCGGCATCAGCCAGCGCCCGGCCGACGTGAAGAAGGACTTCATCACCCAGTGCGACTGGCTCTGCTGGCACCGGCTCACCTGGGACAACGACACGAAGGTGGTCAGCCGCATTTTGGGCTCCGAGTACGCCGACGCCATCGAGGACATGGGTGACGGCGAGGCGTTCCTGATGTCCGACTGGGACGAGTCGATCCGCCGGATCCAGTTCCACCGCAAGCAGACGTTCGACGCGGGCGCGACGCCCGGGCTCGACGACTTCGAACGCCCGGAGCTCAAGTCCGTCTCCGGTAACCTCGTCAGTGAACTCGAAACCATCTCCGAGGAGCAGGAACGCCGCGAGTCCGAGCTGGCAGACCTCCAGCAGGAACTCGACAAGAAGCGCGCGAAGATCAACCAGCTCGAACAGGAGCTGGAGGACGCCCGCGACCTGAGCAACATGGCCGACCAGTTCGCCCAGGCCCTGCTCGGCCGCGCTGAAGCCCCCTATCGCGGCGGGAGCGGCGGCCAGCCCGCGAGCCCCGCCTCGCAGGATCAGGCTGCACTCGACGAGTACGACGCCGGCGAGGAGGAGTCCGGGGAAGCCGCCGGCGCAAGTGACGCGAACGATGCGAGCGACACGGCAGACGGTGATTCCGAAACCGGGACCGAATCCGTCGAAAGCGGCGATGGGACCGACCCCGTCGCCAGCGACGACTCCGGCGCCGAAGATGCGCCAGCTGTTCCCGAGGCTGATTCCGACGCGGGCGAGACCGCCACAGCCGACCGCGACGACGTCGACCCCGTGTCTCGCGCCGACGTCGCGGAGGAGGCGCTCCGCTTCGACGCCGAGATGGAGCTCGGCACGCGCAAGGCCGTCATCGAGGAACTCCGGGAGCGCGTGGCCGAGCTGCCGGAGATGTCGACCGCGATGCTCCGCCACTACCGACGCCAGGGCGTCAGCGAGCCCATCGCGGCCCACATCGACGCGGGCGGCGACGGCGACGCGGAGCACGCGTACGCGCGCCATCGACCGATTCGGAAGTCCGGCCTCATCCGGCACGCCGACCGCGGCCAGTACGAGTACGCCATCCCGGCCCTCATCCGCGAGGCGTACGCCAACCGGCTCGGCGACACCGAAGTTGCTCAGATGGTCGCGGAGGTCGAAGAGGCGTTCGTCCCGCCGGGCGAACTCGACTACCCGGACGAGGACCCGATGATCACGCGGAACGGCGAGCCCGCGCCGCCGACTGACGCCGAATCCGGGGAATCGATGGCCTCGGAGGCTGCCGCGAATGACGGCGGTAGCGAAAGCGAGGGCGACCCCAGAAACGAACGCGATGACGACAGCGACGGGAGCGACGACCCCCTCGAGGGCGTCGACCGCGACAGCATCGAGGTCGACGAATTCGCTGGTCACGGGCTCAGCGAGACCGCCAAGAAGTTCGCGCGGGCGGCGACCGGTCGGGACCCGTATTCGGACACGCCGGAGGCTGATTCGAATATGAGCTCGGACGTCACTACGACGGCCTCGAATTCGGACGCGGACGCCGACCGAGAGCCTGAATCGACGACCAATCCGGACGCTGAAGCGGACGACGACGAGTTCTCACACATCATCGACCCGGATGACGACGCCGTGTTCGTCGACTCCGACGGAGCTGACTGATGACCCTGAAGCTCCCGGAGGTCGCCGAGGACCGCTACGAACTCGCCCGACACGCCCACGTCATCGTCTACGAGGCCAAGGACGGCGGCGAGCACGTCACGATCTACGACTGCGGCGCAGCCCAGAAACCCCCGTCCGCGCAGTTCAACGGCCACCTCGTCCGGGTCAAAGCCGACCACGAGCTGGAGCAGTCGCCGACGGGTTACGTCGCCAAGCTGCGCGAACCGTCGGTCCTCGTCGACCAGGGCGAGGACCACTGGGTCATCGAGCCGGCGTAGCCGGACTCCGCGGGGTGCGTCGACAGCGGCGTCCTCAGTCCTTGTAACTGCGGATTTATACCACGATAACGGTATCGACGACGATCAGGAGAACGAACCCGACGAGGAACGACGCCGTCGCGGCGTCCGGATGCTCGACGGCGGAGGGGATCATCTCACGGAAGACGACCGCCAGCATCGCGCCAGCGGCGAATCCGGCCGCGACGGGAAAAAGGCCGGTCGCGATGGCGACGAGTGAGAAGCCGAACACCGCGGAGATCACCTGCGGGACGAGTCCGGAGAGCGTCGTATAGAGGAGCACTCTCGGACTCGACATGCCGGTCTCCGACATCGGGACCGCGAACGCGAAGCCGTCCGGGACGTTCTGCAGGCCGATGATCACCGCGAGCAGCATCGCGACTTCGTCGATACCGGCCGCGAACGCGACGCCGATGGCGAGCCCCTCGGGCGCGTTGTGCAGGGTGATCGCGCCGCCGATGAGCAGCGCTCGGCGCGCGCGAGTGGCGATCTCAGGCGGCTCACCTTCGGCGCCACCCTCGCCGCGCCACTCCTGCACGTGTGCGTGGACGTGCGGGATCACCCTGTTGCCGATGAGCAGCATGAACCCGCCGATGAAGACGCCGATCATCACGGCGGTCAGCGTTCCGTCCTCCATGCCCGGAATGATCAGCCCGAAGACGCTCGCGGCGATCATCATGCCGGCCGCCAGTCCCAGCGCGCTGTCGTAGACGCGTGGCGTGACGCTCGCCGTGAAGAAGACCGGGATCGCACCGAGGCCGGTTGCGGCCCCCGCGACAGTCGTCACCACCAGCATCGTCCACAGCGTGCTCATTGGAAGCGCTTCGGCAACTCGGCTCTTAAAAGCACGTTCCCGAACGGCGGCCGAGATACCGCGCAGCGGTCGATATACAGGAATCATCGACCGCCGAAGCCGATCTCGTCGCTAGCGACGGCGACTGCG
>JBDGPU010000069.1:75044-154627 GCA_042219525.1 Halopenitus sp.
ACGGCAGTGGCGTCGGGGACTGCGACGGCAGTGGCGTCGGGGACTGCGACGGCAGTGGCGTCGGGGACTGCGACGGCAGAGACGTTGGCGACTGCGACGGCAGAGACGTCGGCGACTGCGACCGCAGTGCCGTCAGCGACGTTGGCGACTGCGAGGACAGCGACGGCAGCGACCGAGGATTGGGACGTCGCTGTGCACGGCGGGGAAGCCGAGACCCCATGGTCCATGGGACGGCGAGGACTCCGGCGACGGTGGCAGCGCCGGGCCTACTCGATTTTCTCCCAGGGCGTCTCCTCGGCCTCGTAGAACTCGAAGATGTCCGCGTACTCGTCTTCCGGGAGCTGGTCGTGCAGGTGCGTCTCCTGGCCAGCGGGGAGTTGCTCGATGACGAGGTCGACGATGGCCTTGGTCGCGTAGTCGGCGTCGGCCATCTCCATCTCGCCGGATTTGCCGAAGTTGAGGTCGACGTCCTCGTTGTTCGCTCGCGTCACGACCCGGTCCAGGAACTCCTGGTACCCGAAGCGCTGTCCGTGGTCGCCCTCGACGACGTAGCGGTCGATCTCCATCGGCAGCGGGCTCGCCACGTCGGATGCGCCGCCCGCGTCCAGCCGGTCGCCGAGCGTGGTGAGAACGGCGCGCGTCGCCCGGACGGCCCGGCCCTGCGAATCGCCTTCGATACGGTGCTGCACCTCGCCAGTGAATTCCTTGAAGTCCATAGTTGGTCTCCCGCGACGGTTCAGAGTCCGTCGTGCGGTTCAGCCCAACCGACACCCGGTTGACGGGTAAAAATCACGGCCAATTCCGGGTCGCCCTGTCGACAGCGGTAGCGACCGCCCGCAGTCCCGCGGTTCGATGACGTCGCGACACCGGGAACGCGCACCCACGCGCCCACCCGGTCCCGGCAGCGTTTGTGGGCTATCGGTGGTCGCTGAGAGCGGCTAGCCGGAACCGGTCCGGGGGCGATATCCCCCGTTCTCGACCGTTTCCGGCCGTCTCCACGGGTCCACGCCGTCGGGCGTTTCACTTTCACCCCGCTGGCGGAGGGGTTTTAAGCCCATAACGGGTAACGTTCTTCCACTGAATGACGTCCTTCCAGTCGACGATCGGCGACGAGGAGGGGATCGCCGAGGAGCTGGCCGAGAGCCAGCGACAGATCTCCATCGCCGAGTTCTTCGAGAAAAACAAGCACATGCTCGGGTTCGACTCGGGCGCCCGAGGAATGGTCACCGCCGTCAAGGAGGCGGTCGACAACGCCCTCGACGCGGCCGAGGAAGCCAGCGTCCTCCCCGACATCTACGTCGAGATCGAGGAGGCCGGTGACTACTACCAGGTCACCATCGAGGACAACGGCCCGGGCATCACCAAAGAACAGCTGCCGAAAGTGTTCGGGAAGCTCCTCTACGGCTCGCGTTTCCACGCCCGTGAACAGTCGCTGACCCCTGATCAGCAGCTCCTGATCCGGCGTAATGGGAACGTCGATTTCGTCCCGATCGGCACCCTGTGTGATCGATATCTCCAAGACGGCGAAGGAACCGCTACGGTTCCCGACGACGTCGAGGTGCCCTCATTTGCCCGTGACGATCACGACATGTCGTGGCAGCAGGTCACGCACGCGATCCGACACCAGACGGACGAACGAACCTACGAGGTTACGACTGAAAAGGGGCGAACAGTCGAGGTGACCGGTAATCACAGCGTCTTTAGCGTGACGAAGGATGGAGAGACGAAAGAGGTGAAAGCCGGTAATCTCGAGCCCGGCGATGCGCTCCTGACACCGCGTCAGCTCCCGTCCACTGGGGATCCGACCACGGAAATAAACGTCTTGAACCACCTCACGAGCAAGCAGCTCGAGAACCGGGATGTGTACGTGTACGGCTTCGACGAGGAAACGCTTGCTGAACTACGTTCGGACGAAACATTCCCACGGAAGCCTACCGAGGAGAGCGACCGGGAGCGGTACTACTATCGACACAACGGCGTCGAGATTCTCCGAGATAGTTTCGAGACGAACTACGTCGAGAACGGATATCTCCCCGCCGAGACGGTAATCGAACTCGGATGGGAGGAGAGGGCATCCGACTGCGAACTGAAGACATATCAGGTCGGCGGCGACGAGTCGACGATGCCGGTCACGCTTCCCGTCGATCACGCGTTCGTCGAGATGCTTGCGTACTACGTATCGGAGGGCCACGCCGATTCCCGTCAGGTAGGCTTTACGTTTGGATCCCACGAGGGCGAACTGATCGAAGCGACTGAGCAGGCCGTCGAAGGGATCACAGGTTCCACGACTACGGTGACGCGCGAGCGAAACTCCACACGGGTGAAGGCGTTCGGGTCGCCGCTAGCGATGTTCTTGAAATCCGTCTGCGGAGCTACCGCGGACACCAAGCGCATCCCCAAGTTCGTCTTCGAGATGGCGCCGGAGTACCAGCAACGGTTCGTGGCTGCACTGTACCAGGGCGATGGATCCAACGCTCATCCTGGGAACGAACTCTCCCACACGACCACGAGCGAAACGCTTGCCCAGCAGCTCTCCGTTCTCTGGAACATGCAGGGCGTCTTGGCGAGCACGGAAGTCAAGGACGACTTAAGCGGCTATGCGGACGATCCGTCGACGACCTACCGGACGAAAGTGTACGGTGAGGACGTGAACCTCTCCGACGTATTCAGCGAATCACGGGAGACGGGTGAACAGCAATATAAGCGGGTCCCAACGTCCCTTCTCGACGAGGTTCAAGTAGGAAAAGCCGACGCGGAGACGGTTCCGGACACCGTTCCCGGCCTCCTGATGGGAGCCGGTATCGGATCTAAAATCGATCACGCGAACGAATATCGGGTGATCATCGAGGAGGCACTCGCTGGCGAGTACGTCGAGCAGCCGAGGTACGTCCATAATCTCAAAGAGATGAACCTACTCGACGAGGAACATCGGCCCACCGACCGGCTGGAGGAACTCTGGGAGACAGTGCAAAACCTCCACGGCATCACCGATACGGACATGTGTCTGTTGCCGGTAACCCGAGTCGAGGAGACAGAACCGCCGGAGTACGTGTACGACATCTCCGTCCCCGGCGCAACCGGACGGGATGAGAACTTTGTCGTCGCTAACAGGGGCGCCCTGAGCGTGAAAAACAGTCGCGGCCAGCAGGGAATCGGGATCTCCGCGGCCGTCCTCTACTCGCAGCTCACCTCCGGGCAGCCCGCGAAGGTCACCTCCCGGCCGCGCGGCCAGGACCGCGCCCAGTACTTCGAGCTGATCATCGATACCGACGAGAACGAGCCGGAGATCAAGTACGAGGAGGAGACGACGTGGGACCGGCCCCACGGCACGCGCATCGAACTCGAGATGGAGGGGAACATGCGTGCACGCGGTCAGCTCCACGACTACATCCGGAGCACGGCCGTCGTCAACCCGCACGCACGCATCGAACTGCGCGAGCCGGGCCTCGACGAGCCGATGAAGTTCGAGCGCGCCACCGACCAGCTCCCCGACGAAACGGAGGAGATCCGCCCGCACCCCCACGGCGTCGAACTCGGCACGCTGATCAAGATGCTGGAGTCGACGGAGTCGTACTCCGTCTCCGGTTTCATGCAGGAGGAGTTCACGCGCGTCGGCCGCAAGACCGCGGACTCAGTCATCGACCACTTCCGCGACCGCTACTACGGCCGCGAGATGGCCTGGTCGCCGCCCGCGACCCACGAGGACGCAGACGTCGCCGAGGCTATCAGAGGTGCCGTCTCGAACAAGGGCGCGGCGGCGACGGACGCCTTCGCGACCGACGTCGCCGACACCGTCGAGAACAACGAGGACGTCAGCCACCACGAACTGCGCGGTATCGTCGACAACGTCGCCAACGCGGTCGAGGAGGACACCGGCAAGACGTTCGGAACGACGGTCCGCGACAACGCGACCGCAGCCGCCTGGGCCGAGATCGCGGGCTTCGAGGCGCCCGCGGAGCCCGGCGCTGACGACGTCCCCGACGTCGACGAGGAGCGCCTCGTGCCCGACCTGTACACGGTCGTCGACGACGCGACGAGCACGCGCAAGGACGACGAAACGGTGCAGGCCGTCGCCGACGCCCTCGCCTTCCGATTCGCCGCGCTCGATGGCGTCGCGTTCCGGAACTCCCGGGACGATCTGAAGCGACTCGTCGCCGACGCCGCGGACTACGTCGCCGACCAGCACGACGCCACCTTCGGCGACACGGCCCAGGAGAACGTCGTCGAGACGCTCTGGTCGACGATGGAGACCGTCCCGGACGACGTCCCGAAGGTCGCCGACGTCGCGACCGACCGCGACGCCGCGGCGGACCTGCTGGAGGCGATGCGCCGGACGGACATCCTCGCGCCGCCGACGGACTGTCTCGCCCCCATCACGGCCGACCTCGTCGAGGCCGGCCTGAAGAAGGAGTACGACGCGGACTTCTACGCGGCCGCGACGCGCGACGCCGAGGTCCACGGCGGCGACCCGTTCATCGTCGAGGCCGGCATCGCCTACGGCGGCGAGATCGAGGACGGGAAAGCCGAGATCCTGCGGTTCGCCAACCGCGTGCCCCTCGTCTACCAGCGCGGCGCATGTGCAACGACCGACGTCGTGAAACAGATCGGCTGGCGGAACTACGGCCTCGACCAGCCCGGCGGGAGCGGTACGCCGAACGGCCCAGTTGTCCTTAGCATCCACGTGGCATCCACGAACGTTCCCTTCACGAGCGAGTCGAAGGACGCCATCGCCAACATCCCGGAGATCGTAGACGAGATCGAGCTCGCGATCCGGGAGGCGGCGCGCGAGCTGAAGTCGTTCCTCAACAAGCGGCGCTCGATGCAGAAGCGCCGGGAGAAACAGGACGTGCTCGGCCGCATCCTGCCGGAGATGGCCGACAAGGTCGCCGAGGTCGCTGGCGAGGAGCGCCCGAACATCGACTCGGCGATGGCCCGCATCATGAACAACGTCACCGTCGAGCGCGAGCGCGACGGCGACGCGGTCGAGCTGGTCGTCGAGAACCACTCGGACCGCTCGGCCGACCTGGAGGTCACGGAGATCGTCAGCGAGGAGCCGACAGGCCTCGACGACGACGCCACTGTCGTCGACATGGACGACGAGTGGTTCATCCAGTGGAAACCGACGGTTTCCGCCGGCGACGAGGCGGAACTCGCCTACGAGGTATCGGACGACGCCGACTGCGACGTGAGCGTCAGCGGCGTCGAGGACGAACGACTCACGGTGGACGCCTAACATGAGCAAGAACGAAGCCCAAGCCCGAGAGGAACTGATCGACCTGGCGGCGGACTTCTACGACCAGTTCGCCGGCGGCAAGATCCCCGAAATGGAGCTACCGACTAGGACGAAAAGCAACATCGTCTTCGACGAGGACAGCCACGTCTGGGTGTACGGCGACCGGACGTCAAAGCGCTCCGCCAACTCCGTCAGCGGGGCGCGGAAGCTGCTGAAAGCCGTCTACACCATCGAGTTCCTCTCCGATCAGCTGGAAGAGGGTCGCTCGTCCACGCTGCGAGAGCTGTACTACCTCTCGGAGTCGTGGGACAACGAGGAGGCCCAGTTCAACAGCCAAGACGAGTCGAACCAGCTCGTCGAGGACCTGGAGATCGTCTCCGGGGTCACGCGCGAGGACTTCCACATGCGCCCGGAGGAGTCCGGCGCGACGCTGATGGGGCCGCTCGAACTCCGCGAGCAGACCCGCCGCGGCGAGCGCGAGATCCACTGTCAGAAGGACGTCGGGGAGGGCGGCTACCAGATCCCGAACAACCCGGACATGATCGAGTTCCTCGACCACGACATCGACTTCGTCCTGGCCGTGGAGACCGGTGGTATGCGCGACCGGCTCGTCGAGAACGGCTTCGACGAGGAGTACAACTGCCTCGTCGTCCACCTCAAGGGCCAGCCCGCGCGGGCGACCCGCCGCATCACGAAGCGCCTGCACGACGAACTCGACCTGCCCGTGGTGGTCTTCACTGACGGTGACCCGTGGTCGTACCGCATCTACGGCTCCGTCGCCTACGGGTCGATCAAGTCGGCCCACCTGTCGGAGTACCTCGCGACGCCGGAGGCCAACTTCGTCGGCATCCAGCCGAAGGACATCGTCGAGTACGACCTCCCGAGTGACCCCCTCGGAGACTCGGACATCAACGCCCTGGAGTCCGAGCTGGAGGATCCGCGCTTCCAGACGGATTACTGGGAGGAGCAGATCGAGCTCCAGCTCGACATCGGCAAGAAGTCCGAACAGCAGGCGCTCGCGAGCCGCGGCCTCGACTTCGTGACCGACACCTACCTGCCCGAGCGTCTCGGCGACATGGGCGTGCTGTAATCGCGGCGTCGACGGCGGCCCGGCGGTCGGATCTTTTTCGGGCGGAAACGGTTTCCGCGCGCAACCCCCAGTATACGCATGAGCGACAGCGAACCAGTCGAGAACCCGGCGGAGAAGTCCGAGGCGGAGTGGCGCGAGGAGCTGACCGACGAGGAGTACCGCGTGCTGCGCGAGAGCGGCACGGAAGCCCGCTTCTCCGGCGACTACGTCGACCACGACGAGGAAGGCGTCTACCGCTGTGGCGCCTGCGGAACCGTCCTCTTCGAGTCGGAGACGAAGTACGACTCCAGCTGTGGCTGGCCCGCCTTCTACGCCGCCGAGGAGGAGTCGATCACCCGCGAGGTCGACAAGAGCCGCGGAATGACCCGCACGGAAGTGAAGTGCGCGAACTGCGACTCCCACCTCGGCCACATTTTCGACGACGGTCCCGAACCAACCGGCAAGCGGTTCTGCATCAACTCGGTCGCCATCGACTTCGACGATAAGTAACTCGTCGCTGGCGACGTTGCTGGCGGCGTCGCTGGCGACGTTGCTGGCGGCGTCGCTGGCGACGTTGCTGGCGGCGTCGCTGGCGACGTTGCTGTCGCAGTCGTTGTCGAGTTATGTTGCTGTCGCAGGTCGTGTTGCTGTGACGGGTCGCGTTGCGGCGGCTGTTGCTGTCATCAGTACCGTAGCTACTGCAGAAGCGTTGCTGTCGCCGTTGCTGCCGTTGAGGTCCGGGCTGCTGTCGAGGTCCGAGCTGCCGTCATCATCGCCGTTGCAGCTGCCGAGGTACGGGCTGCCGTCAACATCGCCGTTGCAGCTGCCGAGGTACGGGCTGCCGTCAACATCGCCGTTGCAGCTGCCGAGGTACGGGCTGCCGTCAACATCGCCGTTGCTGCTGTCGAGGTCGGGAAAGGTGTCGCTGCCCACGTCGTCATTGCTACCGTCGTCGTCGCTGACGCCGGGTCACTCACAGTCGCAGTCATCAGCGGCCTCGTAACTCCCTCAGCACCCAGCAATCGGGAGCAAACCACCCACTGTCACGACCATCGCCGAGGCCAAAGAGGTTTCACCGGGCGCGGCGAGTGTCCCGGCATGGACTACGAGGCAGTGTTCCTCGACCTCGACGACACGCTGTACCCCTACGACCCCTGCAACGAGGCCGGCAAGCGGGCCGCCTACGAGACGTTTCTCGACTTAGGCTACGAGAGCACCCGCGAGGAGTTCGCGGCGCTCTACCAGGAGAGCCGACGCGAGGCGAAACGCGAGCTCGCCGGCACCGCGTCCGCGCACGAGCGGTTCGTCTACTTCAAGCGCGCGCTCCGGCTCCACGCGGACGTTCACGACGCCGCCGACGCGCTCGCGCTCGGGGAGGCGTACTGGGATCGCTACGTCGAGGAAATGGAACTGTTCGACGAGGTGGAGACGAGCCTGGAGGCGTTCCAGGACGCCGGGCTCGACGTCGTCGTCGTCACCAACCTCACGACCCGGATCCAGCTCCGGAAGCTCCACGCACTCGGCATCGATCCCCTCGTCGACGTGCTCCTCACGTCGGAGGAAACCGGCCGGGAGAAGCCGAGCAACATCATGTTCACCACGCCGCTGGCGCAACTCGACCTCCGTCCGAGCGAAGCCGTGATGGTCGGCAACTCCGTCACCAGCGACGTCGAGGGCGGTAACGCCGCCGGGATGGACACCGTTCTCTTCAACGCAGACACGGACCGCGAGCTCGCGGGCCACGAGCGGCCGGATCATCGGATAGAAACGTTCGGCGACCTGACGGAGGTCGTACTGTGACTCTCACCCCTGAACGCGAGGCCGTCGTCGAGCACGCGCCGGAACTGGCGGCGCTCACCCCGGGCCGCACCGGGAACCTGAGCGTCCGGAGCGGCGACGCCTTCGCCGTCACGCCGACCGGCGTCGCCTACGACGCCTTCGACGTCGAGGACGTGCCCGTCGTCGACTTCGAGGGCACCCAGCGGGCCGGGAAAATGGCTCCCTCCAGTGAGGTCCCGATGCACACCGGTATCTACCGCCACGACGAGCCGGGCGCTATCGTCCACACGCACTCGCCGTGGGCGACGACGCTGAGCGTCCTCGACCAGCCGCTCCCGCCGATCCACTACATGATCGTCGCCGTCGGGCGTCGCGTGCCCGTCGCCGACTACGCGCCCTTCGGCACCGAGGAACTCGCCGCCAACGTCGTCGCCGCGATGGAGGAGGCCGACTCCGACGCGGCCATCATCCAGAACCACGGGCTCGTCGTCACTGGGCCCGACCTGGAGACGGCTATCGAGAACACGCGGCACGTCGAGGACCTCTGTCGGCTCTACCTCCAGAGCTCCTGGCTCGGCGAGCCGAACGAGCTCACCGACGAGCAGCTCGCGACCGTCGAGGCGAAGTTCGAGTCCTACGGCCAGCAGCCAAACGGGGAGTAGCTGACGCGCCGTCGCCGGCGACGCACACGCTGCTCGGCAAACGCTTTTTACCACGAACGTCCTCTCTCGACCCGTGCAAGCGACGGTCCTCGGCGACACCTACGCGATCGACGATGCCCTGCTCGACGTCGACGAGCCAGCGCTCCGTCGCCAGCTCGCCGAATACGAAGCCGGGGAGCGCCGCGAGTTCGACGTGACCGTCGAGTTTCCGGACGGCTTCCGAGGAGAAATCATGCGGGCGATGACGGCAATCCCGTTCGGCGAAACCCGGACGTACGGCGACCTCGCGGCCGACCTCGACAGCGCTGGGATGGCGGTCGGCCAAGCCTGCGGAGCGAACCCCATCCCCGTCGTCGTCCCGTGCCATCGCGTCGTCGCCGTCTACTCACTCGGCGGCTTTTCCGCCCAGGGCGGGACGGCGGCAAAGCGACGGCTGCTCGAGTTCGAACGTGGGGAGGGACCGCAATCGCAGCTAGACGCGTTCTGACGGAAACTGGCCTGCTGCCCGACGCTACTGGTTCGCCGAGCCCCTGTCGAGCGCGACGGGGATCGACCGCGAGGCCACGTCGGCCGCGAACGCGTCGTCGTCGGCTTCGAGCTGCTCGAAGGTGTCGTAATGGATGGGGACGACGAGGTCCGGATCCATCTTCTCGGCGAGATCGGCCGCCTGGTGGCGGTCAGAGACGATGCTGCCGTTGCCGATGTTGGCGAGGTACAGCGAGACGTCCAGCTCCGCGAAGCCGTCGAGCGCGTCGGAGTCGCCCTGCCAGAAGACGGTCGTGCCCGAAAGCGACAGGAGGTAGCCGACGCCGAGCCCCGGCGGGTGCGCGACCTCGCCGTTGCGCGCGTTGGGCCCCTCGGGGTCGTTGTACGCGGGGACGGACCAGACGGTCGCGTCGCCGACGGTGGCCCGGTCCTCCTCGCCGACGCGGACGACCTCAAACTCCGCGGCGAGTTCGTCGACCGGGTCGACGTCGCGGTCGATCTCGTTGGCGTCGACGCCCTCGTAGACGACGATAGTTGCGTCGTCGCCGGCGACGGAGCGGATCCCGTCGGTGCTGTAGTGATGGTTGTGCGTGACGACGACGAGGTCCGCGTCCTTCCCCCAGTACTCCTCGAGGACGCCGTAGCGGCCGGGGTCGGTGTAGGCGACGTACCCGTCGGTCGTTTCCAGACGCGCCGTCGCGTAGCCGAGCCATTCGACAGTGAGATTGTCGTGTCGGACGGTCATACCCGCGTCTGGTGACCGCTGGCTCTTGAGCGTGGCCATCCTGGCGAGCCCGTGAACATCCGGCGAGTCCGTGAACAGCCGACTGATCGGGATCGCCCAATCCAGGTCGGGGGATTCACGCCGAGTGTTCGGCGCCACTTCCTCGAGCCACGACCCAGGGGTCTCAGCCGGCGGTAGATTTATATTAGCCGCTGCTAATATTAGCATGTACTAAGATGTCTTCCGAGAACACCGCCGCGAAACGGGACGCCTCCCGGTCCGAGGGCTGCTGTTCGATCGACCATTCGCTGACGGACGCGAAGGTCGCCCAGGACGTCGAGGCGCTCGCGACGCTTGGCAACGACACCAGATACGAGGCGCTCCGGCTCATCGCCGGGGCCGAGGACGGCGTCTGTGTTTGTGACCTGGAGCCCGAACTCGGGGTGAGTCAGGGCGCAGTCAGTCAGGCGCTCTCCCGGCTGTTTAGCAGCGGGCTCGTGGACCGTCGCAAGGAGGGCCGCTGGCGGTACTACAGCGCCACGCCACGCGCCGAGCGACTCCTGCGCGTCCTCGACGAAACGAGATAACGAGATCCGACTGCCCGAACCCATCCGAAGCCCTACGACACCAACACGAATGCGAGACCCAACCCGCGACCCACGACGACGCTCCGCTCCCGACCAGCCCACCTGGGACAGCGTGCTCCTCAGCTACGTCATGGTAGCAGCGATTCCAGCCGTCCTCTGGATCGTCGCCAACCCAGTGATCGGCCTCGTGGCGGTCGGCACCATCGCCAGCCTCGGTCTCGGCGCACGCAAAGCAGCCGAACTGATCCGGTGCTTCTACCAGTGCCGACGACTCGCGTTCGACGTCGGCGACGTGGCCCGAGTAACAGTCTGCCAGCGACCCGCGGAGGAGCTATGCTAAATCAGTCGAGCCGACCGCTGCCAGGAACCGCCGAACACGGCTCCGCGTCTTGGGCGAGGCGACAGCAATGACGGAGAGCTCCATCGGGCTGGAACCCGCGGCGGGGAGCGACCTCGACGACGTGAAAGCGCTGCTGCGAGCGAACGATCTGCCAGCGGCGGACGTCGGCGAGAACGTCGAATCGATCTATCGAGTCATCGAGGACGGCGATCTCGTCGGCGTCGGCGGCGTCGAGCGGTACGGCACAGTCGGCCTCCTCCGATCGGTCGTCGTCGCGGAAGCAGCCCGCGGCAAGGGCTACGGAACGGCGATCTGTGACGCGCTCGAGGCGCAAGCACGGTCGAACGGGATCGAGACGCTGTTTCTGCTGACGACGACGGCGACGGAGTTCTTCCGCGAGCGTGGATACGAACCCGCGGAGCGAACCGCAGTCCCCGAGTCGATTCGGCAAACGAACGAGTTCACCGACCTCTGTCCGGAGACCGCGACCTGTCTGCGGAAGGACCTGGCTGAGAACGGCGAACGGGCGCGATTCGATTCGACGCCGCCGTGAACGGCGCCCAGTGAGCGTCCCCCTCCGCACTACTGCTCGTCGGCCATCCGCTCCACGCGCTGGATCGAGTCGGCGTCCGCCGGATCCTTGTCTTCACGGCGCTCGACGTACCGCGGGAACCGGAGGGCGTAGCCCGAGGAGTAGGTGGGAGATGCCTGAATCTCCTCATAGCCGACCTCGAAGACGACCTCCGGCTGGAGGTCGACCTCCGTCCCGTCCTCGCTGGCAACGTACGGCTCCAGCAGCGCTGTCAGGTCTTCCAGCTCCTCGTCCGTGATTCCGGTGGCGACCTTGCCGATGGTCCTGTAGTCGTCTCCACCGCCGGCCTCGTCACGTACCCCCAGGAGGAACGTGCCGAGCAGGTTCGCCCGCCGTCCCTCGCCCCACTCCGCGCCCGTGACGACCAGGTCCAGCGTCTCGACGTCCGGCTTCCGCTTGAGCCAGTTGCGCCCGCGGTCGCCGGGCGTGTAGGCCGCGTCGGGGTCCTTCAGCATGATCCCCTCGTGGCCGGCCTCCAGGGCGGCGGTCTCCCGTTCGGCGATAGCATCGACTGTCTCGACGACGTCGAGGTCGGCGGCGGCGGCGGGAACGACCTCGGCCAGGCGCTCGTGACGCTCGACGAGCGGCGCGTCGAGCAGGTCGTCGCCGGCGACGTGGAGGCAGTCGAACGCGTGAAGCCGGAGCTCGACCTCGTCGCGCATGCGCTCGACGTCGTGCTTCCGGCGGAAGCGACGGAGCACCTCCTGGAAGGGCAATGGGTCGCCGTCGTCGTCGACGGCGACGACTTCCCCGTCGAGGATGACCGGGACGTCGACCGCGTCGGCGACGAACTCGCCGATCTCGGGGAGCGCGTCGGTCACGTCGTCCATGTTCCGCGAGTAGATCCGGGGTTCGAGCGGGTCGGGGTCGGCCTCGGACGCAGAGCTGCCCTGATCCCCGGGCGCGTAGTGGATCTGCACCCGCGCGCCGTCGAACTTCGTCTCGACCCCCGCGGCGTCCCACTCGTCCATCGCGTCGCTCGCCGTTCCGGCCTGCGCGAGCATCGCCTGGACCGGCCGACCGACCTGGAGCCCCTCGGCGTCGAGACCCTCGTGCCCCTCGTCGCGAGCGAGGACCGCGACGTGCCCGTAGTCGTTCGTCACCTGGAGCGCGCGCTCGACAGCGGCGACGTCGGCGTCCGACGCGTGGAGGGTGACCTCGGCGTCGGCACCGGCATCGGCGGCGGTATCTGTGTCGGGATCGGCGTCGACCGCGGCGCCGACGTCGGCATCTGCTCCCTCCGCGGCGAACTGTTCGAGTGTGGCCTCCACCGCTTCCGTCGCCTCCGCCGCTTCCGTCGCCTCCGTCGCTTCGACCGTCTCCGCCGCTGCGTCGCCTGGCCCTGCCTGGTCGGCGTCGGCGAGGAACGCCTCGGCGACGGCGTCGCGGACGGCGCCCTCGCCGACGCCGAGCCGCATCTCGCCGAGGACGAGTCGGGCGAGCAGCTTCGCCTCGGTCGGTTCGCTCCGGTTGAACAGCCCGAACAGCGTGTCGAGCTTGGTGCTCTCGCTGCCCGCGCCGGACGCGGCCGCGAGCTCGCGGAGCGTCTCGTCCACCTCGGCGACGGTGAGAGCGTCGGTGCCGCCGGCGAACGCGCCGAGCCCCTGCTGCCCGCCGAACTCGTAGCCGGCGGCGACGGCGCCGATCTCGCCCTGCTCGGCGAGCCGGTCCTCGACGTCGTCGGCGTCGACGTTCTGCCCGGCTGCGCGGGCGATGGCCTCCTGACACAGCGAGGGACCGATGTCGAGCGTGCGGGTGTCGTGCGCGGGGAAGACGCGCCCCAGCAGGAAGCGGACCACCGTCGGGACGTCCTCGTCGGCGTCGTCGAGCAGCGCGGCGACGAGCGCCGTGGTCTCGAGGTCTCCCGCCGCTGCTTCGATCGTCTCGGCCCGGGCGGCGAACTCGGCAAACTCCATACAGTGGGTGATCCGGCGGCATTCAAAAGGCCCCCGAACCAGTGGTGGGCGTCGATGGCGAGGTCCGGCCCGCTCGAACTGTCCGGCACGATCAGGCGGTCAGGCGCCGGGATTCGACGGCGCACGCCAGCCATCCGCGAACGTCGGATCGGTCGCCGGGCTTTTTTGTGCGGCCGTCCGTCGCAGTTGGCATGAGCACGGAGTCGGACCTCGCGGCGCGCGTCCGGGAAGCCCTCGACGTCGACGCCGAGGAGTTCGCGGCCCGCGCCGAGGCCGACGCTGAGGTCGTCAAGGAAGCGCTACGGGACGGCGCGTTCGACAACCACCAGTCGATCGTCGGCTTCGAGTACGAGTTCTACGCGGTCGCCGACGGTCGCTGGAGCGAGGAGTCGCGGGCGAAGGATTACTCGCTGATGCGGGTGCCCCGCCGCCTGCTCGAACACATGGGCTTCGAGAAGGAGCTCGGGCTCCACAACGCGGAGATGCGCACGAGCCCGCAGCCCCTCTCGGAACACGGCCTCCAGGCGCAGGAATCGGAGATCCGGGCGCGGCTGGACGCCGCGCTCGACACGGCCGCGGCGGAGGGGATGCGGCTCGTCTCGGACGGCGTCTGGACGATCGCGCCGGTCGGCGAGAGCGCGCGGGAGTACCTGACCGACAGCGTCGAGATCGATGGAGTCCGTGTAGCAACGAACATGAGCGACGCCGCCCGGTATCACGCGATGGCGAACTTCGGCGCCGTCGACGTCGGCGGGGACGATAGCGACGACGAAACACCTGAGAAGCCGGCGAACACGACGCTGGAGGCCCCCGGCGTCACGCTCGAGGCAGACACCGTCATGCCGGAGAGCCTCATCACCTCCATCCAGCCGCACTACCAGGTCGCGCAGGCGGCGACGCTGCCGATCCACTTCAACTACGCGTTGCGCATCGCCGGGCCGCTGCTCGCGCTCGGCGTCAACTCGCCGTTCTTCCCGCCCGAACTGTACGACGCCGACTGTGACGCGGAGCGGGTGCTCGCCGAGGGCGCCCAGGAGAACCGGATCCACGTGTTCGAGTCGGTGCTGAACAGCCGAACCGACGAGGACAAGGTCAGGTTCCCGCACGACCTCGAAACCGCGGAGGAGGCCGTCGACCGCATCGCGTCCGACGAGACGCTGGTTCCGATGCCCGTCGAGGGCAACAGCGACCGGTTCGACGACGACTTCGCGACGTTCCGGCTGAAGCACGGCACGTACTGGCGGTGGGTCCGGCCGGTGTTCGAGGGCGCGAGCCGGTCGGCCGCGAACGCCCGGATCGAGTTCCGGCCCGTCCCGGGCCAGCCGACGGTCCGGGATTCCGTCGCCTTCCAGGCCGCCTTCGCCGGCCTGATGGAGGCGCTGCCCCAGCACGAGCACCCGGTGATCAACCTCTCCCACGAACGCGCGGTCGACAACTTCTACGCCGCGGTCGCCGACGGCATCGACGCCGACCTCTCGTGGATCGGGACGGACGGAACGCTGACGACCGAGACCGCCGAGATCTACGAGGGGATCCTCGATTACGCCAGCGCGGGACTGGAGTCGGCCGGCTGCTCGGAGGCCGAAGCGGAAGGCTGGCTCGCTCCCCTCCGTTGGCGCGTGGAAGAGTGGACGACCCCGGCGAGCTGGAAGCGCGACCGCGTTCGCGAACGCCTGGACGACGGTGCGGGCTTCGACGAAGCGGTTGAGGAGACCCATCGCGAGTACGTGGACAACCAGACGGAGACGCTCATCAACGGGAGTCTCGCCAGCTGGTGATGAAGAGTCTCGCCAGCTGGTGACGAGGAGTCTCGCCGGCTGGTGACGAACGGGCCGGCTGGTGATGAACGAGCCAGCTATCCCCTCTTGAAATCTCGGAGATCAAGCCGTGGCTGACGCTCGCGACGGAGTTCGAAAAGAAACGGTCCGCGGGGACCGCCGGAGAACCGAGAGAGACGGACGTGATCGTTTAGGACGGCAGCGTCGACGAAGAGCCGCCGTCGGCGGCAACGAGCCTTATTCCTCGTCGCCGAGGACTTCCGCGAAGTCCTTGTGACCGGTGATCTCGACGCCTTCCTCGGTGACGACGGCGACGTTGATCCCGTTACCGGACGCGAGGTCGCGTTCGACGGCGGACTCGATCGCTCGGCCGGCGAGCTGCTTGGCCTCCTCGATCGAGAGGTCCTCGTCGTAGTCCTGCTCGAGGACACCGAGGGCGTACTGGGAGCCCGAGCCGGTGACCGTGTACTTCTCCTCGGTCGTGCCGCCGAGGGCGTCGATGGAGTAGATGTGTGCGCCGTCCTCGTCGACGCCGCCCAGGATCGGCTGGACGATGTAGAACGCGCCCGAGCGGAGCAGGTTGCCCGTGAGCGTCGACAGCGCTTCCATCGACATTTCCTTGCCGCGGCGGGCCTCGTAGAGGTTCGTCTCCGCCTGCAGCGTGGAGATGAGCGACTGGGCCGCCGAGACGGAGCCGGCGATGGTCAGCGCCCCACGCGGGTGAACCTGCTCCACCTTCTGGACGTCCTTCGAGGAGACCATCCGGCCGAGCGACGCACGCATGTCCGTCGCGAGCACGACGCCGTCCTCGGTCGTGAGACCGACGGTCGTGGTCCCCGTCTTCATGCCGTCCTGGTCCTCGGCGGCGGCAGCGCGCTGTTCGCTCTGCTCGAACTCGCCGAGCTCGGGACCGAACACCGGCTGGTCGTCGTGAGACATCTCGCTGGAGAGATCAGCTTGCGGAGTTCGCATTACACCATCGTTAGCTCGGCGCGCTGATAAAGGCAACCCTTCCGCCTTTCGTTGCCCCAATCGGTTTCCCCGCCGACGTCCGCGGATTCGGCGGCTGAAGCGACGAGGTGGGTCGCTTCGACGACGCACACGAGGGCGACGAGCTACTTGGTCGCCTTCTCGTAGGCACGCGTCGTCGCCCTGACGGCGCTGGCGACCGGCACCGGGAGCCGGAGCCCGGCACGCCGCACGGCGAGAGCGATCGGGAACAGCAGGATTCCGATCGCGACTGTTAGCTGATGGAGGCCCAGGAGCAGGCCACGGCGAACGCGGGTCAGCATGATACCCGTTTCCGAGAGTGCGCCGCTTAAAAAATTACTGTCGGGTCTCGGAACGACAGAACCGCTGCGCGAGCCGTGGAACCGAATTGAGGCCAGCACTATCCAATCCGCATCTCTCCACGTTCAGGCTGTTTCCCTCATAGCTGAATAATATGTCACAGAACTTTTTTGTAACTTCCTTAGGTTTGAAACCACATGCGTTCACCCTCCAAACAAGAGATCGCGATTGCGGTCCCCATTCTGCTCTTATTGCTCCTCGTCTTCTTCGCTGCCGGGGGGATCGGTCTCGTGCAATTCCACCTGCAGCCGCCGAGCGACGACCGTGCCGCCGAACTATTCGCGTCCAGCGTCGACGCCTCGGAGTCCGTCCAGGCCTACCGCTACGACATCGAAGGCACAGCGACAGCGACGTACAGGAACGAGCACCGGTCGTTCACGGTGAACGGACAGGGCGCTGTGAACCGCAGTACTCGCCGAATACATATCACAGCTACCGGAGCGGACGACAGCTCCGAGGTGTACGTCGACGGGTACACACGCTACGAGCCGTGCATGTTTTCACAGTACTCGAACGTCGAGGACGTCAGGTATGGCGTTGGGCTCGACCGGAACGTCTCGTGGACCTCGTACACCACACTCGGCGAGTTGGACACGCTCCAGCGGCTTTCACACGTCTACCTCGCGGGCAACGCGACGGTCGACGGAACACGGGCCCGCGTCCTCGTCGTGGAGCCGAATCCGACGAAGCTCGACGCTCTCCGCCCCCACGTCCGGACGGAGGAAACCGATCGAGCTGGGTCGAGGCAGTGGCTTCGAGACGTAACAGTCCGACTCTGGATTTCGGACGAAACGGACAGGCTGCTCCGGCTCCGTATCAACCGGGTCTCTCGGACTGGGACCTTCTTCGGCGCTCACATCGAGGAGACGTTCGTGTACACGTACGACTACGGGCCGACCACGGTGTCGATGCCCAACGAGACCGTCGACAGCAAAGAGGAGTGTCCGGATCCGTAGATGGCTACTCGCGTGGCTGAGCAAACAGCTGTTCGTGTCCGTATGAGACGCGTATCAACGCCGGAAAGGGGCGGCTATCGAACTCAACTGTAACACCGCTTCTGGATGACCAACACGGGTGCCGTAGACGGCAGCTCCACAGAAGTCGCCAGCCGGGACGCCTGGCAACCATCCATATCCGTGTCCCGACCCTTGATTCGGACATGGACGGTGAGTCGCTCGGATTGACCGAGGGCGTCTCGATCGCGCTCGGAGGGATGATCGGGGGCGGCATCTTCGCCGTCCTCGGCGTTGTCGCCCAGATCACGCGGGCGGCGGCGTGGTTCGCGTTCGTGCTGGCGGGACTCGTCGCACTCTGTGCCGCATACTCGTACGTCAAGCTGAACGAGCTGAGCGAGGGGCAGGGTGGGTCCGTCAGCTTCATCCAGTGCTTCCTCGAGAACCCCGATCTGGCGGGGATGGCCGGCTGGACGCTGTTGTTCGGCTACGTCGGGTCGATGGCGATGTACGCGTACGCATTCGGGAGTTACGCCGTCGGCTTTGCCGTGGTGCCCGACGCCGCTTTCGGAGTTTCGATGCGCCCGGTCGTCTCCGTGGCGATGGTCGCCGGGTTCGTCGGTATCAACCTGCTCGGCGCGCAGGCAACGGGGGCGGCGGAGAACGTGCTGGTGGGGGTGAAGGTCGCCGTCCTGCTCACGTTCGGCCTCGGTGGGATCTACTACGGCCTCGACACCAACCAGATCGAAACCGGCATCACCTGGCTCGCGTCCGTCAACCCGATCATGGCCGCCGGTATCTCCTTCGTCGCCTTTCAGGGGTGGCAGCTGCTGTTTTACAGTCAGGATAGCTTCGAGGACCCGATGGAGACGATCCGACGGGCCGTCTACATCTCCGTCGTCGCGGCCGTCGGTATCTACGTCGTCGTCGGCGTCACGACGCTGAGCCTGGCCCCGCTGGAGGTGATCAAGCAACACCCCGAGCGAGCACTCGCCGCCGCGGCCGCTCCGGTTATTCCGTACGGCTTCGTCGTCATCTCGCTCGCGGCGCTGTTCTCGACGGGCAGCGCGCTCAACGCGACGCTGTTCTCGGCCGGCCACCTCACGAAGGGGATGCTCTCGGAAGACCTCGTTCCGGACCGCATCGGCGACCCTGAGGCCGACGGAGTGTCGAGCCGGCTGGTCGTCCTGCTGGGCGCGATCATCGCCGTGTTCGCCGCCTTCGGCTCGCTGAGCGCGATCACGTCGTTCGCGTCGCTCACGTTCATCGTCGTCTTCGGGGCGATGAGCCTGCTCGCGTTCCGCCAGCGCGACCAGCCAGCCGTCAACCCGATCCCGCCGGCAATCGGCGCCGTCGGAGCAGTCGGCTTCTTCTTCCTCATGTTCTGGCATCTCTTCCGGCGCGAGCGACACACGTTCTACGCCGTCGTCGTCATCGCGGTCGTGGTCGTCGCCGTCGAAACGCTGTACTTCAAACACGAAGCGCTCCAGGAGGAAGTCACGACGTTCGAACGGATCGTCGAACCGGACGGCTGGCACGACGGCGACTCGGCGAGCGTGGACGACCTGCTCTGAATCGAGACGGGCCGCTGCCGGGGTGGTAGCCCGCGTTCCTCAGGAGAGGTCGGTGACGAGTTCCGTGAACAGGCCGCCGGGTGATTCGATTTCCTCGACGTCCTGCTGGACGACGTCCCCTTTCACGCCCGTCACGTTCCCGAGCGGGACGATCGTCTCCTGCTCGTCCCCGTCCGGCATCGCCCAGACGAGCTCGCCGACGATCCGCACTTCCTCACACTCGATCTGCGCCTCCTCCCCACCGATCGGGTCGTCGATGTACACGGTTGCGCTCATGTCGCCTCGACGTTCGCGGTCGCGCCGAATAATGGATGTGGCCGGCTGAGTAGTCGGTCCCGAACCAGCGTCGCAAGTATCGCATGCCGGCGACAGTATCGTTTTCCGGGCAGGGCCGCAACCCTTCGGCATGACCGACCGACGATTCGCCGCCGGTGACGTGCCGACCCCGGACCATCACCTGACCGACGACGACAGCAACGTCCACTACACCTGGGACAACGACATCGACCCGGTCCTCTCGGTCGAGCCCGGCGACGTCGTCCAGTTCGACTGCCGGGACGCCGCGGACCGGCAGGTCGGGCCGGACTCGGATCTCACGGAGTACCTGGCCGTGGAAACCGACGGTCACGCGTTGACCGGGCCCGTCGCCGTCGACGGCGCGGAGCCGGGCGACACGCTCCGCGTCGACCTCCTGGAGTTCGAACACGAGGGGTGGGGCTTCTCCGGGGTTCCCGATGGCGACTCCGGCGGCGGCCTGCTGCCGGAGGACTTCCCGGACCCGCACTTCCGTGTCTGGGACCTCGACACGCGCGAGGACGGGACCCGCGTCGCCCGGTTCGCCGACGACGACGCCCCCGAGGTCGCCGTCCCGCTCCATCCCTTCCCCGGGAACCTCGGCCTCGCGCCCGGTGAAGACGGAGAGCACGACACGATGCCGCCCCGCAACGTCGGCGGCAACATGGACGTGAAACACCTGACGGCAGGGTCGACGCTCTATCTACCGGTCGAGGCGGCGGGCGCGCTGTTCTCGATGAGCGACTGCCACGCCGCGCAGGGCGACGGCGAGGTCTGTATCACCGGCATCGAGGCGCCGATGTCGGTGACCGCGCGCTTCGACCTCGCCGACGATCGGTCGGTCGACTCGCCGGAATTCGAGACGACCGGCCCGTTCACGCCGACGGGGCGCGACGAGCAGATGTACGCGACGACCGGCATCGCCCCGGACCTGATGGACGCGACGAAGGACGCCGTCCGGACGATGATCGACCACCTGCACGAGCATCGCGGCTTCTCGCGGTCCGACGCCTACGTGCTCTGCTCGGCCGCCGTGGACCTGAAGATCAGCGAGGTCGTCGACGCCCCGAACTGGACGGTGACGGCGTACCTGCCGGAGTCGATCCTTCTCGAGTGAGTAGGCCCTCCAGGAGAGACCACTTGGCAGGTCAGAACGGAAGCAGTCCCCGAACGCGTTCCACGAACGTCGTCCCCCGCCGCCGTTGCTCGAAGACGGGATACAGTTCGTCCAGCAACTCCGTCTCCGACTCGAACTCCGAGGACGGGACGCGGTCCAGTGCCTTCGAAAGGTCGAGGGTGTGGCCGGCCGCGTCGTACGGGACCGCCGTCGACTCGAGAGCGGCAAGTACCGCCTCGTCGGTCGCCGGGAACTCGACGTCCGCTTCGTCGATTCGTGCGTCGAGTGCGGCGATACCGAACTCGATAGCCTCCGGCTCGTCTGCATCTCCGCTCGGGGGCCTGACAGCCATTACAGGGCACTTTGATAGCTCCCTTCAAAAATCCACGGCGATCGGCCCGAGACGGAGCCACGCAGCGGCTTCGCTCGGAGCCAAGCTCCAGGGCACGGTTTCGCCAGGAGCCGAACTCAGTCCGGAACCGTCTCCTCGGGCGGCGCGGCGTCGACGACCGAAAAGCCGATCCGAGTCCCCGCACGATCGTAGGCGACGACGTCCGCCGGCTCCCATGGCGGGATCGCGACGAGGACGACGCCGGCCAGGTCGTCGGCCTTCGTCAACTCGGGCGAGCCGTCGGGGTGGGAGACGAATCGCGCGCGACCGCGACCCGCGGGGGTTCCGAGGTCGACCCCGAACACCGCGTTGACCGAGCCGCCGACGTCCGGGAGGGTGAAGTGCGTCAGGACGGGCCTTTCGGAGTCCAGCTCGAGGTCCGTCTCGAACTCTCCCGCGGGAGTTGCCGAGAGCTGGATGCTGACCGCCGACGGCTCGCGCTCCGCGGCGTGGTCGAGCAGAACCGTCAACAGGTCGCGAGTGACGTGAACCACGATAGACGTATGTGACGCGAACGTAAACCTCCTCCGCGCAGGTTCCTCCCCCCACGCCCATCAGCGGCCGGGCCCGGCGAAAGCCACGGAAGGCTACTTGTACGGTGCGCGCGAGGGGCCTTCATGGTCAGCGGGTTCATGCTCCAGGCCGAGGGACCCGTCCTCGAACGAGTCGTCTCGGAGTTCCTCGGCGGTATCGTCGCCGCGCTACCGAAACTGATCTACGGCGTCATCTTCCTGACGCTCGCGTACGTGGGTATCAACCTCGTCACCAGAGTCGTTCGCTCGTCGCTGAGCCGAATCTACGCAACGGAGGAGCAGCTGATCGTCAGCCTCGCGGTGACGGTGACGCGAGTGTTCCTCTGGTTCGGCGCGGTGCTGGTGTTGCTGAAGATCCTCGGCATGGAGGGGGTGGCTGCGAGCCTCGGTACTGCGACCGGCTTTATCGCGCTGGGCGTCGCCCTCGCGCTGAAGGAGATGCTCTCGGACACCGTCGCCGGCGTCTACCTGCTCCAGGACCCCGACTTCAACGAGGGCGACTTCGTGACCACGGCGTCGACGACCGGCACCGTCGTCGGGATCGACCTCCGAAAGACCCGGATCCGATCGGAAGACGGCGACCTCGTCGTCGTGGCCAATCGGGACGTGGAGGAGCGGTGGAAACAGGAGGCGTCCAAACCCGAGGAACCCGAATCCGAGGAACCCGAATCCGAGGAACCCGAATCCGAGGAACACGGACCCGAGGGCACTGACGCCGCTGGCGACGCGGCGACGGCCGGAGACGAAGACGGCGAGAGCGAGGAGTAGCGGCGTTGACTGCGGCTCCGTCGCCGAAAGGTGGCTGCCGCATCGCTGCAATGAACACGCCTTTGTCCACCCGTCGCCTACCGTGGCGCGTGCAGATCGTGGGGTACGACACGGGCGATGCCGGCCTTCTCGTGAGCGACGGCGACGTCGCGGGTGAGGACGAGCGCGACGGTGGGGGCGACGTCGAGTTCGTCGACCTGACGCCTGGCACCAACCTCGCCTACACGCTCGGGGAGCGCCACTGCGCCGGGACCATCCACGAGGGGGGCCACGTCGCCTGCGACGCGCCGGCGACCCCGTACTGCGACGCCCACGACAGCGTCTGGGTCTGTGCGCGATGCACCGGCGACTGTCTCAAGGACGAGATGGACTGCTATGACGACCACGCCATCTACCTCGCCGCGTTCGCGCCGAACCGCTTCAAGGTCGGCGTCACGCGCAAGTGGCGGCTCGAAACCCGGCTCCGCGAGCAGGGGGCTGATCGAGGGGCGCACATCAGGACGGTCGAGAACGGCCGGGTCGCCCGGCAGATCGAGGCCGAACTCGCGACCGCCGACGACCTCGTCGACCGCGTGCGCGTCGGGACGAAACGCGAAAGCCTCGTCGGCGACGTCGACGAGGCGGCCTGGGCGGCGCTGCTCGACCGATTCGACCCCATCGAGACCTTCGACTTCGATCACGGACTCGACCTCTCGAGCCGGCCAGTCGCCGAGACGATGGCGACGGGCACCGTCGTCGGCACGAAAGGACGACTCCTGGTGCTCGAGCGCGACGGCTCGACCTACGCGGTCGACGTCCGCGACCTGGTTGGTTACGAACTCGAGGACGGGACTGCCGAGCGCGACCTGCAGTCGAGTCTGGGCGCGTTCGACGACTGAGCGACCGCTGGGCGGGCGGTTTGGTGAGAAGGTGAGAGAGGGTCGTCGGGCTGTGCGTCGGTCGAGCGCCGGACTCAGTCGTCCGACGTGTCCGTGTCTCGACCTCGTCCCCAGACGGCGTCCGCCGAGGTGTCGTTCGGTGCAGTGTGCGAGACGTCTTTCATGGTGTCCGCGTCGTCGTTTGCCATTGTGATACGTGTTCACGTGGATGACGGTATTAACGCTTTGTAGAAGGCTCTCAGTACACTATATAGCATATTAGGTCCCTAATATAATCGGAGCCCCGCGAGTTCGTGGGTCGGCGGAATCGCAGCGGTCGTCCCTATGGAGGCCGCTCGATGTCGAACCGCTCGCTCACGTCGGCGTAGCTATTGCCGGCAAGGCGACCGACGGCGTTCAGCTTCTCCGTGTCGAGCTTGCCCCCTGAGGTGACGGACTCGTCGACGTGGGCGTACACGACCTCGCCGAGGACCATCGTCGACCCGCCGATCTCCGTGGCTTCGTACAGCTCGCACTCGAAGCTAACCTTCGCCTCCGCGACGCGCGGCGCGTCCACGCGGTCTGCGTCGACCGAGGTGACGCCGGCCCGCTCGAACTCCGACTCCCCCGGCGGCAGCGTCGCCGCGGACTCGTTCATTGCCTCCACGAGATCTCGCGTGACGATGTTGACCGCGAAGGCCTCCGTCTCCACCGCGTTCGCGAGGGTGTCCTTCGGCGCCGTCGGCGTCGCGACCGGCGCGAACATCAGGACCGGGGGCTGGACGGCGACGACGTTGAAGAAGCTGTACGGCGCGAGGTTCTCCCCGGCCGGTCCACGGGAGGACACCCACGCGATCGGGCGGGGGACCACGGCACCGGACAGGAGCCGATACGGGGACCCGAATTCGTCGGGCTCCCCGCCGCGGACCTGCTGGTCCTCGCCAGTCGCCGGCTCCGTCATCAGTCGTCGGCCTCGTCGGCGGCGTCCGAGTCCTCGTCCGCGAACGGGTCGATCTCCTCGCTGCCCGGCGTCTCCTCGTCGACGGTGAAGCCTGGGCCTTCGGTCGCGATCTCGAAGACGAGCCCGTCGGGGTCGCTGAAGTAGATGCTCTTGAAGTAGGTCCGGTCTTTCACCTGGGAGACGCGAACATCCTGGTCGGCGAGGTACTCGCGCCACTCCTCGAGGGTCTCCTCGTCCTCGACGCCGATGGCGAAGTGGTGGCTCGCGCCCGGGCCGGGCGCGCCGCGAGAGTCCGAGTACTCGAAGTAGGTGACGTTCGTGCCCGGCTCGCCCTCCGGCGTCGACGAGAAGTAGTAGTGTTTCGTCCCGGGGTCGTCGTAGTTCTGGGTTCGCTTGACCGTGTGCCAGTCGAGCACGTCCTCGTAGAACTCGACGGTCTCGTCCATGTCGGTACAGATGTTCGTCACGTGATGCAGGCCGGTGGTCGGTGGTGAGTCAGTCATTATGAGAGAATTGGCGTGGTGATAGTTATGTGTGGGGCATCACTGCCAGTGCGGTGGCGACGGTGACAGCCACGGTACAGCGACGGCGACGGGAACGGCGACGGCATCCCAACAGCGACGGCGACGGGTACGGCGACGGCATCCCAACAGCGTCGGGGACGGCGTCGACGACTCGGAAGCGGCTTAGAAGAGGCCGAGGCCGAGCGAGTAGGGCCACTCGGCGCCACTCACGGCGAGCAGACCGAGCGCGGCGGCGAACAGCGTGACGTTCTTCAGGAAGTCAGTCATCTCGGACTCCTGCTCCTCCTCGGGCGCGTTCCAGAAGTCGTGCATCTTGATCGCGGACACGAGCAGGAAGGTCGCCAGCGCGCCGGCGGCCAGCGTCGGGAAGACGCCGAGCGCGACGCCGAGACCGCCGAAGACGAGCAGGCCGCCCGAGAAGGCGACCGAGAGCTTCGGCGCCGGAACGCCCTTCATTTCGGCGTAGCCGGCCATGTGGTCGAGGTCCATGAAGTGGTTCAGACCCATGAAGGCGAGGAGTCCCCCGAACAGGATCCGGGCGACGGCGAACAGTTCACCCGCGAGCGGGGCGTCGAACGTCTGGATCGGTACTGCTTCGATAGCTGGTAACATCGTGTAACTGGGTATAGGAACCGAACTGTTATATTCATTCCCGGACATAGGTGTAAGCAGGTAACATCGATGTCATCGGAACCCCTCACCCGCGACGCGCCAGAGTCCAACGACGACAGTCCCTGTCCCGTCGTCGACTCGCTGGAGCAGATCGGTTCCAAGTGGCGCCTCGTCGTCCTCCACGAGCTCCAGGATGGCGAAATTCGGTTCAACGAATTGAAACGAGAGACGGACGCGAACTCCCGAACGCTCTCGCGCGTCCTCGACGACCTGCAGGAGATGGGCTTCGTCGACCGGCGTCTGGAGGAGGAGTCCCCGGTGGCGACCTATTACAGCCTGACCCCGAAGGGAACCTCCCTCTGCCCCGTGTTCGACGAGATCGAAGACTGGGCCGACAGCTGGCTGGCCGAGTGCTCCGAGTAACGACGTAGTATCCCTCGTCGTCAGCGCGGTCGCTGTCGACGACGTTGTCCTGATTACTGGCGTCGTCGACGACGCTGTCACTGTCGACGTCCTCGCCTCGAAACGCGGTCCCGTTTTCCCCCGGCCGCTTTTCGCCCGGAGCCATGCTCGGACGCCGAGATCGCCGAAACCTACTCTCCGTTCCTGTAGGTTCGGGATCCCTTATTAGGGCTCCGGCCATGGGTTGTCTCATCCAGATGCGACGGCGCTTCCTCATCGCGTTCGGCGTATTACTCCTGCTCGTCTCCGCTGCGCCGGCCCTGGCGGCCGTCCGTGGCGAGCCCAACCTTTCCGTCACGGTCGCTGACGACGCGCTCACGCCAGGCGCGGAAACGACCGTGACGTTCGACATTACCAACCGGGGGCATCTCAACTACACCCGGAACCCCTCGCTCGACGCGAAGGTGCTCACCGCTCGGGGCGTGACGGTCTCAGTGACGGGGGCTGACGGCCCGCTCGACGTGCGGACGGACACGCTCGCGCTCGGGTCGATCCGGGACGGAAGCGTCGAGAGCGCGCCGATAGACGTCTTCGTCGGCGAGGACGTCGAACCCGGCGAGTACACGGTCGAACTCACGATCGAGTACGACTACATCACCCAGTACATTCCGTCGGAGGGGATCGTGCAGGAGCGCAGCGAGGAGTTCACGGTCTCGAAGACGCTGACCGTCGAGCCGGAGCCACGCTTCGAGATCACCGACGTCCGGGCGAACGCGAGCGTCGGCGACAGCGGCGCTGTCACGTTCAACGTCACGAACACCGGCGAGGAACCGGTGCGGAACGCGCGCCTCACGCTTACCTCCGAGAACCCGAGCGTCACCTTCGCCGGCGCGGCCACGGTGCGCGAACAGATCGGCCAGATCGCGCCGGGTGAAACCCGGACGGTCACTGTCGAGGCCGACGTCGCTGAAGGGGCGGAACGCCGGAACTACAGCCTCTCCGCCCGCCTCGATTACGACGACGTCGACGGCGCGCCCGCGCGCTCCGAGGAGCTAACGTTCGGCTTCGTGCCGGGGCCCGCCCAGGAGTTCAGCGTCACGAACGTCGAGAGCACGCTCCGCGTCGGCGAGGACGGCACGGTCCGCGGGACGTTCCACAACACCGGCGGGTCCACCGCGCGCAACGTCGTCCTGCGGCTGCAGACCGACAACCCGAACGTGAACGTGCAGGAGCCGGAGGTCGCTCTCGGCGACGTCGCTCCCGGCGAACGCGTCAAATTCGCGTTCGATGCCGACGTGAGCAGCAGCGCGACTGCTGGCGACCGACAGTTCACGCTGCGAGCGACCTACCGCAACGGCGACGGCGACAAGCGTCGAAGCGATCCCATCGACGCGATGGTGTCCGTCGGCCAGGAACGCGAGGAGTTCGCCGTGAACGGCGTCGACGTCACCTTCCAGCAGGGTGCCAGCGGCACGCTGGCGGTCCAGATCACGAACAACCTCGAGGAGCCCGTCTCCAACATCGAAGCGAAGCTGTTCACCGACGCGCCCCTGTCCAGTTCCGACGACGAGGCTTTCGTCACGATACTCGGCGCCGGCGAGTCGACGACTATCGTGTTCGGACTCGGCATCGGGGAGGGCGCGATCCCGAAGACGTACCCCGCTCAGGTCGACTTCCGCTACGAGACCGCAGCCGGTGAAACCCGTATCTCCGACACGTACTCCGTCCCCGTCCAGGTCGAGCCGATGGAATCTAACGGGCTCCCCCTACCGCTACTCGGCGGGGTCGGTGTGGTAGTCCTCCTGGTCGCTGGCGGGCTGCTGTACTGGCGCCGATGAGCGACGCTGGCGGCATCGGTCCGGGCAGCGCCGACGCGACAGGAACCAGCGGTACCGACGGGCGTCTCCACGAGCGCGCCGTCGACCGCGTGGAGGCGCTCATCGTCGAGCGACCCAGGACGGTCATCGTCGCCTTCCTGCTCGTCACGGTGGTTTTCGGCACCGGACTCGGCTCCGTCACGACGTCGGCGGGCACGCAGCAGTTCGCGGAGAACCTCCCCTCGAATCGGGCGCTGGAGGACATCCAGACGGAGTTCAGCCCGTCGTACGGCGAAGACGTGGGCAGCACCCAGCTCATCCAGCGGAGCAACAACGTCCTCACCCCCCGAGCGATGATCGCGATGTTGCGGACGCAACACCGGATGCAGGAACGGGCGGGAATGCGCGTGGAGGGCGTCAACAGCGCCGCGGCGATCGTCGCTCGAACGATCGATCCCACCGCGACGACGACGGAGGACCAGATCGACGTCCTCCAGGACGCGACCGATTCGGAGGTCCGGGCTGCCGTCCGGGAGAACGCTGACAACCCGGCCTTCACCGGGACCATCAGCAACGACTTCAACCGGAAGAGCGCCTCGGCGAGCGCGGCGATCGGCGTCGTCCGCCACGAGGTCCCCGGCGGCCTCGGGAGCGGCGCGGGCCAGGGCGGCTCTAGCCCCCTCACCAGCATTCAGCTGGAGGCCCAGCGGATCGCCAGCACTTCGAACGCCGACATCACCGTCTTCGGTAGCGGGATCGTCGCCCAGGAGTTCTCGACCGTCATCAAGGACTCCTTGCTCGTCGTCGTCCCCTTCTCGGTGCTGTTCATCGTCTTCTTCCTCGTGGCCGCGTACCGGGAGCTGCTCGATCTCATGCTCGGGACGGTCGCGCTGCTGATGAGCGTCGTGTGGACCTTCGGCTTCCTCGGGCTCCTCAGGATCCCCTTTAGCCAGATCATGATCACCGTACCGCCACTGTTGCTCGCGATCGGGATCGACTTCGGGATCCATTCGGTCAACCGATACCGTGAGGAGCGGGTCGAGGGCTTCGACATCGACATGGCGATGACGCGCGCGTCCGACCAGCTCCTCGTCGCGTTCCTCGTCGTGACCGGCACGACGGTCATCGGCTTCCTCGCCAACGTGACGAGCGAGCTCCAGCCGATCCGCGAGTTCGGGGTCGTCGCGGCCGCGGGGATCAGCTTCACCTTCCTCGTGTTCGGCATCTTCCTCCCGGCCTGTAAGGTCGTCCTCGACCGGAACCGCCACCGGATCTCGTTCCCGACCGGGAGTCAACAGCCCCTCGGCACGGGCGACTCGAAGCTCGGCGCGGTCCTCTCCGGCGGCGTCGTCATCGCCCGAAAGGCCCCCGTCATCTTTCTCATCGTCGCACTCCTGTTCACGATGGGTGCGGGCACCTACGCGACCGGCGTCGACACCAGCTTCTCCCAGGAGGACTTCCTCCCACCAGCGGAGACGCCGGACTACTACGAGCATCTGCCGGACGTCATCGAACCGAGCGAGTACACCGTTGTCAGCCAGCTCAACTTCCTGGAGGCGAAGTTCACGGCCACACAGGGGGGATCCGCGACGATCTACCTCGAGAGACGGATGACGAACCCAACCGTGCTCGAGGAGATCCATCGCGCTGGCGACGACCCGCCGCCGTCGTTCGTCAGAGACGGTCATCGGGCTGAGAGCACGAGCATCGTCACGGTCATTCAGGACCGCGCCGCCCGCGATCCCGAGTTCCGGCGGCTCGTCCAGCGGAACGACCGCAACGGCAACGGGATCCCCGACGAGAACCTGGGCGAGATCTACGACTACCTGCTCGAGTCCTCCTCGCAGGAGCGCACGCTCCAGTACCTCGCCGAGGACCGCCGGAGCACCCGCGTCGTCTACACCGTCTCCGCGGACGCGTCGAACGCGGAGACAACCAGGGACGCCCGCCACGTCGCCGACCGGTTCCGCGGCACCGCCATCGCGACCGGCGAGATCGTCGTGTTCAAGGCCGTCTCCGACCTGATCCTGCAATCGGCGATCTTCAGCCTGATGGTCGCGCTGTCCGGGACCATCGTCTTCCTGGTGGGCGTCTACTGGATCCTCGAAGGTCGACCCTCCCTCGGCATCGCCAACACCGTGCCCATCGCCGTCGCCGTCGGCGCGATCGCGGGATCGATGCGGCTGCTCGGCATCTCGTTTAACGCGTTCACTGCCACGATTCTCGCGCTCACGATCGGGCTGGGGATCGACTACTCCGTCCACGTCGTCCATCGCTACGTGGACGAGCGCCGCACCACCGACGCGTACACGGCCCTCGACCGAACTGCCCGTGGCACGGGCGGCGCACTGGCGGGGAGCATGCTCACGACTGCCTCCGGCATCGGCGTCCTCATGCTCGCCGTGCTCGACGTGCTCGGTCAGTTCGGCCTCCTCACCGGCCTCAGCATCGTCTACTCGTTCATCGCGTCGCTGCTCGTGCTCCCCTCGGTGCTGGTCGTCTGGGACCGGCTGACGACCGGCGACCTGGACGCCCCGATGGGCGCGGAGCGGGGGCGTGGCGATGCGAACTAAATTAACCCGGGGAGCGTTGTCGACGGCGACGGCGACGGCGACGGCGATGGCGACGGCGTTGTCGACGGCGACGGCGTTGTCGACGGCGACGGCGTTGTCGACGGCAACGGCAACGTCCACTTAAAAGGCCATTTAAAATTCACTTAAAGACTTCTTAAAAGCTGACCTAATCTGTTACTTAAATGCCTACTTAAAGGATCGACTTCACCGACGGATCTAGAAGCCATCGAGCCCCTGCGGCTCCTCGAACTCGACCGCGACGTCCTCGACGGTTGCCTGCGGACTGCCGCTGCGACACCACTCGACGAGCGCTTCCACCGCGCCTTCCGGGCCCTCGAAGACGGCCTCGACGCGCCCGTCGTCGAGATTGCGAACCCAGCCGTCCACGTTGCGTCCCTCGGCGGCGTCGCGGGCGTTCGCCCGGAAGAAGACGCCCTGTACGTGCCCGGAGACGTACACGTGCGCGCGAACTCGCTCACCGGCAAACGGCGCCTCATCGAGGTCGGGATCCTCTGCCATGTTCGAGTCGTCGGGCTGCGGCGACTTATAAGGGTCGGCGGCGCGGCCGACTGGACCTGGGTCACCGTCGCTCGCGACCGACGACTTCTAACGGGCGGCGGGTGAGGTGGAGATATGGACCTATTCGGTACTGCAGGCATCCGCGGGAGTACGACGGAGCGGGTGACGCCGGCCCTCGCGCTGGCGGTCGGCGGGGCCGTCGGAAGCGCCGTTCGCGAGCGTGCGGACGCAGGATGGGGTGAAGAGGACGGAGACAAAGGTGGTGACGGGGAGAACGCGAACGACACGAGCCCCGAGGTCGTCGTCGCCCGCGACGGTCGCGTCACCGGGCCCGCGCTCGCGGCCGCGATGGAATCCGGACTCGCGTCGGCGGGCGTAAAGGTACTCCGAGCGGGCGTGGTTCCGACGCCGACACTGGCGTACGCCTCACAGGGACGCCACGGCGTGATGATCACGGCCTCGCACAACCCGCCACACGACAACGGGATCAAGCTGTTCCACGACGGCACCGAGTTCGAGCGCGAGCTCGAGGAGCTGGTCGAGCGGCGCGTCGCCGCCGAGCCGGAGCCCGCGGCGTGGGACGAGTGGACCGAGACCACCACCATCGACGTGCTGGAGGCGTATCGCGAGGCGGTAGCCGACTACGCGCGAGGCTACGGCGCCCCGCTCGACGGACTCCGGATCGCGATCGACTGCGGCAACGGCATGGCGAGCGTCGCGACGCCGCAGGTGCTTCGGAAACTCGGTGCGGCGGTCGTCACGCTCAACGCGAACGTCGACGGCCACTTCCCCGGCCGCGGGAGCAAGCCGACCCCGGAAACCCTCACCGATCTCCGGGAGTTCGTCGCCGACGCGAACGAGCGTGCCGAAAGCGACACGCCCGGCCGCGGCGGCGACGAGGGCTTCGCGTTCGGCATCGGCCACGACGGCGACGCCGACCGGATCGTCATCGTCGACGCCGACGGCGGGATCGTCCACGAGGACACGGTTCTCGCGATCCTGGCCGAGCAGTACGTCCGCGCAGCCGACGCCACGGATCCGGTCGTCGTGACGACGCCGAACGCCTCCGGCCGCATCGACGAGCGCGTGCGCGAGGCCGGCGGGCGTGTCGAACGCGTCCGACTCGGCGCGCTCCACGAAGGCATCGCCGCGGTCGAGGACGGAGCCGCCGGGGAGACGGCTGCTGAACCGACGTCAGGAACCGTCGCGTTCGCCGCCGAACCGTGGAAGCACGTCCACACCGCGTTCGGCAGCTGGATCGATGGCGTCTGCTCCGCCGCCGTCGTCGCCCGACTCGTCGCCGCGGAGGGGCTCGACGGGCTCCGTGCGCCCGTCACCGAGCGCCCGTACCGGAAGGTAAGCGTCGACTGTCCGGACGATCGGAAGGAGGCCGCGATGGCGGAGCTCGAAACGGCGCTCCCGGCGGCGTTTCCCGAGGCCGACGTGTCCACGGAACACGGCGTCCGGCTGGAGTTCCCCGACGCCTCGTGGCTCCTCGTGCGCCCCTCCGGCACGGAGCCATACATTCGGCTGTACGCCGAGAGCGACGACGTCGACAGGCTGATCGAGGGCGCTCGCGAGGTCATCGCAAACGCCGTCGCCGGGGCATAATCGGACCGTCGTTCCGGCGTCGTCCCGCCGTCGGCCCATCGTTCCGTCGTCGTCCCGCCATCGACCCCTTGTCCTCCAGCCATCGGGATGATTACTGTAGATATCCGACAAATCCCCGGGAGACACCCTCACACACGGGATTTCGAGGAGAAGCCAACGGACTTATGAGGGATTCGACCACCTCTACGGGTATGACGGATTCCGATCTCGAACGACGCAAGTTCATCAAGGCGGCAAGCGCGGCAGGACTCGTCGGCGTGGCGGGCTGTACGGGTGGCCCGCAGGACGACGGGACAGCAACCGAAACCGGCGAAGGCGGCACCGAGGGAGCCGATGCCGGCGCGACCGCGGAGGCCTCGGCCTCCATCAACGTCGGCATGGTGTACGCGCTCGGCGGCCTGGGCGACAACTCCTTCAACGACTCCGCGAAACGCGGCATCGAGCAGGCCGCCGGGGAATTCGACGTCTCCTTCGACGAATCCCAGCCCTCCAGCGCGAGCGACTTCCAGCAGTTCCAGCAGCGCTACGCCCGCTCGGAGAACCCGAACTACGACCTGGTGAACTGTATCGGCTTTGCGCAGCGCGACGCGCTGGCGTCGACGGCGCCGGACTACCCCGAGCAGAACTTCACGCTCATCGACAGCGTCGTCGACGAGCCGAACGTCGCGAGCTACACCTTCAAGGAGGAGGAGGGCTCCTTCCTCGTCGGCGCGCTCGCCGGGCTCATGACGTCGCGCTCGTTCAGCGCCGGCGACGGGTCGACACAGAGCGACTCCACGAACGTCGGCTTCGTCGGCGGCGTCGACGCCCCGCTCATCAGGAAGTTCCAGGCCGGCTACGAGGCCGGTGTCAAGCACGTCAACGAGAACGTCGACGTGATCACGAGCTTCGTCGGTAGCTTCTCCGACCCGTCCGGCGGGAAGGAGGCGGCGCTCTCGATGTACCAGAGCGGCGCGGACATCGTCTACCACGCCGCCGGCGCGACGGGCGCTGGCGTCTTCCAGGCCGCCCAGAGCGAGGGTCGCTTCGCCATCGGCGTCGACTCCGACCAGTCGATCACCCAGCCGGAGTTCGCGAACGTCATCCTGGCCTCGATGGTCAAGCGCGTCGACTCCGCCGTGTTCAAGACCACCAAGAACGTGGTCAAGGGGAACCACCAGGGCGGCTCCGCCGTCTCGCTCGGGCTCGAACAGGACGGCGTGGCCATTGTTTACGGCGACACGCTCGGCGACGACATTCCGGCCGAAGTGAAGACGGAGATCGACGCCAGCGCCAAGGCGATCATCGAGGGCGAAATCGACGTGCCGACGAAGCCGCAGTAAGGCACCCGCAGTCGCCTCGGTAGCAGGATATCTTTGCCCACCAGCTTGGGACAGATCCTGCAGCCGAACCGAGACTGTTTCTTTCGATCGATTCCGTCAGTTCGGTGAAAGGCCGGCTGTAGCCGTGACACGTATCGACGCGGCGGTTCAGGATCCGGGCCCTTATCCGATAGGCGGCGGAGATTCAGGTAAATGTCCCCCGCGGTCAACATGGACGGTATTACGAAGCGGTTTCCCGGGGTAGTCGCCAACGACGAGGTCGACCTCGTTGTCGAGGAGGGGAGCGTCCACGCGCTTCTCGGGGAGAACGGGGCGGGTAAAACGACGCTGATGAACGTCCTCTACGGGCTCTACCAGCCCACCGAGGGAACGGTCCACATCGACGGCGAACCGCAGTCGTTCGACTCGCCGCGGGACGCCATCGACGTCGGCATCGGGATGATCCACCAGCACTTCATGCTGGTCGACCCGATGACCGTCTGGGAGAACGTCGTCCTCGGCAACGAGCCCACGAAGTGGGGCGGCCTCCGCGTCGACGAGGGCGCCGCGCGCGACGCGGTTCACGAACTCAGCGAGCAGTACGGGTTCGCCGTCGACCCGGACGACACGATCGGCGAGGTCTCGGTCGGGATCCAGCAGCGCGTCGAGATCCTGAAAACGCTGTATCGCGGCGCCGACATTCTCATTCTCGACGAGCCGACGGCCGTGCTGACGCCCCAGGAGGTCGAGGACCTCTACGACGTCTTCGAGGAACTCACCGACCAGGGGAAGACGATCATTTTCATCACGCACAAGCTGGGTGAGGCGCTCGAGGCCGCGGACGACGTGACCGTTCTCCGCGATGGGAAAAACGTCGGCACGGTCGACACTGACGACGTGACCCGCGAGGACCTCGCCGAGATGATGGTTGGCCGCGAGGTGCTGATGGAGCCCGCGACCACCGAGCGAACGCCCGGCGACACGGTTCTCGACGTCGACGGCATCTCCGCCACCGACGACCGCGGAGTCGAAGCCGTCTCGGACGTCTCCTTCAGCGTCCGAGAGGGCGAAATCGTCGGCATCGCGGGCGTCGACGGCAACGGCCAGACGGAGCTCGTCGATGCGATCACCGGCCTCCGCGAGACGACCGACGGCTCGGTTCGGTTCCTCGGCGACGACCTCGCCGGCGTGAGCCGCCGCGAGCGCATCGACCGCGGGATGGCCTACATCCCCGAGGACCGACAGGAGCGCGGCGTCGTCCTCCCGTACGACCTGACGCAGAACGGTATCCTGGGGAGTCAACATACCGAGGCCTTCGGCGACGGCGGCCGCATCGACTGGGACGCCGCCGAGGCCCACGCCGAGGGGATCATCGACGAGTACGACGTTCGGCCGGCGGACCGGGAAGTCCCGGCGGAGGACCTCTCTGGCGGGAACCAACAGAAGTTCATTGTCGGGCGCGAGTTCCAGCGGAACCCTGACCTCGTCGTCGCGACCCATCCAACCCGGGGCGTCGACATCGGCTCGACGGAGTTCATTCACGACCGGCTCCTCGAACTGCGGGAGCAGGGGACGGCGATACTGCTCGTCTCCTCGAAGCTCGAAGAGGTGCAGGGGCTCTCGGACCGCCTCGCCGTGATGCACGAAGGGTCCTTCTCCGGCATCGTCGACCCGGGGACCGTCACGGAGGAGCAGCTCGGGCTCCTGATGGCGGGCGAATCGATCGACACTGACGCCGTCGAAACCGCTACCCTGGACGAGCGAGCCGAGGCGGGCATCGCCGCCGGAAGCTCCGGAGGTGCGCAATGAGCCGCCTCGGACCGATCGCCAGGTCGATCAAGGAGTTCCTGCGCGAGTTCGTCGAGCTGTCCGTGGCCGAGCGGCTCCTGATCAGCGCCATCGCCGTCGCGCTCTCCGTCGTCGTCGGCTTCTTCATCATCCTGGCGACCGGGCGGATGGCGACGTGCCAGACGGCGGCCTGGACGATGCCGTTCACGGGGGTCGGCTTCTGCTACGATCCCTTCCGGGTGTACGCGATCCTGTTCAACGGTGCGCTCGGCTACCCCTTCCTCATCGGCGAGGGGGCCCCCTACGTGCTGCCGACGTGGATGCCGATAAACCTCCAGCTCGGGCTCGACCCCGCCTGGACCCCGTTTAACCTCTCGCTCGGGCTCACCCTCTCGGAAACGACGCTGCTGATCTTCACGGGGCTGTCCGTCGCCGTCGCCTTCCGTGCCGGCCTGTTCAACATTGGGACGCAGGGCCAGCTCGTCATCGGCGCGCTGTCGACCGCGCTGGTCGTCGTCGGGGCGGCGCCATACCTGCCCGAGGGCCTGATCGGCGGGGCGATCCTCGTCACGCTCGGCATCCTCGCCGGCGCAGTCGGCGGCGGGCTCTGGGGCGCCATTCCCGGCGCGCTGAAGGCCTACGCCGACGCCAACGAGGTGATCACGACCATCATGCTGAACTTCATCGCGGCGAACATCGCCTACGTCCTCGTGCTGGAGGTGTTCCGGGCTCCCGGCAGCTCCGTGGTTGCGACGAAGTACGTCCCCAAGTACGCACAGCTCGACCCGTGGTTCTTCCCGCAGACGAGCGGCTTCGCGGAGGTCGCGCTCCTCATCGCGCTCGCGTTCGTCGCCGGGCTCTACGTACTCGTCGAGCACACGCCGTTCGGCTTCGACCTCCGGACGAGCGGGATTCAGCCGATGGCGGCCGAGTACGGCGGCGTAGATTCCAAGCGCACCACGGTCAGCGCGATGACGCTCTCGGGCGCGCTCGGCGGCGTCGGCGGCGCGGTCTGGGTGCTGATGAAGGAGGGCCGCTGGCTCGAATCCATTCCCGCCATCGGGTTCG
The DNA here is from genome assembly GCA_042219525.1 of Halopenitus sp. Classification (GTDB taxonomy): domain Archaea; phylum Halobacteriota; class Halobacteria; order Halobacteriales; family Haloferacaceae; genus JBDGPU01. The sequence continues at coordinate 111,224 of JBDGPU010000069.1, forward strand.
ACGGGATCACCGTCTCGATCCTCGCGGGCAACAACCCCCTCGGGATCATCCCGGCCGCGCTGCTGTTCGGCGTTCTGAAGGGCGGAGCCCTCGAGATCGGCTTCCAGACGGACGTGCCGACGGAGCTGGTGGGCGTGCTCCGGGGCATGATCATCCTCTTCGTCGCCATGCCGGAGTTCTTCCGGCAGTTCGGTCGCTATCTCGGCCTCGACGAGGAGCCGGTGGCGGAGTCGACCGAGAGCGAGTCGGATGACACGGCCGCGACCGACGGGGGTGAGACCGATGCGTAAGATCCCCCTCCTCGACGAGGTCATCGAGTCGGCGTACGTCCGCAAGCTGGTCGTGGGCACGGTCGGCATCCTGGCGCTGCTCGCCGTCGCCGGCGCTATCTTCCCGGACACCATCGTCGGCGACCTCGCGAACATCGTGTTCGCTGGCGGCACATTGACCTCGACCGCGCGCACCGCGGCGCCCATCGTCCTCGCCGCCCTCGGCGGCATCTTCGCGGAGAAATCCGGCGTGATCAACATCGGACTGGAGGGACTGCTGATCATCTCGGCGTTCGTCTCGGTCCACACCGCTACAGTAGTTGGCGCCGGCAACGCGATCCTCGGGATCCCGGCACTGTGGGTCGGGTTCCTCGTCGGGGTCGCCGCATCGACAGCGCTCGCGGGCGTCTTCGGTATCGTCTGTATCGAGTTCAAGGCGGACCAGATCATCGCCGGGCTGGCCGTCTGGCTTATCGCGCTCGGTCTCGCGCCGTTCCTCTCGACCGTCTTCTACGGCGGCGTCAACACCCCCGCGCTGAGCACGAACCTCGGCTGGCAGTTCTCGGCGCTACTAATCGCGGTGGGGACGGTCACCTCGTGGTGGACGCTGAACCATACGTCGTTCGGCAAGCACCTGCAAGCCGCCGGGGAGAACCCGAAGGCGCTCGACACGGTCGGCGTCTCCGTCTCGCGCGTGCGCCACGCCGGTGTGTTGCTCTCGGGCTTCCTCTCGGGCATCGGCGGCAGCACCCTCGCCCTGACCGTCGGCCAGTTCGTCGGCTCGGGGCAGACGATGGTCCAGGGGAAGGGGTTCATCGCCATCGTCGCATACCTCTTCGGTAACTACAACCCGATCGGGGCGCTCGGCGCCGGCATCCTGTTCGCGGGCCTCGAAGCGGTTCAGCTCCGCCTCCAGCAGCTCGGCTACGCCGTGCCCGACACGCTGGTCCAGACGATCCCGTACGTCGTGGTCATCGTCGTCCTCGCGCTGGTCGGCCGGACGCAGCTCCCGGAAGCGGCCGGCGAGCACTACGAGACGGAAGAATAACGGCGCGACTCGAAGCCGGCTCGGTCCGACTTTCTACGGCTGGTCGACGGCGACCTGCTCGATGGCGTTCGCGAGCACGTCGATCCCGACCTGCAGGTCGTCCTCGACCACGTCGAACTCCGGCGTGTGGTGGCCGTCGGGGTGGTCGGTGCCGACTCCGACGTAGGCCGCCTCGCCGCCCTGCTCTTGCACCTTCTGCATCAGGAACGTCGCGTCCTCGCTCCCGCCGAGGTCGTCGCGTTCGACGACGTTGGTGACGCCCGACACCTCGCCCGCGACGTCGTCGACGACGTCGACGAGGCGCTGGTCGCTCGTTGCGCTTGGGGCCTCACCCTCCAGCGAAACGTCGACGTCCACGGCGTGCATGTCCGCGGCCGATTCGAGGACGTTCTCGGCTTCCTCGTACATGTACTCGGCCAGGTCCGTCGTCTTCCCGCGGACCTCGCCCTCGATGAACGACTCCTCCGGGATAATGTTCGTCGCCGTGCCGCCGCCGACGATCCCGGCGTTGACGCGGGTTGGGCCATCGGAGTGGCGCGGGATGGCGTAGAGGTTCTGGATCGCCGTCGCCATCGCCTGCACCGTGTTGTTGCCGGCTTCGGGGCGGGCGCCGGCGTGCGCCGAGTCGCCCTCGAACTCCGCGCGGATGTGTCGGACGGCGAGGAAGCCGTCGATGCCGCAGACGACCTCACCGGAGGGGTGATCGAGGCCGATGTGGGTCGCGTAGAGGTAGTCGACGTCGTCGAGGTGGCCCGACTCGGCCATCGGCTTGCCGCCGGAGACGACCTCCTCGCTCGGCTGGAAGAACACCTTTAGCGTCCCCTGGAAGTCGCTGTCGAGGACCGCGTCGATGACGCCGAGGCCGATTGTCGCGTGGGCGTCGTGGCCGCAGGCGTGCATGTAGCCCTCGTTCTCCGAGCGGAATTCCTGCAGGGCGGGGGCGTGGTCGGCCGCCTCGCTTTCGAGGATCGGGAGCGCGTCGATGTCGACGCGGAGCCCGACGACCGGTCCGTCGCCCTGCTCGACGACGGCGACGGCGCCAGTGTAGCCGCCCTCGGTCTTCGCGAGGACCTCGTCGTCGGCGCCGGCCTCCACGGCGCGGGTGTGCCACTCGGCGAGTTCGTCGTCGTCCGGGACGTTCATCCGGCGGTCCTCTGCCAGCGCGTCGCGGCCGACGTGGATCTCGTCGACGTCGCGGTCGCGTAGCTCCTCGACGATGCGTGAAGTGGTGTAGAATTCACACCAGGCGGGTTCCGGATGCTGGTGGAGGTCACGGCGGAACGCTCGGTAGGGATCGGACTGTTGGGTGCTCACGTTCCCACCTATCGCCGCGCGGGCTTAAATGGCCGAGAGGCGGCAGTCCGTTAGGTCGGCTGGAGAAAGAGCGTCAGGCCGCCGAGCCGGCCGGAGAAACAGCTTCGAAGCCGTCAGTCGCGCTTGTGTCCGAGGGGCTTCTTGCGGTCGATCTCGACTTCGACGTGGATCGAATCCGGGAACTCCTGCGTCGTCACCTCGCGGGCGATCTCGTCCGCGCCGTGGATCTCCATCTCGCGGGTGTACACCGAGTACTCCCACGGCGAGAACTTGTCGCCGGGCTGGAGTTGCTTGTACTGCGGGGCACGAATCGTCTGCACGGGCGCGGAGTGGGGGCCTTTACACTCCGCACCCTTGCGCTCGACAGTCGAGACCAGGTCGGAGACGGTGTCCTCGAGGACCGCTCGGTCGCCCGACTGGAGCGAGAGTTTGGTTACAAACGTCATGAGCTGGGGAGTTGATCGTAAATTCGACCCCAATCCGTAAAAACGCACCTACCGGCCGGGCCGCATGGGAACCGGCCACATCGACCGGCGCAGTCGGACCACAAGTCGCTCGACGGCGCCGATGACACGGACGTGAAACGCCGGGAAACCCGCTGTAGCCGCGTGAACTTCGCCTATATGGGTTTTCGCGGCCCCTAACCCCGCGGTCCGACACCCTCTTTACACGTCATCTCGTATAATTTGTCAATGACGGTTGAAGCGACGAGTGCTGGAGCTATTCTCTTCCGCGACACCCGCGGCGAACGGGAGTATTTGCTCCTGAAGAGCCGACCGGGGGACTGGGAGTTCCCGAAAGGCGGGGTCGAAGGGGAGGAGGAGCTGCAGCAGACCGCGATCAGAGAAGTTGAAGAGGAAGCCGGTATCTCGGAGTTCAGACTCATCGACGGATTCCGGCGTGAATACGACTACGTGTTCGAGGCGAACGGCAAGACGATCCACAAGACCGTTCACCTGTTTATCGCCCACTCGTTCGAGGCGAGCGCTGAGCTCTCGAAGGAGCACCGCGACCTCCAGTGGCGCGACTACGACCAGGCCATCAACACGATCACCCAGGACGGCCCCCGCGAGATCCTCGAGGAAGCCCACGAGTACCTCGACGATCTCAAAGCCGAAGCCGACGACGGCTACGTTTAACCGTCGTTTCGCGCTTTTTCGGAGTCCTATTTCGACTGCGTAGCCGCTTTTATCGGGTGTGACGCGTTCCCTGGGTGAAATTGGCGACCGGTGATTTGTCTGGCGGTTACTTATAAATGAGACCGGCCGGTGTCGCCCGCGACACCACTCAGCATGCCCAGAAAGTCCCAGACGCTCGCTGCGTGCCTCGCCAGCTCACTCGCTTACGGCGTGTGTGGATTCACTATCTTGTAGGTCACGAACATCCCGAGGTATAGCGCCGTCGTGACCGCGACGAAGACGACGACTAAACACCGGTTCAGCTCGATTGCCGTGAGCCCCAGCAAGTTCCCAAACAACAGGAGACATGCACATCCCACTACCAGCCCCACATACATCGAGGCGAGCGTTCGAAAATCTGTGTCCATCGTCGGATCCTTTGCGTTCTCGGTCATAGTCTTATCCCTCAAGAGGCGGAACCTGAGTAGTAGGGTTAGTTGAATCCGATGACTGCGACAGGATCAATGTGTGAGTGCCCGTTCGAGATTATCGAGGAGAAGATGTAGGCTCTCTGAATTCGGTATAGCTGTCCGAAAACAGGCCTATAAGCAAGCTTGAGAAAACGTTTTGTAGTACTATCTCGTTAGAGATAACCAAGAAAAGCGATGGCAGTGACTGAATTCATCGATCCCACGGCCGCTAAAATCGTCTTAGCAGCACAGAGAGGGGATTCAATTAACAGAATAGCAGAAAAGATCGACGTGTCGTATTCGTGGGTGTACGACTGGATCGATCGGTTAGAGGACAAAAATATTATCTCGAATACCGATAACGGAATTCGAGTCACCGATCACGAAATACGCCAGCAGTATGCCGAAATGATGGCCGCCTTCTACAGCCGCGACACGATCTCACAGGAGGACGCGTACACAATTCCCCATTTCGCTGGTATGGAGTTCGCGTACACCGAGATTGATGCGGCGTATGTCTGGACGCACGGCGGCTTTCAGATCGCGCGCAGCCACGACGACTACCCCGTCTTCATCCACGTCCATGACCGAGACGTCGAGCGCTGGATGGCATTCTTCCAGCAGTTCAACGTCGAGACGACCGTCAACGAACGGCCCGATGTCAGCGATATCAATGGGAACGTCCACTACGTTTTGTATCCCGAGACCGACGGCATCGACACGGAATGGGTCGAAGGCCATCCTGTCATCCCGTTGGACGACGCTGTCGATCAGATGACGGAGAATCGCCCAGCGTACGAACCCGCCTTGGAGATCATCGCCGACGAGTACAGTGTCGACATCGACGTATCGCATCACAGTGCGACGAGTGCGGATTAATTGGTGCAATAGATGAGCCTTCCTGAGCGCCAAGCAGAACTCGTCGAAACGCATCGTGCGGTCCAACAGGCCGAACTACCGTACGTTCTCGTCGGCGGTTGGGCTGTCTCCGCGTTCCAGACCCGATTTACAACCGACATCGATGCAGTGATTCCGGCTACCGCGCTCGGTGACTACGACTCACTTCTCGACGACCTCGGCTACGAGAAACAGTTCGAGAAGGATGTTTCGAACGAATACGAGGGGCGAATGCTCCAGTACAAGAAACCGGTTGGGGAGAACGCAGTGAAGTTCGAAGCACTCGTTGACGCGCTGGGGTGCCGACAGACGGAGGCCGAATGGTCGTATCGCCACCTCCACGAACACAGCACTCTCGATTATCTCAACGTTGCTGAAGACCTCGAAGGTCGGATCCCTGAACCAGCACTCCTGTTCGCGTTGAAACTCCACAGTGGACGGATGGCTGACACCCGGGACCTCGTCGTCATCAGCACGCGTGCAGACTTCAATCGTATCGAGCGACACCTCCATCGGGGTGACCCCGAAAAGCTGGATGGGCGGATCGAGATGGTGCTCGACCGGCTCCAGCAGGATGGATTCGAAGATGCGTTCAAGGGTGTTTTTGAGCAGGAAGAACTACCGGCAGACGCAGTTACTGAGCTCGTTTCGTTCCTGTCCGACCAACAAGACCAGCTCCGTTGACATCCTCCCCGCCCTGAAGGGTGAGGATTCCCACGCCAGCACTGCACCGCGCTGGGTTGGTCGTTTAAGGTCTGCACACCGACGAGGTGCGGGCCGTGCCAAGCGGCCGTTACTCCAATCCTCAAAACCACGGTTCCACACGTTTCCGAGTGGGTTGCGGGGTGCGTCGGCGGATTCGGAGGTGCTTGGGTGTTTTGCGTCGGTACCCGGCCTATTCCGACGGAGTACCGTCGAAACTCGGTCGGGAACTCCGAATTTGTCCGATTGTCCCGGTATGGGCGCGGACGTGCCGCGTCGGATAGACGCAAAGACGCGAGGAGGACACCTAAACCTTCGGCGCACACCAGAAGTAGACGATGACGGCGATTCATCCCCGCCCTCAAGTGCGGGGCTTTCTCGCCTGCAATCACGTAAAGACGGTTTCAGGGACCTGTCGATAGCAGCCCGCCCCAAATAGAAAGAATACGAGCGAACAATTTTCCTACCCCCACCAGAAACGTCGAGAACGTGGTTCCGGATTCGGAGTTCGGCTACGAGTTGCTCGTCTGCCGCTGGGCGGAACTAGCCTGGCCGCCCGACGAGCCCGGCCGAAAGCCGGTCATCGTCTCGCGCCAGCTCGGAACCCAGGACCGACGCTGGGACACCGTCGTCGTCGAGGTCGACGCCGATGCGCTAATGACCCGGCAACAGTTCGGCGACCGCGAGATCGATTCGGACCTCCTCCACGTCGTCCGCAACGCGCCGGCCGAGTGGGAGTGGTACCAGGACGCCCTCCCGTACCCTGGCTACCCCTGGCGCTACGTCCGAGCAGCAGTCCACCGGGCCGGCGGCCGCGGGCTGATCGACAAGCGCAAGCGCGACGGCCGGATCGAGCTCCGTCGCCAGCGCCCGTACCCGGACTGGGTTGAGCGCGTCGTCGCCATCGAGAACAAGCCGGACCTCACCGCGAGCGCCGCGGACGCACTGGCGGATCAGCTCGAGCACGACGTCGACACCGGCCTGGCCGACGAGGTCTGGCTCGCGACGTCCGCGACGGGCGACCGCGTCGAGCCGGCGCTGCTCCGGGAGCTGCCGGTCGAGGCCGGCATCCTCGTGACGGATTTCTCCAAGGGTGTTGATGCCGACGCCGCGGAGGTCCAGTGGCTCCCGAGCGACCTGTCGCGGGACGAGCGCACGGACGAGCATCGCACGCAACGACTCGAACTCGCCGAGCGCGGGTACGGCAAGGGCTGGCGGTCCTATCACGACACGATGCGGCCGGACTGCCGGTCCTTCCAGCTGGACCGCGCCGGCGACGCGCTCGTCCCGTACTGCACGGCCAAGCAAAAGTGCCCGACACCTCGCGAGTGCTCCGGCTCCTGCACGCGGTACGGCCCCGAGCCGCCGCAGTGGCGGACGAACGGCTGGCCCATCGAGGGCGGCCCGGGAAAGGGAATCCAGCGGCTGCTCGACCAGCGCCGCGAGCGGGCCCGTGAGCGGACGAAGGCCCACGGCGAGGTGCGTGGCGAGAAACACCACGATGACGAGTCCCGCGCAGGGAACTGAGCCGACAGTCGGCTGTCGGAAGTATCGTAGGGAGACGTGGGATCGGTTACGGGCAGAAGTGCCCAGAAAGTAGCGTCTCCTGAATCGCTTTGTCAGTCGTCGAGGTCCTCGTCCAGATCGACGGATTTCGGCAATTCCAGCGTGATCCGTGTCCCACGGGGCATTCTATCCTCGATATTAACTGTCCCACCGGACTGGTTCACGCCCCACACGACGAGCCAGAGGCCGATCCCTGTGCTGTGCTGTAGCTTGGTCTGGGCTTCCGGGTTCTGGAACAGCTGCTTTTCCACTTCCGACAACCGGGGGCCGTTGTCCTCGAACGTAATTTTCACGGCGTCACCCTGATCAGTCACGGAGACGCCGACCCACGGATCGACGGCGTCGTTGTGCTCGATTGCGTTCGCGATCACCTCTCTGACCACGTCGGAGAAATGCTCGACCGCGTGGACCGTCGTTTCGTCGACGTGATCTATCTCGACCGTGGCGTCCGGCCAGCTCGCCCGGACCTCTTCAACGGCTTCGACGACGGTGTCGGCGACGTTCTGGCGTGTTATGACGTCCCGCCGTGACTGGAAGCTCTTCTCCAGATGCTGGACGGTTTCGCTGATCTCCAGCAACTTGCGTGCTCGTCGTCCGATCTGTTCGGCGTCCGTCGCAGCTGGGTCGTCCGCCTGCTCGGCGATTTCCCCCGATTTGCCGAGGATCACCTGCATCGCGTTCCGAAGGTCGTGTCGGAGGACGCGATACAACACCGCCAGGCGGCGCTTTTTGGTCACCTGATCAGTGATGTTAACGTACATCACGAACGCGTCGGCGTCCGCGTCGGAGCTCTCGACCGGTGTCGCGGAAAGTATGAAGTGTTGCCGGACCCCGTCCAGAGTCCGCACGACTTCGGTTTCGACCGATTCGCCACTGGTCAATTGGTCGATGATCGACTGCGATGGCTCGTACTCGTCGTCGGCAACGATGTACTTTCCCGCCTCAACCGGATAAGTTTCGTCGTCCTCGACCCGGAAATCGTGTTCAAATTCCGCGTTTGCGTTCACGATAAGCGGGGTCCCGTCTTCAAACTTCACGGCGATGGCTGGTGTCGGGATGCCGGAAAATAGCGTCTCGAACTTCTTGATTTCGCCCTTGAGTCGTTTCTCACGTGCACTGAGTGTCTCGACGAGGCTATTGAACTGCTCAGAGACGGCACGCCACTCGTTACCCCACTCCAAATCGACGTGCGCCTCTCCGTAGTTCCCGTCGGTGGCTGCCTCGATTCCGGAGTACAGCCGTTCGTACTGATGGTGCTGTATGCGGAAGAAGAAGAGCCCCCCGGCAATAATGATCAGAAACACACCGGCGAAGACGGCCCCGTGGACGCTCAACATTGACTGGATACTGTTATCGAGGGCCGTCCGATCACGGATGATCGTCACTCGCACGTTGGTGGGAGAGACGGGAGCACTCGCGGTGATGTTGTGCTCGATTCGCGTGGTTGGCCGCATCAGCACTTCCTCGTTAGCCGTGATGACGACCGTTTGACTGGGGGATTCGTACGGTCCGACCAGAAATTTGAGTGCCGCCGTGTCGAGTTCGACGTAGGCGCTCACCACGCCGACTGCGGATTCAGTTTCCGATGTGTCGACGGGGGCACTGATGACCACGACAGGATCGCCGGCAGGGGTCCGCTGAATGGGAGAGATGTACGTTTCGCCGGCGATCGCTCGCTGAAAATGGGTGTGGTTGGACACGTTCGCATCGGCAAGCCGGTTCGGGCGGCCCGTTTGAGTAATGCTTTCGACGACTGTGCCGTTTTGATCGGCGACAGTCACGTAAAGATACGTTTGTTTCTCGAAGAGTTGGGTTAGAACCGCTCGCTGTGTTTCGGTTCCGTGAGGAGTTATGGCAGGACTCGCTCCAGCTGACGTCACGTCGGTAGCCTCGTCGTGCAGCATCCTGCCTAATTGACCAGCCACGTTATTCGCCAGCTCCTGGAGATCGGCTCGCTCTCTCTCCACCTCCTGGCTCGATTGGACGTGAAATGAAGCCCCGACTACCCCGGCCGAAATGAATATCATGGCCACTACGACGGTCAGGAACAGACTCAGAGTTCTCATCGGTGTGCTTTCCGGTCACCCCCGTTCATCGAAGTCCACACAATTTTGCTAACACCAAACGGAATGTTTAGCATCATTATATTATTTTATGTTGTTTTATAGGAATCTGAAGTTTTTTCATGACATATTCCGTTTGTGAGAAAACGCGCCACACATTTCATCAATAAATTAACTAGAATGTTCGACAAACGGAACGCCGCCGGAACCAGCTTATCTACGCATGGATCCGCGTCTTCGACAAACACCGACTGCTTCGTGAATCGCCCAGGTGCGTCGGGGGCAGACTCACCGAGAATAGTTGCTGAATAGCGGGGCGCGTCCTCAACGACTGACGGGAGCTACTCGAGCGCCTCGGCGACTTTCTCCATCGGATGCGGCGGCTCGCTGGCCCCCTCGCGGTGTTCGAGCTGTGAGCGACAGGAGGCGCCGGGGGCGACGACGACGTCGCCGGCGCTGTCGTCGACCTGGTCGTACAGCTGCTGACCGATGGCCTCGCTCATCGAGAGGTGCTCCGCCTCGTAACCAAAGGAGCCGGCCATCCCACAGCAGGTGGAGTCGAGCGGGTCGACGCCGTAGCCCGCGCGGCGGAGGACGCCGACGGCGTGGTGATCCTTCGCGGTCGCCTTCTGGTGGCAGTGGCCGTGGTAGGTGAGCTGCTCGTCCGGGGCCGACAGCGGAAGCTCGTCGTCGAGCCGGAGGACGTCGAGATACTCCAGCGCGCCATAGGTGCTCTCCGTGACGGCGGTGACGTGGTCGTCCGCGACCGACGAGGCGTCGCCACCGAGAACGTCGTGGTAGTCGGACTGGAGCATCACGGCGTCAGAGGGTTCAACCACGACGACGTCCCAGCCGTCGCGGACGGCCGGGGAGAGCTCTTCCACGACCTCGGTCGCAGTCGCGCGGGCCTGATCGAGGAACCCCTTCGAGTGGGCCGGCCGGCCGCTGCCGGGAACGTCCGGAATCGCGACGTGGCAGCCGGCGGCCTCCAGGACGCGAACCGCGGCCTTGCCGGCCTGCGGGCGACTGTAGTTCGTGAACGCGTCCGGGAACAGCAGGACCTTGCGGTCGGCTTGGGCTTCGGGGACGGCGGCGTCGCCGCGCGCGTCGAACCAGTCCTCGAGGCTCTCCGAGCGGAAGGTCGGGAGCTTTCGCTCGGCGGTGATCCCGACCGTCTTCTCCATCAGCGTGCGGGCGCCCGGCAGTTCGGGGAGCTTGTTCGAGAGCGGCGCGAGCTTCGAGCCCCACGCCGAGAGCGTCTCGACGTTCGCGAAGATGCGGTCGCGGATGCTCGGGCCCTGTTCCTCGTGGCGCGCGTGGGCGACCTCGGTCTTCAGCTTCGCCATGTCGACTTCGCTCGGGCAGTCCATCTTGCAGCCCTTGCAGCCAACACAGAGGTCGAGCACCTCCTCCGAGAACTCCTCATCCGTCGGGTCGTCCGGGAGGTCCCCGGACATCGCCTGCCGGAGCATGTTCGCCCGGCCCCGGGTGGACTGGATCTCCTCCTCGGCGGCGCGGTAGGTCGGGCACATGACGCCGCCGGTCGTCTCCTGCGGCCCGCGACACCCACCACAGCCGTGACAGAGTTCGACCATCCCCTGCATGCCGTTCTCGTTCGGCCAGTTCAGGGAGGTGTCGATGGCGGTCTCGAACTCGTAGTCCGGGGAGAAGCGGAGGTTCTCGGTCATGTCGACGTCGCCACACACCTGTCCGGGGTTGAGCAGCCAGTCCGGGTCGAACGCGGTCTTGAGCGCGCGGAAGGCAGTCCAGAGGTCCTCGCCGTACAGCTTCCGGTTCCACTGCGTCCGGGCGCGGCCGTCGCCGTGTTCGCCCGATATGGACCCGCCGAGGCTGACGACGAGGTCGGAGACCTCGTCCGCGATGCTCGCCATCCGCTCGACGCCCTCGACCATCTTCGTATTGATGAGCGGGCGGATGTGGAGAACCCCGGGGCCCGCGTGCGCGTAGAAGGACGCGAAGGTGTCGTGGTCGTCGAGGATGCGCTGGAACTCACGGCTGTACTCGGGGAGATGTTCCGGCGGGATCGCACAGTCCTCGATGAACGAGAGGTGTTTCGCGTCGCTCGTGCGACCGAGCAGGATGGGGAGGCCGGACTTGCGCATCTTCCAGAACTGCTCGCGCGTGTCGGCGTCGTGGGCCTCCATCGCGGTCAGGGCGCGCACGGGGTCGTCGCTCACGTCGGCAGCGCCGTCCGACGGCGTCGCCTCCGTCGCCGCGTCGGGGACGCGGTCCGCGATGAGGTCGGCGACCAGCTGCCGGCCGTGCTCGTCGCTGTCGGCGTAGAACTCGATGAGCAGCACCGAGTCCGTCCCGTCGGGGAGCATCCCGACGACGTCCGCGAACTCCGAAGTGTCGCGCGCGAGATCCAGCAGCACGTCGTCCATCACCTCGACGGCGGCCGGGTCGTGTTCGAGGACTGCGGAGACGTCCTCCATCGCGCTCGGCAGGTCCTCGTAGGTGAGGAGGGCGACGGCCTTCGTCTCCGGGATCGGTTCCAGCGACACCGTCGCCTCCGTGACGATCCCGAGGGTCCCCTCGCTGCCGGCGAGCAGGCGCGCGAGGTTGACGACCCCCTCCTCCCCGTACTCGCCGCGGTACTCCGCGAGCAGACGGTCGAGGTTGTAGCCGGAGACGTTCCGCTTGAGCTCCGGGTAGCGCTCGTCGATGTCGTCGGCCGCGTCGTCGAGTATCCGGACGATCTCGACAGCGATCCGGGCCTCAAGGTCGACGTCGCCCGGGAACGCCTCGGGAGCATCGAATTTAGCGCCGGCGGCGGCCGCTGCGGGGTCGACGCATTCCACGCCCTCCGCGCGCTCGCGAAGGTCCTCGACCGCGACCTCGCCAAACGTCGTGACGGTGCCGTCGGCCAGCACGACTTCGACTTCCTCGACGTAATGGTCCGTCTTGCCGTAGACGAGCGAGTGCGCGCCCGTCGAGTTGTTGCCGATGGCGCCGCCGACGGCGCTTTTGTCCCGCCAGGCCGGGTCAGGCGCGAACTTCAGGCCGTGCGGTTCCAGTTCGGCGTTGAGGTCGCCGATGTAGGCACCGGCGTCGACCGTCGCCCGCTCCGCGTCGGGGTCGACCGCGTGGATGCCGTCCATGTAGCGCGTAAAGTCGAGGACGACGGCCTCGTTGACCGTCTGTCCCGCCAGCGACGTGCCGCCACCCCGCGGGAGGACGGGGATGCCCTCCTCGGCACAGTAGGACACCACGCTGGCGACGTCGCGGGTCGACCGCGGGAGGACGACGCCGATCGGCGTCACCTCGTAGGCCGACGCGTCGGTCGCGTAGAGCTGCCGTGAGTAGCTGTCGAACCGGATGTCGCCGTCGACGCGCGATTCGAGGGCTGCCGCCAGGTCCGGTCGCTCGACGTCCTCGCTCTGATAATCAAAATCCCCCGCAGTCGCGGGGTCGGGAGCGGCGTCACGATGAGAAGCCATTTGCATGCAACTCGGCCCGTATCCCCAAAAGCACCCGGTACGCGGCGATATCACCGGACGGCGTCGGCGTTCGTGAATACCTCATCTGAGGGGGACAACGGCGGCCAGCGCCGCCGATCGCCACAATGGGAGTGTTGTCGGTGAGCGAAAACCTTGCGCCGGCGTGTAATTATTGCTCAAACATGGTTGATTATTATATTCGATCGTCGTGCTTTCGGTGTGTTACGAAGCGACACGCACATTGCGGTCGAATCGAGTTGGCAGTCAACTGTGGGTGACACCCAATGAGCGCCGCGGAGATCGTCATGGCGGTCCTCCCGCTCCTGACCATCGCGTATCTGATGGTCGCGCGGTACTGGCCCGCGACCCGGGCCATGCCTATCGCGTGGGGCGTCGCCGTCGCCATCGGCTTCGCCGGCTGGGGGATGTCGTCGACGTGGATCGCCGCCGCGACGATATCCGGGTTCATCACGGCGTTGAACATCCTGTTCATCGTCTTCGGCGCCGTTTTGCTCCTGTACACGCTCAAGCAGACGAGCGCCTTCGACGCGATCAACTCCGGCTTCGCGTCGATCAGCGAGGACCGACGCGTGCAGGTCGTCCTTCTGGTCTTCCTGATGGGCTCGTTCATCGAGGGCGCGGCCGGCTTCGGCACGCCCGCCGCGGTCGTCGGGCCGTTGCTCGTCGGCCTTGGCTTCCCGCCGCTCGCGGCCGTCGTAGTCGCGCTGACCGGGAACCTGATGGCGATTACCTTCGGCGCCGTCGGGACACCGCTGGTTATCGGCCTCCAGGACGTTTTCCAGGAGTCCAAGACGATCACCGCCGACCTCGCCGGGACCGGGATGACCGTCACCGAGTGGGTCGGTGAGATCGCGGTGTTCGCCGCGACGTATCACGGCATCGTCGGCATCGCGCTCCCCTTCATCGGCGTCGCGATGATGACGCGCTTCTTCGGCGAGGAACGGTCGATCGAGCCCGCGCTCGACGCGCTGCCGCTCTGCCTGTTCGCGTGGGCCGCCTTCACCGTTCCCTACTGGCTCACGGCGTACTTCCTGGGCCCGGTCTTCCCGGGGCTGCTCGGGTCGATGGTCGGCCTCGCGCTCACGGTCGGCGTGCTGAAGCTCGGCTACCTCCACCCCGACGAGGAGTGGGACTTCGGTCCGCGCGAGAACTGGCCCGAACACTGGGTCGGCGACATCGAGCCCGGCGAATCGGGCACCGGGACGGGGATCAGCTCCGGCTCCGACTCCGGCGCCACCGTCACCGCTGACGGCGGCGTCGCCCAGCAGATGGGTATCTGGAAAGCGTGGACGCCCTACATCGGTCTCGCGGCGCTCCTCGTCATGACCCGGACTATCGGCCCGCTCACGTCGTTCCTCAAGACGACGCTGAAGTTCTCCTGGGAAAGCATCCTCGGAACGTCGCTCTCGGGAGAATTCGCGTTCCTCTACCTGCCTGGGGCCGTGTTCCTCGCTATCCACCTCGTCACCATCCCGCTGCACGGGATGTTCGGCGACCAGGTGAAAGACGCGTGGATCGAGACGGGGAAGAAGGTCGCGCCCGCGACGGTCGCCCTCCTGTTCGCCGTCGGCACCGTCCAGATCATGATCCAGTCCGGCACCGCGACCGGTGGCCAGAGCATGCTGCAGGTCCTCTCGACCGCGACGGCCGACACCGCGGGTGGGGTCTACCCCTTCTTCGCGGCGCTGGTCGGCGCGTTCGGCGCGTTCCTGGCCGGGTCGAACACGGTCAGTGACATCCTGTTCGGGACGTTCCAGTACGGCGTTGCCACCGAACTCGGCATCTCCCGAACCGTCCTCGTCGCCGCGCAGGCGGTCGGCGGCGCAATCGGGAACCTCATCGCCGTCCACAACGTCGTCGCGGCGCTGGCCGTCGTCGGCCTCGTCGGCGAGGAGGGACGCGTCATCCGCTACGAGCTGATCCCGCTGGCGTACTACGCGACGTTCACGGGACTGCTCGCGCTGCTGTTCTCGTACGTGACGTTCACCGGCGTCTTCTAGACGGGCGACGCCGGTTGCGGCGATATTTTTTAAATACGACCGGACGCGTGGCCTCGCCTCGAAACCGACCAGCCACAGCTACGGGGCACCGTGCACTGACCGGGACTCGTCCCAACCGCTGTCGACGTCGTCGCCGTTGCTATCAGCAGGGTCACCACCTTCGTCGTTGTTACCGCTCCTATCGGCGCTTTTACCGCTCATATCGACGCTTTCTCCGCTCTTATCCGCCCTTTCTCCGCTCCCGTCGACGCTTTCTCCGGTCTCGGAGTCCTCGGTGTCATCGTCGCCGTCGCTGCCGACGCTTTCACGGTCGCTTCCGCTCTCGCCAACGTCGCCGTCTGGCCAAGAACCATATAGCCTGGGCTGTTTTCCTCATACATGACCGACTCAACCACACCCGAGTTCGTGGACGCGCTCAACGAACTCGACGTGACGCTCTCGCGGACGACGCCCGAGAGCTGCGATGCCGCCGTCGCCGAGGCCGTCGTGGGCGACACCGTCGGCGTCCCGCTCCAGGGCGACCTCGATCTCCCCGAGAGCGTCCGAACGGACCCGACGAACGGCGATATGGAGTCCGCCGACACCGGCGTGACGCCTGCTACGTTTGGCATCGCCGAGACGGGCAGCGTCTACCTGAAGGCGGACCGGCCAGGTACGGAGCCGATCAGCCTCTATCCGTACCGACACGTCGCCGTCCTGCGTGAGGCCGACCTCGTCCCGGACGTCACGGCCGCGGTCGACCGTGTCGGCCCGGAACTACGTGACGGGGACTCGGGGATCATCGCCACGGGCCCGAGCGCGACCGCCGACATGGGCGAGCTCGTCGTAGGGGCTCACGGTCCGGGTGAAGTGCACGTCGTCCTCGTCGAGGAGGCGAGCGCATGAGCCGAAGCGACCGCACGGAGCGCGCGGCGGAGCTCAGACGGACGATGGAGGAGGACGGCGACGCGATCGCCCGTCACGCACGCGACCACAATCAGGGCCGGAAGGAGGCCGTCGCCGACCTGCCGGAGTACGAGGACCTGAAGAGCCGGGCCCGAGCGAAGAAGGAGGAGGCCATCGAGCGCCTCCCGGAGCTGATCGAGCAGCTGCGCGAGAGCGTCGAGGCCAACGGCGGGAACCTCTACGTCGCCGACGACGCCGCGGACGCCAACGACTACATCACCAACGTCGTCGACGAGGGCGAGTCCGTCGTCAAGTCGAAGTCGATGACGACGGAGGAGCTGGAGGTCAACGACGCGCTGGAGGCGGCCGGCGCCGAAGCAATCGAGACGGATCTGGGCGAGTGGGTCGTCCAGCTCGCCGACGACAAACCCTCCCACCTGATCGCGCCGGCCATCCACGAGTCCCAGGAGGAGATCCGGGAACTGCTCTACGACGTGTTCGACCCCGACGAGGAACTGGAGACCGCCGAAGACCTCACCCAGTTCGCCCGCAAGAAACTCTGGGAGCAGATCCGCGACGCCGACGTCGGCATGACCGGAGCCAACTTCATCGTTGCCGAGTCCGGCTCGATCATGCTCGTCACCAACGAGGGCAACGCGCGAAAGGCCGCGGTGACGCCGGACACCCACGTCGCCGTCGCTGGCGTGGAGAAAATCCTGCCGACCGTCGAGGATGTGGAGCCGTTCATGCAGCTCCTCGGTCGGTCCGGATCTGGCCAGGACCTGACGGTGTACACCTCGCTGCTGACGCCGCCGGTCGAGAGCCCCGTGCCCGACTTCTCCGCGCCGGACCAACCGCTGGTCGAACACGGACCCGACGGCGACGACGGCGACGACGGCGATGCCGCCAACCCCGACCGCGAGTTCCACATGGTGCTGGTCGACAACGGTCGGCTCGCGATGCGCGAGGACGAACACCTGAAGGAGACGCTGTACTGCGTCCGCTGTGGCGCCTGTGCGAACTCCTGTGGCAACTTCCAGAGCGTCGGCGGCCACGAGTTCGGCGGCGAGACGTACACGGGCGGCATCGCCGGCGGCTGGGAGGCCGGCATCGAGGGCCTCGACGTCGCCGACGACTTCAACGACCTCTGTACGGGCTGCTCGCGCTGTAAGCCGGCCTGTCCCGTCGAGATCGACATCCCGTGGATAAACACCGTCGTCCGCGACCGCATTAATCGGAAAAAGGCAGACGAGAGCGACGTCGACTTCCTGCCTGACGGGCTCGTGCCCGACGAGGAACCCGACGCCCTCGACGTCACGAAACGGCTCGTCGGCAACTTCGAGACACTGGCGAAGATCGGGCACAAGACGGCGCCGATCGCCAACCGCGTCCAGAACACCGGCCCAGTCCGGGCGGCGCTCGAGCGCGTCGCCGGCATCGACCGCCGGCGCGACATCCCGGACTTCGCGAACGAGAGCCTCGTCGAGTGGTTCGAGCAACGGGGTGGTCCCCAGGTCGACCGGGAGGAGGCCAGCCGCGAAGCGATCCTCTACGCGGACACGAACACGAACTACGTGAACCCCGAGCGCGGCAAAGCCGCGGTCCGGGCGCTCGAAGCCCTCGACGTCCACGTCGAGATCCCGGACCTGCCGGGGAGCGGTCGCCCGCCACTCTCGCAGGGAATGATCGCCACCGCCGAGCGGAAGGCGCACGACTGCTATGGGGCACTGGCCGAGTCGCTGGATGCCGACCGCGACGTCGTCGTCGTCGAGCCGAGCGACCTCGCGATGTTCCGCGACGAGTACGACAAGTTCCTCGAGCCAGCGTCCTTCGAGCGCCTCTCCGAATCGAGCTACGACGTGATGGAGTACCTGTTCGGCCTGCTGGAGAACGGCGGGGGCGTCGAGGACCTCGTGGGCGCGGCCGAGGCCGGGCGAGACGCGGCGCTCGCCTTCCACGCGCACTGCCAGGCGCGCACTATCGAGATCGACCAGTACACGACCGAGGTGTTCGACCGACTCGGCTACGACGTCCTCGCCTCGGACACGGAGTGCTGTGGGATGGCCGGCTCCTTCGGCTACAAACAGGAGTACTACGAGCTAAGCATCGACGTCGGCGAGCCGCTCGTCGAGCAGTTCGGCGACAACGACCGGACGCTCGTCGCACAGGGGACGTCCTGCTCCGAGCAGCTGGACGCGCTGCTGGGCCGGCCCGCCAAGCATCCGGTCGAGGTCGTCGCACCGACGAAGTGAGCGACGACCCGGGCCGCCCGAAACGATCGTCCGAGCTGGCCCGTCGATGTTCCGACTACCCGGAGCGATTTGGCTGACCAACCGGGCCGATTTCGACGTCGAAACCGGGGATCGCTGTCAGACAGGTGTCGTTCGACACTGAACGCTTAATAGGCGGGCTTGCAAGGAATGTGGTATGGACACGACGTCAGAGGAAATCACGAGCCTCGTCGGTCGCGAGGTCTACTCGAGCAACGGGGTGTTCGTCGGGGAAGTCGAGGACGTTCGGCTCGACCTCGACGCGGAGACGGTGACCGGGCTCGCGCTCGCGGAACTGAACGGGGAACTGTTTCGGGGACGCGTCGCGCCCGGTGAGGGAGCCATCGTGCCCTATCGCTGGGTGCGCGCCGTCGGCGACGTGATCCTGGTCAACGACGTCATCGAGCGGCTGGAGACGGGCGAGGAAGAAGCCGAAGAAGCAGCCGTGTAACCGCCTATTCGTCTCGGGTCGATTTCCAGTCGCTTACGGAGACAATAATCGGTTCTCAATACGGCTCCACTGGTACTCCCAGCCCTTCAAAGTCGTCGACGTTGTCCGTCAACACTGCGTCATCGAGAACCTCCGCTATCGCGCCGATATACGCGTCGGTCAGGCCGACTCCAGCGCTCCCACCCTCGCGCTCGTCGGCAGTCGCGAGCAGCTCGCCCGCCGTTCGAGCGATCTCTTCATCGACCTCGACTCGGGGATACCCGAGGAGGGAGTTCCGTACCTCCTGTTCGGTGGTATCGCTCTCAGCCGTGGCGACGCCGTAGTAGGCTTCGGCCACGACTGGCGTGGGCAACCACTGCATTTCTCCAGCTTCGACGAGTTCCGTCCCTTTCGAGAACGCGGCCTGATCGGCCGCCATCAGATCGAAGAGGTATGAGGAGTCCAGAATCATTCGCCCGCATCGCCGCTCTCGAAGGCACTGCGAGCGGCGTTGAGCCTCCCCCGGTCGCGTTCGCGGAGGTCCGCTACCTCCGCCTTGGCGGCTTCGGCCTCCGCTTCCGAGAGGAGACCCGCAACGTCGCCCGGATTCGGGCCGCGAGTCATCCGCCGCAACGCCTCCTCCATCGTTTCGTCTTCCGCCTTGTGCGCGCTCAGCCACTCGTGGTACTCCTCGGAAACACGAATGGTTTTGACCATACAATATATTTGAATATATTACTCTAAGAGTCTTCCGGCGGTGAACGGGCGATCCGACCGACTTCGAGTATGGCCACGCTGGCCGCCTCGCCGGGATGTCGACCAACCTGAATCAGGGAACGGACTTCCGCAGTACCGGCAGCCGCTGTCCTGCGGTGAATACCCCCGCGTCCTTACGATCCGTTCGTGCTCTCGCTGGAGCCTTCGACGCCCATCGCCTCGAACAGCTTCCGGCGGACGGCCTCCTCGGTGAGCTGGAGCAGCGTGTCGCGGTTCTCCTCGCTCGTCTCGATGCCCGTGAAGATGCCGAGCGGGATCTCGACGGAGCCCTGCGTCGAGTGACCCGCGGCGTCGCCCATCTCGTCGAACGCCTCCTGCAGGACGTTGCCGATATTGATCCGGATGTCCTTCGAGCGCGCGGAGAGGTAGATCTTCTCGTCGGCGATGCCGAGGACGGCCGTCGTCGTGATCCCCTCCAGATTGAGGAGGTGCTGTGCCGCCTGCGCGAGCGCCTCGCGATCGCGGATGAAGCCGGCCGTGGAGAAGAGGTGGCTCCCCTGGACCTCGCGGTTCTGGATGGCCTCCGCGAGCACGTCCAGCGTCTCCGGCGACATCGACGGCGACTCCACCTGTTCGAGCGTGTCGTGGTTCGCGAACGGATGGAGGTACGCAGCCGCGGTGAGGTCCGCGGGCGTCGTGTCGCGTTTGAAGTCGAGAGTCTCCGCGCGGATCCCGTACAGGAGCGCAGTCGAAACCGCCTCGGACGGCGAGATGTCGAACTCCTGGAGGTACTTCGTCAGGATGGTCGACGTCGAGGAGACGTTCGTCCGGACGTCGACGAAGCGCGCCTCGACCTCCGTCTCGGCCTCGAAGTGGTCGATGTAGATGTCGATGTCGGCGTCGAACTCGACCTCCGGCTGGCCGGATTTCGCGTGGTCGACGAGCGCGACGGTGTCGTACGACTCGAGCGGGCCGGCCTCCTCGAGGGAGACCAGGTCGATGCCAAGCAGGTTGACGAACGCGCGGTTCTCCTGGTGACCAACGTCGCCGGTGTAGACGATGTCGGCCTCGGTGTCGTACGCCTCCGCGATGGCCTGAAGGGCGCTCGCGGACGCGATCGAGTCCGGGTCGGGATTGTCGTGGGTGAGAATGCCCAGTTTCCCGTCGGTCTCCCGGAGGATGTCAGCCAGCTGGCGGGACTTGTACTCCAGCTCGCCGGTTTCCAGCGAGCGGAGCGCGGAGTCGGCGATGACGGTCGAGGGGTTGATGACGACGTCGGCGCCGAGGTCGCGGAGCTCGTCCTCGCTGACGGGGTCGGAGGCGCGGACGACGACGTAGTGGTCGCCGCCGCGGTCGCGGATCGCCTCGACGGCGTCCTTGTTCGCCTCGACGTCGGACGCGAGGATGAGGATGATGTCGCGGTCGGCGACGACGTCGGCGACGTTGGGGTCCGCGATGTCCTGCACCTGCGCGTTGAGGTCCTGGTCCCGGAGCGCTTCGACGCGACTCTCGTCGCGGTCCAGGATGAGGACGTCTTTGCCTCGCTCCGTCAGATCCTCCGCGACAGCGTGCCCCACGCTCCCACACCCAAGGATCGCATATCGAGTTCGAGAAGACCCACTCGCCCCTGTACTCATAGGTACCCGATTTCCGCACGGCCGACACTTAACAGCCCTGCTTGGACGTGTTCCTGGCTAGCGTCCCTGAACACCGTCGAACGCGGGACATCGCCGGGCCGTGTGCGCCTTTCTGTCGCGGTGCCGTCGAAGGGAAACGCCTTTACTACTCACCCCGATACGTGAGAGTGAGGGCCGGTAGCTCAGTCAGGGAGAGCGACGGACTCTTAATCCGTCGGTCGGGGGTTCAACTCCCTCCCGGCCCGTTCCGCAACCGAAGTTTCTGAATTACCCGGATAGCGTCGGGTCTGTTGTCTCTGTATTAAATGAGACACAGGTCGCGTACTCTGGACGCCTTCGTTCAACGAAGTGCCCACTTGCTGTCCGGCCATATCAATAGTACATATGTTTTCTAGTAACCAATATCTTTTGATATCTGGTCATAGAGGCCCCATTACCGCCATATCCCCTCAGATCTGTCACTGAGTCAACGCAGCGATCAGGTCAGACTCAGAAAAGAATCCCACCGGAAGTTTTCATTGTATCGAATGGACAAATGCATCTACGCGCGACTTCCCGCCAGAAAACACGGGGTGGGGATGTTCGAAGATGTATAGTCCAGAGAAGGACCTTAGTTATTGAAACCGCTCTATACCGCGATCCGCTGAATCAATCTTGGAATTATAGGTTAGGGGTGATTCACATAGTTAATTCATCGTACTTCTCCAGCACAATGTCGAAGTACTCATCAGTCATCCTGCGCGGGTCACGTACTCGATCGAAATCGTCCAAAATGAACGTAGTCTGTCCTCGGTCCAGCCCGTAGGCATGGAATGAGGCTGCGTCCAGTTCAGCCTGAATTTCCTCGCGTTCGTCCGGATTGGTCGCTGGCTCGATTCCTCCGAGCCGGTTACGCATTTCCTCGAACTCTTCTCCATAACAGTTGAGACGAGCAGCCCGTTTCCAGATGTACTCGAACCAATCGTTACCTTCGGTGAGACGAGGTGCTTGGGACTCCGTCAGTTTGTAGAACACGACAGTTGAGTCTATCTTCGTACGCATGAGATAGTCGAAGGGCATGCTATTCAACAGCCCCGAGGCAACAAACAGTTCCTCGTCGGTGAAGACTCTCTCGTAAACGCTGTGTAGAGGTGATTCTGACAGATCCTCTTCGTCCGGGTTGATTTCGTAGGGTCGGAACGTTGGGGCCTTGTCGTGACAGACAACTCCTTTCGGGAGTACTGTTGTAATCATAGTTCTCTCGTCCGTCGCGCGGGCGATGTCACGGTAGGCGATACGGTACTCAGTACAGTCGAGAAGTACGTCGTCTTCGCTCAGTTCTTCACCTCGACGGTCCTCCAGTAGGTCGTTCACGAACTCGACTTGCGACCCATTCCCGTCGAAAGCGTAATAGAGGCTACGTTTGAGACGTCGGTAGTTCTTCTCACGAACACGACGTTTCGCACTGAGTTCCGGATCTTCATTTTCTTCAACGCTCCAGAACTTCGGCGGTTCCAAATCATCAAGGAAGGTCGGATCGTACATGAACTGATAGATGTTACTCCCACCGAGAACCGGATAGTCTCCTACTGCTTCGGTTTCAACGAATCGGTCTGTGTCACTTCCTCTGTGGAGTTCAGCATATGGGTCCAGATACCAGCCTCCTGCTTCTTCCTTCCCGATTGATGGATGAGCCAATATCGTATGAAGAACCTCCACTTCCTGCTGTGACTGGAGATACGGGAATATGCGGGCTTCGGGAGAGTAATCACGCAACACGCGCCGTGGAATGGAAAGCGCGACACCATCGAAGTTCTGGAGTGAATCCATTCCGACTTGTTGGAAGATCCCTCGCAGTTCTTCGGTCCTCCCCTCGTTTCTGAACGCAATAACACCGAAGTTGTACCGTGTGTCTATCTCGGGGAAGATGCCCCGGTTCTCGAACGTGATCAACTTCTGAATCGTCGTTTCATCGAGCAAGTGAGTGCGTAGGTCCTTCGTAGAGGCTCCGTTGAAGATTGCTCCCGGTAGAACCTGTGCGACGTATCCACCATCTTTTGCCAACTGAAACACCCGTTCGAGGAACAGGGCGGAAAGGTCGTTTTCCGTACCCTGTGTTTTCCCTCCGATGGTGGGTGTCTGCATCTGATACTCGCCCGACTCGTGAAAGTACTCAGAAACGATCTCGATTTCATTCTGATATTCTTCCCAGCCCTCCGCTATCTCCGGGTCTTCGAGAAGTTTTTCCTGTCTTTCCGCTTTCGCCTCTGGGAGAAGTGACCGGAAGTCCTCGTCGTATCGTGAGAAGTAATCATCCCGCTGTGGCGTGAGTCGATCCCATGGAGGATTGCCGACGATAACGTCAAATCCACCTTCGGCGTACACTTCTGCGAACTCCAGAACCCAGTGGAAGGGTTTGTATTCTTCGAGGTCGTCTTCTGTGACTCCGTCAACAATCTCACTGAAGTCCTCCAGAATGTCGTCATCCAGTTCATCTCGGTATTCCTCCAACAATTCATTTGCCCGCTGCCGGTGCTCCTCAGAACGTTCAGGGAATGCACTGTATTCCTCGTACAGTTCGATCTGTTCGATGACATCCTCGTACCGGGACCTGACACTGTCTTCAGACCACCGCTCAAACGTTGCCAATCCGTCCTCTGTCTCCTCGGGAAACCCGACGTAGCCGATTAGGGTGTTTCCCTGCCGGACGTTGAACGTGATGTTTGGCAGCGCTATCTCTTCAACGTCGAGATCGTCAAGGTCCTCCTCACGCAGTTCTGAGATAATCGACAGCCACAGCCGAAGTTTCCCGATCTCAACCGCCGGCTCCATGATGTCTACGCCATAGATATTGTTCTGTACTGTCGTCTTTTTGAGCCGGTGACGGCTCGGGTAGTTCTCTTGTCGTGCGTAGAGTGCCTGCCGAACGTTTACGATTTCCTCCACGACAGACGTCAAAAAGTGCCCGCTTCCCATACCCGGATCGACGACGTAGAACTCATCGAGTTCCGAGAGCAATCTCGTAATGAGGTCACCAGAGCCGGGGACTCCATCGATCAGTTCATACAGAGTGTCGTACTGCTCGACTTCCGGCTCCGGCCAGTCGCGCTCATCCTGGAGCACCTGTTTGAACCGTTCCAAGAGTGCAGGTCGGACAGTCTCCTCTGCTGAGAATCGAGTGATTTCCTTCGGTGTGTAATACGCTCCGAGATCAGCGTTCTGGTCGCCCGGATCGGTCGTGAGGTAATTGATTGTCTTTTCGAACACGTTACCCAGTACACTCGGGTCGATGTCGGTCGGTCCTCCGTCAGTTGAGAACTGGTAGCGTTCGAGCAGGTCAATGATCGATTCCAATACGCTATCTCTTACGTCGAAGTCCCGCTCGTCGAAGGTAGCTGTCCCATTCAGTTCCGGACGGAACAGACCTCCGTTCAGATAGGGAGTTCCGGAGTAAACATCGAGATCGGCGACCTGTGGATCACGATCCTCCGGCTTCTCGTTGAAGACGTCGTAGAACAGAGGGTCGAAAAACGTCTTGTAGAGCGACTGTGGATAGATGCCGTTCTCGTAGGTATCGGTGAGGACGTCGAGAAGGTCGGGCCTGACTATTCGCTTGTCTTCGAGGAACTTCACGAAGATGAGCCGGTTCATCAAGTCAACAGCAAACAGCCGGATATCGTCGCCATCAGCTTCATTGGGTGGTACGATTCCCTCACCGATCAGACTGCGAGCACGTCGGTCTTCAGATCCGTCCTCGACACCGAATACGACCTGAATGTAGTCGTCGTAGAACTCGTCTGTGATCTCTTCCTGCTTACGCTTGATGACTTCTCGTGCCTCATCGATAATCGAGACGAAGTTCCCGTACTCGAAGGTCCTGAGAAGGTTCGAGACCAGGGCCCGCTCCTCGTCGGAAAGAACCTCCGTGGGCGATCGCTGTTCCGTTGTTGCATTCTCGAATAGGGTGAGGAACACCGGGCGGAGATCGACGGTATTGATGTGGTTGTGGGAGTAGGAATCGGGGTCGTACCGAATGAAGATCCACCTAAGGCCATCAGTTGCGAACCCGAAGTCAGATTCGAATTCACGTTGACTTAACCACGATTTGACTTGGTCGAGGCCGTGCCCCCGATCCTGCAGGACCTTGTTAACCGGCTCCGCCTCGATTAGTAGCCGGCTCGAATCCACACTTTCGACGTCTCTGAGTGACACTGCATAATCGGCTTGCTCTCCCCGTTGTTCGGAGAACCCGCCGGCTTCGTAACCGTAATCGTCGTACCCGAGGACGTCAAGGAGTGGTTCGATAACTCGGTTCTTCGTGAGTGGTTCCGGATCAAGTTGATCGCGAGTAAAATCGGCCCGCATCGTGTATCGGCCCGGCTCGGCTCGAAACATCTCGTCGAGTATGTCGTCCTCGATTTGATCCCGGAGCCGTTCGATACTCTCTGCAATCGTCTCGATGATCCGATCCTCGTCCGCGTCTGATACCTCAGTCTCGAACTCAGAAAAGTCGAACTCAGTTTGTGTTCCCTCGGCGGACATTTTCTAGTTACCATCCCTTTTGCGGAGTGTGCCTTGAAAGTAGTCGTTCCTCTCCAATTTTTTAAACAGTGAAAAACGTTCGATCGGACCACCGTGGGGAGACTCCGAGAAATTTCCCATCTCATGAGACCAGTAAATACCTCTTGTTGTCTACGAAATTGGTACCTTGAGACGAGTATGAGTCCGTGTGAATCTGCTAAACTCGTCTTAGTAGCACTATTGCAGGTTATAACTGTGTACAATCCATGCCTCAGACATTGAAGTCCGTGTTATCGGGATGGAACTGTAACTCTTCGACTCGGTCATCAGGGACGATCTTAATACCTGAACCAGTGATCTCACCCGAACTGGGATGCCGTTGCACGTGGTCAATTATTTTGCTGTAGTATACTGGCCTACCTCGAATGAAGTGATTACGGACCGCCGAAGAACACCAGTCTGCAAGGCTCATTGGCACCGATTCATTATCGCGCAGAGGGGCAGCTGCGCCGATTGTTCGATTGAAATTAGCGTAAACAGATCCGTCACGTTTCAATTCGTAATGTCTCTGCTGCAGCTCTCTCGGAGTTCGGTCATCCCTTTCGTCAACAAACAGTACACCCACCTCATTCTCATCCTCAAGGATATACTCAAACCGTTCTGCAAGGAGTGTGAAAGCCATATTATACATATCACCGGGATCACAGAAATTAGAGGCAGCAGGTTGGTGAACTATAATTGAGATGGTCAGAAAGCCGATTCTGCTCATCCTGTCGTATATTTCTTCACTGACCTGATGCTGTCTGTCGGGATCAAGTCCGTCTTGCGGGTGTCTCAGATCTTTTAAATAATCAATCTCTGTTCGGACGTCTTGAGGAATCTCATTCGGTAACCGATCGTACTCCATCCAGGAATTCGAATCAATAATAAATGCTGTAGCAATAAACCAGCCTTCCTCACCCTCTGTACCAGACTCGTCAATATAACCAAGCTTCATTCGTAAAGTTAGTGTCCCAACACTTTGTTATACTTTTCGCCAATAACAGACACTTAGATTTCCGATTTATTATCCAATGTCAATCTATTGTGTTTTCAAATAACTCGGGATAGATATAGAAAATAGAGTGTGGCAAGATTTTTTAATCGATTGGGTTGAATTCAAAGCTATTTCAATCTTTTATATCAGGCGTGAAATTCCCGTTCGCAATGCATTCTGCTGAAATAGACGAAACAACCCAATGGGTACCACTAATAACAATGGTAGTAGTACTCTAAGGCCGTCTCTGACCGATTCCCCATTCAGGAAGGTGAGTACTAGAGAGGGAGTTCCACCGGGATAGAGAAATCGTACCTAATTGATAACCTAACCGAGGATAGATAGGAAACTCCAAATCGACCCGGATAAACAGCAAGACAACACGGTGGGGTCGGAGTAGAACCAATCTCCTAATTGTTCTTCCAGACCATGGGGCATCTTTGAGAAGGAGGTATCAGACCAAGAACCACTCCGATTGGACTTGAATACTCCACTTCGGTCCGACATCGGGTTTGAATCGGACCAGACCGAGGCGTCCCGGTGGTCCCCCACGGGGCCTCTCATATGTATACTATACACATCGGGGTTCGGGAGGTAGAAGGCCTAAGGCGCCATTTTTCTTCCTATAAAACACCCAAAGAAATGGGGCTTTAAGTAATACGGTTCCGGACGAGTTGAGCCAATCAATCCGTGTCACTGAAATCGGACAATTCCGATTGCTCCGTCTCAACCATTTTAGTCTCCACAATCACGGGCTCAGGATCACCGCCAGCATAAATGGCGTAGTCAATAACCTCGATTTGCGGTGGATGAATTTGTCCCCAGGTCATCGGTGCTGTACGTAATGACCATCGAACTTTTGATAGTTCGTTCGAATTGCAGTCTGAATCGTTCCTTGCCCGTAGGTTCGCCCATCTGCGTAGCGGACCTCGTTCCACTTTTTTCGCATTCGATTTGAGGCGCGGAAACAGTCGTCCATCAACCGAGCATCTTCACGACACAAGAATGCGAGGTTGCTCACTAGTGCCATGTCTGCCTCCGAAGCTGAGGAATACCCATAGTCCGAGTTAGCAGGGGAATCCCACAGATCCAACGCTCGTTGTGCCCATCGACGCTTTTGCTTCGCGTACTCCTCCAGTGTTCGCCGGACGTCTTCAACTCGGACTCCGGTAGAATCTCGTGAAACTGACTCCAGATTGAACTTGGCTTCCTGTGCTTGCGTCTCTACTGAATTTGACTGACTCGGAAGATACTCACGTTGGAGCTTACTCAGGGCATCCTCATCTTCGTCACCAACTTGATGTCCATCTTGGATCGTTTCGTATGGTCCGACCTGATCGCCCGTCAGTACGATATACTGTCCTCCATCGTAGATCTCGATAGAACCTCGGTCATTCAGATCACCTTTAGCAGACCGGTCGGGCAACCGTGTTCCCTCACACACCAGGTGCAATCCAGTCCCGGACTGACTGGCCTCGGTGTAAGTGCTGAGGCGTTGCATGATGTCATTGGCCTCATTGGACACCTTTGTTGGATCCTCCGGCCCGACGTCGTCCAAGTCGACCACCGCAAACGGATCATCGGCCTGTAAAACGTATGCGAGTTCACCTCGACGTTGCTTAGCCAAATGTCGGGCCCGCCCGAACGCAAACTGCTTGTCTGGATCGTCCCACCCAGTCGATGGCTTCACAGGCTTCTTATCCCACGTCACAATCCATTGAGACCTGTTTCGAAGCGGAGTGGGTATCGAAGACCAACCCCCGTGTTTTCCCTGCGGGGTAGTTTGCCTCAACATTTGAGCTCACCTCCGTACTTGTCAAATACGTAGTCGATCAGGTTCATTACGTCATCATACCGAATGCCGGGAACAACACTTGGAGCACGGTCTGCGATATAAGACATCTTAGCCTCCTCAGGATCGTCATATTGGGCGAGAAGGGCGAATCCGATACATGCCCCATCTGCACCCTCGTAGTGTCTGCTGAACCCCTGTAAGTTCTCTGTGAGTGTCCGTTGAATCGCTACGGCTTCAACCCACTTTGGCACTTCACACTGTTGGAGAATCGAACTACACCGACGGAAGGTGTAGTCGTTCCGAGCAGTGGTTTTTCCGACGTCATCAAAGGCATGGCCCCGTCCATGCTGCAATCGCCACAGCTGTCTTCTCAATCCGTGGAAAGTCGTTCGTGCCGGGCTTCGGGCGGGGAAGGTAGGCACGAATTCGTACTCACCACTATCGGTTTCAATCCTGTCACGCCGATCGTCGGAGACGTGCTCAGGCGTTGGGCGTAGTAGTCCACAATTGTATTTGGCGGACTGTTCATCGTCACTCGTATATCTCTCATGTACGCTCATTATTAATCTGCGGAGCGCACAACAAACCGACAACTGGCCGATAAATATAAGTGCCCTGAGCACTTACATTTAGTTAGCGGTTGTACCCCGCAATTGTGTCCGGCCAGTACCGGATTCACCACTTCTCCGACTTTTCACCCCGATAGCACCCGGCAAAAGAGTCAACCGATGTCCGCGGGGATCGAAGTTGGTGCTCGTTGCTCTTATTGCTCCACATCCTACATGATGAGCGCCGAGCATATATACTTTACGCTGGATGCTCAACGGTAATCCCCGCCGTGTTCTCTCGCTGTCAGTCGAATCCGAGCACCTCCCTGCGCTGATTCATTTTCTCCTCATCGGTCATTTCATTGTAGTGCTTATCGAGGGTAGACACTCCGACATCGGCTCTGTCCGAGATAATGGGTTTCGGAGTGTCATTGAGCAGATGGGTAGTAATTGACCCACGACGGATCGCATGGGGATGGGTGCTCGATGGGCACTCCTGGGCCGTGGACCAGTTGGTCGCATCACAGTTATCGATGCTTCTGCCATGTGGACATTCATCCGTGTAGAAGCAGGGTCGAGTGAGATAGTAGACTGTTCGCCGTATGTTGTTCTTTAGCATCCTACCCTGTCGGGAGGCAATCAATGGAGTCCGACCATGTTCGTCTTCGACGTCGGGACGTTTTGTATCGATGTAGTCCTGAATGATCTCTATCAATGAGTCCGGAACAGCGACCAATCGGTTTGCACTTTCCCCATTCTTGAGGGTCGTTCCGGTTTCGGGACGGTGAGCCAGTCTGAGTGCTTTTGCTTCCTCCAACACATCATCAGTGTCCAGCGAGTGGAGCGAGCTAATTCGCATAGATGTGTTCCAGAGGATAGCGACCATGACGTGACGTTTCGAGGCATACTGGAATTTATCCAGATGTTCAAGCAATTGCTCAGCCTCCTCCTCGGATAAGGTCTCATTGCTGACTGCCTCGTCTGTACCCATGTCGGGGAGAGCGATACGACGATGAAGATCGTCTTGGACAGCATCTATTCGCTCCAAGAATTTGACGAAAACGCGCAGTGTGGTCAGGTTAGTCTTTAGCGTCACCCTGTTTATATCACCGACGTCTTTCCGCCAGAGCCGGTACTCGTAGAGTTCACGACCACTAAGGTCGTTCGGGTCGGATATTTCGTTCTCATCACACCACTCAATGAACTTGCGTAATCGCTTTCTATGGGCTCGAAGGGTGCTTTCGCGAATCTCTTCCTCACGCTCCCTCAGATACATTTCGAGTGCCGTTTCCGGGTCGATCGATTCCAAGTCGTGCGCTGGTTTCTTGGCCATGGTAGTCTCCGATATGGCCGAAACTCGGTGGGGGAATCCGCGACCTATACGGCACGGAGGTCGGGGGTTCAACTCCCTCCCGGCCCGTTTTCTGCCGCGAGCAACGTCGCGAGCGGCAGCACTACGCGGGGAGGGAGTTGAATCAGGGAGCGGAGCGACCGTGGTTCAACTCCCTCCCGGCCCGTACACTAAACCGCCGAGCGACAGCGAGGCGGTGCGGGAACCGGCAGGAAGGGGTTGAACCAGACGAGTCGCAGCCCGGATCCGTCCGTCGGGCTGTGCTGAGAGACGCAACGGAACGCCCGGACCGTCTCGGCGAGGTTCAACTCCCTCCCGGCCCGTTTTCTGCCGCGAGCAACGTCGCGAGCGGCGTCGCTGGTATGGAGGCTGATCCACTAGTAACGACATTCGCTTACGGAAAAAGCCCCTGCAGGCCACTTTTGACAATGTACCGGCAAAATTGCTAAGTTCTTTCTAAGACACGTGTTGGCATGGACCATGTTGATGCGACCAGACGCGAGGTGCTGTCGACGCTGGGCATGGCGGGGGCGGGCGCGCTCGCGGCCGGGACCGGGGCGGTCGGGGCAGCCGAGGCGAATCGTTACATTGTCGGCACGGCCACGCCGGCGGCGACGGCGACCGCGGAGCGGAAGGCCGACGCCGTCCATCGGACGCTCGATTTCGGCGACATCGGGCAAGCAGTCGCCGGCACGTTCTCGGACGAGGCCCTGGCCGAACTACAGCGTAACCCAAAGGTCCGGTACGTCGAGGTCGACGGCGAGATGCGGGCGTTCGCGCAGACGCTCCCGTGGGGCGTCGACCGCGTCGACGCCGACAAGCTCCACGCAAACGGCGAAACGGGATCCGGCGCGGACGTCGCCATCATCGACACCGGCATCGACGACGACCATCCGGACCTGCAGGCGAACGTCGGCGCCGGCAAGGCGTACGTCGACTGCCGAGGGCGGAACTGCAACTACCCCTGGTCCGACGACAACGACCACGGTACCCACTGCGCGGGCATCGCGGACGCCGTGAACAACGCGGAAGGCGTGGTCGGGGTCGCCACGGAAGCGACGCTCCACGCCGTGAAGGTGCTGGACAAAAACGGCTCGGGCAGCTTCTCCGACGTCGCGGCCGGCATCGAGTACACGGCCGACCAGGGCTGGGACGTCGGATCGATGAGCCTCGGCGCCGACTCCGGCTCGCAAACCGTCAAGGACGCCTGCCAGTACGCCTACGACAAGGGCGTCCTGCTCGTTGCCGCCGCGGGCAACGACGGCCCCTGTTCGGACTGCGTCGGCTACCCGGCCGCCTACTCGACGGTCATGGCGATCAGTTCGACCGACAGCGACGACAGCCTCTCCTCGTTCTCCTCGACGGGCCCGGAGATCGAGCTCGCGGCCCCGGGCGGGGACATCTACTCGACGGTGATCGGGGGCTACGACACTTTCTCGGGCACGTCGATGGCCTGCCCGCACGTCTCCGGCGCTGGCGGCCACCTGATGTCGAACGGCTACACCAACACCGAGGCACGCGACCGGCTGAACAGCACCGCGGAGGACATCGGGCTCTCGAGCAACGAGCAGGGTAACGGCCTGCTGGACGCGGAGGCAGCGGTGCTCGATGGGTCCACGGACAGCGCGCCGACGGTCGATAGCCTGTCCGCTTCGGAGGTCGAGACGAGCGACTCCGACGCTGAGTTCGACGTTTCCTGGGACGTCAGTGACGACGATGGTGATCTCTCGTCCGTCGACCTCTCGCTCACCGACGACACCGACAGCGAGAGCGAAGATTCGGCGTCGATCAGCGTCAGCGGATCCAGTGCTAGCGGCACCACCCGCCTCGTCGCCGCCGGCGACGACGGGTCCGGCAACTCCTACATCGTGGACGCGACCGTCACCGACTCGAACGGGAACACCGGCTCGGGGTCGACCAGGGTGAGCGAAACTGAAAGTACTAGCAGCGCGCCGACCGTCGACAGCCACGCGGTGAGCACGCGCACGACCGGGCCGTGGTACCGCGTTACCGCCGACTGGGGTGTCTCGGACGACGATGGCGACCTCGACTCCGTTGGCGTCGCCATCGAGGACAGCAACGGGAACACGCTGAATTCGACGACCGTCGACGTCAGCGGGTCCAGCGCGTCAGGCAGCACCGAGCTAAAGGCCCGTAGCAAGCCGAGCACCAGCGTCGTCACCGTGACGGACTCGAAGGGCAACAGCGACACGTCCTCGAAGTCGGTCTCGTTCTGAGAGTCCGACTGGCCTCTTTTTCGACCCCGTGATTTAGGGGGCATCGTGGAGAGCCATCGCCATGGACCGACGCGGTTACCGAACCATCGCTGGGGGCGCCTTCCTCGCCGTGGCGACCCTGTTGCTCCTTGGCTTCGTCACGGCGGCGGCCCAGTACCCCGGGTACAGCGCGACGACACAGACGATCAGCGCACTCGGCGCTGCCGAGGCGACGGGCCGCTCGCGAGCGATTTTCAACGGGACGATGATCCTCGCCGGCCTCGGCACGCTGGTGGCGACGTACGGGCTCCACCAACGCTTCCGGAATCGTGGATTCACCGTCGCGCTCGCGGCGACCGGGATCGGTAACGCCGGTGTCGGCGTGTTTCCGGCGGAAACCGGCGTACCCCACGTCCTCGCGGCGATGCTCGCGTTTGGCGGTATCGGCTGCACCGCGTTGCTCGTCGCCCGCGAGGTCGGCGGTCCCTTCGGCGCCCTCTCGGCCAGCGTGGGCGTCCTCGAACTGGTCGTACTCGTGCTGTTCATCACCGTTGGCGGGTCGACCCCGCTCGGCCTCGGCGGCCTCGAGCGCTGGGTCGCCTACCTCGGAATTCTCTGGGCCGCCGCTTTCGGCGGGTATCTGCTCCCTGGAAGCGAGCCCGCCGAGCCCGGGGACGGACTGTAGCCGTCGCTCCGAGGCTGGTGACTAGAGGCCGGGATTCGCTGGGCCTTACTGGTCGGGGATCGCCGCACCGCAGTCCGGACACTCCTCGTCCGACGTCGTCAGCGGCAGGTCACACGACGGGCAGAACACCCGGTCACAGCTCTGATCGCCCATACCCGATGTTCTGCGTGAGTGTAGTTGACAGTTTCGCCGAGTGCGACCAGGGCACGTCTATCCCCCGTCCGTCGACGCGCTACTCGGTCGCGAGCGCCTCCTGCTTCAACCGCCGCCCGCGCTCGGACGAAACCGTCAGCTCCGGCACGGGCGTCGGCTCGTTCTCCTCGTTGATGGCGACGAAGACGAACGTGGACTCGGTGGTCTGCTCGATGTCACCGCTTCGCGGCTGCTCGCGGAACGCCTGCAGGCGAACGCGCAGGCTCGTGCGACCCGTGTCATAGACGTACGCCCGGATCACGGCCGTGTCGCCGACGGGGACCGGCCGCTTGAAATCCATCCCCTCGATGTTGGCGGTGACGCACGTCTCGCCGGCCATGCGCATTGCCGACATGGTGCCCACCTCGTCCATCCACTTCATGATGTTGCCCCCGTGGGCGTTGCCGTAGTTGTTCGTGTGGTTCGGCTGGATCCGCGAGCGATTCTCCAGGAACGTCTCCATCAAATCGACCATGGAGGCATCTCACGGCCGCGGTGCTTGAGGCTTTGCGCGCCGGGCGGTCGGCCCGCAGCGATCGCGACGCCGACGCCAAACCGCAACCGCTTTTCAATGGCCACCCGCCGGTAGGGACGTGACCGCCGGCGACACCCGGTTGCAGTTCTATGCACTCTACCTGACCCGATTCGCGGAGGGGTTCGGATTCATCACGCTGCTGACGCTGCTCCCGACCTACATCAACACGCTCGACCCGCAAGCGACGACCATCCTCGGCGTCACGATCAGCGCCGGGCTGATCATTGGCATGTACACCACCGGCTTCACCCTGGCCCAGACCGCGGCGGTGGTCCCGCTCGCGTGGGCCGGCGACCGGTTCGACAAGCGGACGATGCTACTCGGGACGCTGGCGCTCGGCGCGGGCGTCTACGCGCTGTTCCCCGTCGTCGACTCCTCCGCGACCTTCATCGCGATCCGCGCGTTGCAGGGCGTCGCCGTCACCGGCGCGGGGCTGATGAGCCTCTCGCTCGTCGGCCAGATCGCGCCGGTCGGCACCCGGGCGAAGGCCATCGGCCGGGCGAACGCCGCCGCCTTCGCCGCTTCCATCGTCGGCTCGCTGTCGGCCGGCGCCATCTACGACGCCGTAGGCTTCGGCCCCATCTTCTCGATCATCGCCGTCCTCATCGTCGTCGCCTGGGCCGGACTGTACGCCTCTCTCGAACCCGACGAAACCCGCGTCGAAGGGTTCCCCTTCACGGACCTCGCCGTCAACCGGAAGCTCATCACGATCACCAGCTTCCGCGCCCAGTACGCCTTCGCCGTCACGATGGTCCGGACGTGGATCCCCATCTACGCCGGGACCGCCATGGCCGCCGGCGGACTCGACGTCGCCGCGCTCGCGGTCGCCGTGACCGTGACCGCGGAGAAGGGGACGAACATGGTCGGCCAGCTGTTCACCGGACGCCTCTCCGACAGCTTCGGGCGCGCGCTGTTCGTCTTCGCCGGCGGCGGAAGCTACGGACTCATCTCGCTCGCCATCCCATTCGCGCCCGAACTCGGCGCCTTGATCGGCGCGCCGGCATCGCTGCCGCTGCTCGGGGCGACGCCGCCCGCGTACCTCCCGCTCGTGATCCTCTCGGGGCTGCTCGGCGTCGTCGACTCCTTCCGCGAGCCCGCCAGCATGGCCCTGTTCGCGGACGAGGGCACCGACGAGGGCGGCGTCGCCTCCAGCTTCGGCATCCGCGAACTCGTCTGGCGTCCGGGATCCGTCGCCGCCCCGCTGATGGCCGGCTGGCTGATGGTCGAAGTGAGCATGGCCTCCGTGTTCTTCGTCGGCGGTGCGTTCGCGATCACCGGCGCACTGTCGTTCCTCGCGATCCTCGTTCGCGACTACGGGAAAGAAGCGCTGACGGCGTGGTGATCGGCGCCGGCAACAGCCGGTGTCCGTTCGACGCCCTCGGTCACTCCTTCTCGAGCACGGCGTGGTAGTGGTAGTCGTCGCCTCGTCGCGCCACCTCATCGACCTTCCAGCGTGTGTCGACTGCAGCCTCCCGTAATCGGTCCGGGGAGAACAGCCGAAAGTGGAGGACCGGGTCGACGTCGTCCGCGTACTCGAACCAGTTTACGCGGTGCGCGAGCCCCGGCGCCTCGTCCGCCCTGTACCCCAGCATCTCCTCGCCGTCGACGTTGACCGGGTCGTAGCAGTCGACGACCGCCGTCGCGTCCGCAGTCGTGACGTGTCCGAGGTCCTCGAGGAAGGCTTCGACGCCCGCCAGCGACCCCGCGAGGCCGAGCTGGGTCCCGTGAGCGAGCGCCGACGCGAATCGGTCTTCGGGAAACGACTCAAGGAGCGCAAACATGTCGCCCTCGCGAGCGTCGTCGACGCCGCGTTCGTGCATCGTCTCGATCAGGGCCGGGCTGGGGTCGATGGCGACGGTCTCGAACTGCTCTTGAAAGTAGAGCGCGTGTCGCCCGGCGCCGGCGCCCAGGTCGACGAGCGGCCCGTCGAGTCGCTCGGCGAGCCAGCGGTGGCTCTCGTTGTCCTCGGGGTCAAACTCGGTGAAGTAGAACGCCTCGAGGGGGTGCTCGCGCCGCTCGGGGCCGTCGACCTGGTAGAGCGGGTCCGTCAAGTCGCCGCGGTGATGGTCTCGAATGGCGCGGCCGAACGCGTCGGGATGGTCGGCAGCCATGACTGAGGGTGGCAGCCTGTCGGAAAAAGTGTATGTGTGGCTTGGTGCCAGTTACCACTAGCGCCGGCGTAGCCGACTGGTGACGAAATAGCGCGAGGAAAACCCGGAGACTGCGGCGACCGCTTACGCTTCGTAGCCCTGCTCCGCGAGGGCTTCCTCGAAGACGGACAACAGGAACTCGACGTTCTGTGGGCGCGCGGAGTGGCCCATGCAGCCGATGCGCCAGATGTCGCCGGAGAGGGCGCCGAGGCCGCCGGCGATCTCGAGGTCGTAATCGGTCAGCAGGTAGTCGATGACGGCGCCGTCGTCGACGCCGTCCGGGACCTGTACCGCGTTGAGGCTGGGGAGCCAGTACTCGTCGGGCGCGTTCATTTCGAGGCCGATCGCATGCAGACCGGCCTTCAGGTCGCCGGCGACGTCGCGGTGGCGGGCCCAGCGCTGCTCGATGCCTTCCTCGGCGACGAGGCGGAGGGCTTCACGGAGCGCGTAGACGTTCGAGACGGGCGCCGTGTGGTGGTACGCGCGCTCGTCGCCCCAGTAGCCCTCGAGCAGCGAGAGGTCGAGGTACCACGAGCGGGGGTCCTCCTCGCGGTCGAGGACCTTGTCCATCGCGCGGTCGGAGAGCGTGAGCGGGCTGGCACCCGGCGGGCAGGAGAGGCACTTCTGCGGGCCGGAGTAGGCGACGTCGATGTCCCAGTCGTCGACGCGGAGCTCGACGCCACCGAGCGACGTGACGGTGTCGGCGATGACGTACGCGTCGTGGGCGTGCGCGATGGACGTGAGTTCGTCGACGTTGGGCTGGAGGACACCGGTCGACGTTTCGGCGTGGACGAAGCCGAACACGTCCGGCTGGTACTGCTCGAACGCGGCCTCGACGTCGGCCGGGTTCAGGGGTTCGCCCCACGGCGCGGAAACCTCGACGACCTCGCCGCCGGCGCGCCGGGCCATCGACGCCATCCGGCCGCCGAAGTAGCCGTTCGTCGGGACGAGCATCGTGTCACCCGGCTCGACCACGTTGCCGATGGCGGCCTCCATCGCCGCCGATCCGGTGCCGGAGACGGGGATCGTCCACTGATTGTCCGTCCGGAAGGTGTAGCGCAGGAGCTCCTGCGTCTCGTTCATGATCTCGACGAAGGAGGGGTCGAGGTGGCCGACCAGGGGCGTACTCATCGCCTTCAGTACGCGGGGGTGGGCCTCGCTCGGGCCCGGGCCCATCAGGGTCCGGTCCGGCGGCGTCAGCTCGCCAACGTTGGGTGCGTCGCTCATACCGGGCAGTCGCCGTGGGTAGCCAAAAACGCGACGATACCCCGTTCAGGCCGGCGATCCCGTGTGACCAGCTCACGTGGTCGGGGAACTATTTGCGGCGCGAGCGACGGTCGAAGTCGGCCGCCGAGCCTCGCCCCGGCAGAGGGCCGTCGTCCGCTTACTCGCCGACGAAGTCGGGTTCGATGCGCTTCTCGGCGCGCTCGCTCTCGAGGTGGTCGAGAAAATCGTCGAGGTCGACGTCGGCGGCCTCCTCCTCGAAGCGGTCACGGACGGAGACGCTACCGGCTTCCTCCTCGTCGTCGCCGACGATGAGCATGTACGGGAGCCGGTCGTCGTGCGCCTCGCGGATCTTGCGGCCGACCGTCCAGTCGCGGTCCTCGACCTCGACGCGGAAGCCGGCGGAATCGAGCTCGTTTTTCACGCGGTGGGCGTAGCCGAGGTTGTCGTCGGAGACGGGCAGCACGCGGACCTGCTCCGGCGCGAGCCACGTTGGGAAGTTGCCGTTGAAGTGCTCGATGAGTACCATGAAGAAGCGCTCGTAGCTCCCGTAGAGCGCGCGATGGATCATGACCGGCTGGTGGTCCTCGTTGTCCTCGCCCGTGTACGTCAAGTCGAACCGGTCGGGCATGTTGAAGTCGAGTTGGACCGTCGGACCGTCCCACGTTCGGCCGAGGGCGTCCTCGAAGCTGAAGTCGATCTTCGGCCCGTAGAAGGCGCCGTCGCCGGGCTCGAGGTCGTAGTCGTACCCGTCGGATTCGAGCACCTCGCGGAGCTGGTTCTCGGCGGACTCCCAGACCTCGTCGCTGCCGACGGACTTCTCCGGACGGGTCGCCAGCGCGACCTCGACCTCGAGGTCGAACGTCTCGATGACCTCGAAGATCATGTCCATCACCTGGCGCACCTCCTGTTCGATCTGGTCCTGCTGTACGAACAGGTGGCCGTCGTCGATGGTGAACGCCCAGACGCGGGAGAGCCCAGAGAGCTCGCCGCGCTGCTCCTTGCGGTATACCTTCCCGTTCTCGAAGTAGCGCTGGGGGAGCTCGCGGTAGGACCAGGACTTCTGGTCGAAGATGGTGGCGTGGCCCGGGCAGTTCATCGGCTTCAGGCCGTACTCCTCGTCGTTCACGTCGAGGAGGAACATGTCGTTCTGGTAGTTTTCGTAGTGGCCGGACTGCTTCCATAGCTCCGTCCGGAAGAGGTGCGGCGTCTCGACCTGCTCGTAGTCCGCGTCCTCGTTGAGCTCGTTGACGAATCCTTCCAGCTCGCTGAGCACCGTCTTCCCGTTCGGGTGATACAGCGGGAGTCCGGGGCCCGTCACCGTCGGGATGGAGAACAGGTCCATCTCCTGGCCCAGTTTGCGGTGGTCGCGTTCCTTGGCCTCCTCGCGCATCTCGAGGAACTCCTCGAGGTCCGATTTCGACTCGAAGGCCGTGCCCGTGACGCGCGTGAGCTGCTGGTTGTCCTCGTCGCCGCGCCAGTACGACGCGGAGATGTTGAGCAGCTCGACGGCACCGATCTCGCCGGTGGAGTCGACGTGGGGGCCCTGACAGAGGTCCTGCCAGGCGTCCTGCCTGTAGAAGGTGACCGTCTCCTCGCCGGCGGCCTCCTCCTCGAGGATCTCCCGTTTGAATTCGTTGTCCGCGTAGATATCCGTGGCCTCGTCGCGGTCGCGCTCGACGCGCTCGATGTCGTAGTCGGCCTCGATGATCGACTCCATCTCCGCCTCGATGACTTCCAGATCGTCCTCGTCGAGGTCGACGTCGGCGACGTCGTAGTAGAAGCCCTCCTCCGTCGGCGGGCCGATGGTGAGCTTCGCCTCGGGATACTCGCGCTGGAGCGCCTGGGCGAAGACGTGGGCCGCCGAGTGGCGCAGGACCTGGAGATACTCGTCGGACTGGTCGGTGACGATCTCGATCTCGGCACCGTCGTACACCGCCTCGTGCTTCGAGACGAGCTCGCCGTCGAGTTTGCCCGCAACCGTGTCGCGTCCGAGCCCCGGGCCGATCTCGTAGGCCACGTCCTCGACTGTCGACCCCTCCGGCACGGTTATCGCTGATCCGTCCGGAAGGACGACCGTCACGTCGGCCTGGGAGTCGCTTTCGCTCATACAACGGACAAACCAGACGAGGGGTTTAAGGGTTGTTGGACGGCGGCACGACGACACACACTCCCGTAACGACCTTGCCTGTTTCGGCACGGAGACCGCAACTCAGTGCGTCGACGAACTATCCGGGAGCACGGCCGTCGATACCCAGAAGTCGGTGAACATTTCGATCCGGTCGGCGAACTCGTCCGGGTCGACCGGTTTGATCAGACACGCGTTCGCGTGCTGCTCGTACGCCTCCTCGAGGTCGGCCGTCGCCTGTGAACTGGTTAGGACGACGACCGGAATCCGTCGCAGCTCCGGCGTCGATTTGATCTCCTGCAGCACCTCGTGTCCGCTGGTGGCCGGGAGGTTGAGGTCGAGCAGCACGATGGAGGGCATCGGGGCGTCCGCGTACTCGCCCCGTTGCTTCAGCCAATCGAGCGCGTCGCTTCCGGTGCGGGCGGTGTGCAGCGTCCCCGGCAGGTCGCGTTCGGCGAAGGCTCGCTCGACCAGCGTGACGTCGCCGCCGTTGTCCTCGACGAGCAGCACGTCGACCGCCACCGGCGAGCGATCCTCACTCATCACTGCGCGTCGCTCCTGGGCAGCGTGAAGTGGAACGTCGATCCAGCGCCTGGTTCGGACTCGACCCAGATGTCCCCGCCGTGGTTCTCGACGATCTCCTGACACAGCGAGAGCCCGATGCCCGTTCCCGTGTACTCATCATCGTGATGCAGTCGCTTGAAAACTTCAAAGATTCGGTCCGTTTTCCCCGGATCGATGCCGATGCCGTCGTCGGCGACGGTGAACTCCCAGCAGCTGGCCCGTTTCCGCGCGTCGACTTCGACGGTGGGGGCCTCCTCGTTGTACTTGATCCCGTTCGAGACGAGGTTCCGGAACAGCTGCTCGAGCTGGTCCCTGTCGCCCCGGACTGTTGGAAGCGACTCGGCGGTGACGGTCGCGTCAGTCATCTCGATACGCGCCTGTAGGTCGACGCGGACCCGGTCGAGGACGCTGGCGGTGTCCACGCGCTCGAGTTCGCCCCCCGATTGCTCGACGCGCGAGTACTCGAGCAGGTCGTCGACCATCTCCCGCATGCGTTCGGCGCCGTCGACGGCGAAGTCGACGTACTCGCGAGCGGTTTCGTCGAAGTCGTCGCCGTACTGGTCATCGAGCAGCTGCAGGTAGCTCGAGACCATCCGCAGCGGTTCCTGCAGGTCGTGGGAGGCCGCGTAGGCGAACTGCTTCAGGCGGTCGTTCGACTGCTGGAGCTGGTCGATCGTCTCCTCGAGGTCCGCCTTGTGCTGGCGACGTTCGAGCTCGTAGCCGACGCACTGGCTCATGAGGTCGAGGAACGCCAGCTCGGCATCCGTGAACGCCTCCGCCCGGGGATTCGTGTCGACGAAGCAGAGGCTGCCGTAGGTCGTCCCGTCGACCGAGACGGGGATCCCGGCATACGCTTCCAGGTCGTCGATGTTGGGAGACGCCGATTCAGGGAGTGACGAACCATCACTCCCCGTTTCAGTAGCCGACGACCCGGCATCGACGGTACAGAAGGGTTCCCCGGTGTCGACGACTCGGCGGCAATAGTCGTCCGGAAGCGACGACACCGTCGACACGTCGTCGAATTCGGGATGCGTGCTCTTCAGCTTCTCGACGACGAAGGAATCGCCCGTCTCTCGGTTGAGTGCCCCGACCGGTAAGTCGAGGTGCTGTCGGCCCGCCTCCAGCAGTCGGTCGATCTTCTCGTCGGTCGAGAGGTCGTTGTTCGCGGTGATCTCGTAGAGCGCTCGTTGGGACTGCTTGTGTTCGCGACGCTCGATCTCGTAGCTCACCCACTGGCCCATCAGGTCGAGGAACGTCCGCTGGCCGTCCGTGAAGGGGCGTTCCCGGGGCTCCTCGCTGGCGAACCAGAGCGTGCCGTACGGCGTCGACCCGCTTGTCACCCTCGTGCCGAAGTAGCTCGTCAGGCCGAATTCCTCGTGAATCGAGTCGTCCTCCCACTTCGTCCCGCGCACGTCGACCCGACAGACGGGGGAGTTTTCCAGCACCGTCTGCCGGCAGAAGCAGCCCTTGCCCGGGTCCGTCCACAGCGGCTTGTCCTCCGGGCTGACGTCCAGACCAATCCCCGTCTCCAGCCGGAACTCGCCGTCCCACGAGGGGAGGTGGTTTAGCCCCGCCATATCGAGGTCGAACCGTTCGCAGCCCAGTTCGAGCAGCTGCTCGACCTTCTCCTCGAAGGAGAGCGTCGCGTCCGAGGTGATCTCGTAGCTCTCGTGGAGATACTCCTCGCGGCGACGGCGCTCCAGCTCGTAGCCGACCCACTGCCCCATCAGGTTGAGGAACGTTCGCTCGGCTTCGGTGAAGCCGGACGTCCGTGGTTCGGTGGAGACGAAAAACAGCGTCCGGTCGAGGTCGTCGTCGAGGCCGATCCGGGTGCCAAGATACGAGTTCACGCCGAACTCCTCGTACGCAAGCGACCCCTCGAAGCTGTCTTCGACGGGATCCGCGATACCGGCCGTCTGCCCCTCGGTCGTGTGGACCCGACAGAACGTCTCCGAGAGCGCAACCTCCGTGTCCGGCTGGAGGTGCTCGTGGTCGCCGCTAACTCGCTCGACCATGAACCGGTCGTTTTCACGGTCGATGCGGGCCATTCCGCCGAGGTCGAGGTCGAATCGCTCGCAGCCGAACTCGAAGAGGCACTGGATCTTCTCCTCGAAGGACCGGTCGGTGTCGGCGGCGATCTCGTAGAGCCGGCGCTGGTCCTGCTCGTGTCGCCGGTGCTCGAGTTCGTACTTCACCCACTGGCCCATCAGCTGCAAGAACTCACGTTCGTCCTCCGTGAAGCCGTGCGTCCGCGGTTCGTCGGTCACGAAGAAGAACGTCCGATTCGTGGCGCCATCGACCTCGATACACGTGCCCAGATATGCTCGGAGTCCGAACTCTTGATAGACCGTGACGTCGTCGTACCCCTCGGTCTCGGGGTCATCAATGCTTGTGGGTGAGTTGATCGAAGTCGCCACACGACAGTACGTCTCCGAGAGCGGGAGCTGGAGGCCAACTTGCAGGTGCTCGTGATCACCGCTCACGTACTCGAGCTCGAAATGGTCCGTGTCGGCGTCGACCTCGGCCATCGCACCGAGGTCGAGGTCGAACCGTTCACAGCCCAGCTCGAAGAGTGCCTGCAACTTCTCCTCGAAGTCCAGATGGGGGTCCGCCGTGATCTGATTCTGCTCGCGGAGGGAGTCCTGGTACTCCGTCAGCTCCGCTTTCGCCTCGGTTCGCTCTCGGAGCGTCCCCAGCATGCGGTCGACCTCCTTCTCGGGATCGTCCGGGCCGAAGAACTCCCCGGGTGGCGTGTAGTAGACGTTATGGGAGACGACGTTGTCCCGAATGAGCATCGGATGCGTTCGGACGACGTCTCGAATCACGGCCGGCGGAAACCTGGTTTCGTCGTACTGACACACAGCGACGATGTCTCCACCCGAGAACAGCTCGTTGACCCGTCCCTCGTATTCGACGAGGTCCTCGACGGCGGGATCCTCCCCGAACACCCAGGTCATCTCGGCGGCGACGCGAAGCGACTCGTAGTCGGCCTTCGCGTCCGCAACGGCTTCCTTCAGGAAGTCGATCATGTCGTCTGGATCGAACTCCCCGTCTTCGAGGTAGGTCTCGTCGCTCGTGTGAATCGACAGATCGCCG
Source organism: Halopenitus sp. (assembly GCA_042219525.1). GTDB lineage: Archaea > Halobacteriota > Halobacteria > Halobacteriales > Haloferacaceae > JBDGPU01. Next base: position 154,112 of record JBDGPU010000069.1, read on the forward strand.
GACTCGATGGCGGCCTCGGCGTCGACGCCGCCGGCTTGCAGCTCCGCGATGATCTCCGCCCGTGAGTGGGTGTCCGCGATATACATGCACTGCTCGTTCCGGTCGAGGCCCTGTCGTATGAACGGGACGACGCAGTCGAACTGCTCCTCGCGGCCCTCGTGGACCAGTGCGAAGTGGTCGTGCGCGTGGTCGTGTTCGTCGAGTGGCTCGACCGGGCCCTGAAAAGCCGGGCTGTGACGCAGGGCATCGAGCCCACGTCCCGGAGTGTCGTCGCCTCCCGGTGATCGGTCGACCTGCTGACTCATTACGGGGGCAAACAGGCTCAAAACGGTTAAAACTGGGCGTTGCGTGGGTCGGTGCCGCTATTCAGTGAAATCGACAGCCCTGACGATGGTCTGACGTCGGCAGCGTGGCACGGAACCGCGAACTGTCGCATCCAATACCGTCGCATCCAACACCGGCGCATCCAACACCGGCGCATCCAACACCGGCGCATCCAACACCGGCGCATCCAAC
>JBDGPU010000069.1:154727-158210 GCA_042219525.1 Halopenitus sp.
ACCGGCGCCTCCGGCTGTCCGCAGATCCGACCGACCGCAACGGTTAGGCGTCCCGGCTCCCGACCCCTACGCAGTGGACGACATCGTCGATTGGCTCCGGGACCGCCCCTACTACGAGGGGCAGATCGCCGACCATCGCCGGATCCCCGGCCAGGAGCCGGAGTTCGCCGACGTCGACCTCGAGCCCCGAATGGTCAAGACGCTCGACGAGCAAGGCGTCGACCGCCTGTACCGACACCAGGCGGAAGCCATCGAGTCGGTTCGGGACGGCGACGACGTCGTGATCGCGACGGCGACGGCGAGCGGGAAGTCCCTGGCGTATACGGTCCCCGCTTTCGAGAACGCGATGGACCACGGCGGGCGGACGCTGTACATCGGCCCGCAGAACGCGCTCGTCGAGGACCAGGAGGAGACGCTCTCGGAGCTCGCCCGCGGGCTCGGCTTCGGCTCGCGCGTCTCCGTCGACCAGTACACCGGCCGCCAGTCCAGCAGCGAGAAGCGCGACGTGCGCGACCGACGGCCGACGGTCCTCCTCTCGAACCCGGACATGATCCATTATGGGCTGCTCCCGCACGGCTACAACCTCTGGGAGTGGTTCTTCTCCTCGCTCGAACTGGTCGTCATCGACGAGGTACACAGCTACCGCGGCGTCTTCGGCTCGCAGGTCGCGCTGACGATGCGCCGGCTCAACCGCATGTGCGAGCGCTTCGGCGCCGACCCGCAGTTCGTCTGCTGCTCGGCGACCATCGGCAACCCGGTCGACCACGCGGCCACCGTCACCGGCCGCGATCCGGACGGGTTCACCCTCGTCGACGAGGACACCTCGGGCCACGGCCCCCGCGACTGGGTGCTGTGGAACCCGCCGGAGTACGACGACGACTGGCAGGATCAGGGAAGCGGCCGGCGCAAATCGAGCCACACCGAGACGAAACGCCTCTTCACGGACCTCGTCACGAAGGGGCTCCAGACGCTCACCTTCACGCGGGCCCGCCAGACCGCCGAGCAGTACGCGACCGACAGCGCGACCGAACTCCGGGAGCGTGGCGAGGGCGACCTCGCCGGGAAGGTCGGCGCGTACCAGGCCGCGTTGAAGCCGTCGAAGCGTCGCGATCTCGAGGACCGACTCCACTCCGGTGACCTCCGGGGCGTCTGGTCGACGAACGCCCTCGAACTCGGCGTCGACGTCGGCGGCCTCGACGCGGTGCTGATGGACGGCTACCCCGGTACGCGGATGTCCGCGTTCCAGCAGGCCGGCCGGGCAGGCCGGGGCGACGACCCGGCGCTCGTGATGATGGTCGGTGGCGAGGACCAGCTCGACCAGTACCTCATGTCGAACCCGGCAGATGTCTTCGAGGCGCCGCCCGAGGACGCTATCTGTGACCCGGAGAACGACCAGCTGCTTCCCCGCCACGTCGCCTGCGCGGCCAACGAGAACTGGCTGTCCGAGGGCGACGAGGCCCACTTCGGGGAGCCGTTCTCTGACGTCGTCTCGCGGTTCGAGAACGCCGGCGTCCTGAAGAAGCGGGAGACGGACGAGGGGCCGCGCTGGACGTTCAACGGCGGCGGCAGCCCGCAACACGACATGAACCTGCGGACGGCGGAGGAACGGGAGATCTCACTCATCGACCAGTCGAGCAACGAGACCATCGCGACGCTCGGCTTCTCGGACGCGCTGCGCGACGCGCATCCGGGGGCGATCTATCACCAGCAAGGCCGGACCTACGAGGTCGTCGACCTCGACCTCGACCGCGACACGGCGAAGCTCCAGCAGTCCTGGGCCGACTACTACACCCAGATCCTCTCGGAGAAGGACATCGTCGTCAACGAGGACCTCGAGAAGGCCCCGCTCTCCGCCCGGCCGGACACGAGCGTTCGCTTCGCCGACGTCACCGTCACCGAGCAGATCACCGGCTACGAGCGGCGGGACTCGAAGACGGGGGAAACCCTCGGGACGACGACGGTCGACCTGCCGGAGACGACCCTCCGGACGAAGTCCCTCTACTTCCCGGTTCCGGAGGACGTCGAGTTCGCGATGCGCGAGGAGGCCGGCGAGAATGGCTTCAACGGCGGTATCCACGCCGCGGAACACGGGATCATCTCGCTGTTCCCGTTCCACCTGCTCTGTGACCGCGCGGACGTTGGCGGAATTTCGACGCCGTATCACGCCCACACCGACTCCGCCGCGGTCTTCGTGTACGACGGCTACCCGGACGGCGTCGGACTCACGCGGCGGGGCCACGCACGAGTCGAAGAGCTGTTCGAGCGGACCGCGAAGCTCATCGACAGCTGTGACTGTGCCGACGGCTGTCCGGCCTGCGTGCAGTCGCCCCATTGCGGCAACGCGAACGAGCCGCTCGCAAAGGCGCCGGCGGTCCAGCTGCTCGAATCCCTGCTCGGCGAGCGGTAGTTGGACGTCGACTCAGGCGACGACTCCATGGTCCGCGCGTCAGGACGAAAGCCATGGCTCTTAAGGCGAGGTCTTCCGAAACGCTTGGATATGCATACGCGTCGGCAACTACTCGGTGCAATAGGAGCTACTGGAGTCGCGGCGACGAGCGGCTGTCTTGGCGTTCTCACGGGCGAGAAAGCCTACGAAAAAACCGCGTCGCCGGTGCGGGCAAGTGACGACGCGAGCAAGCAGACCGGGTACGAGCTCAAGGGCGTCCAGGAACGAACGATCGAGGAATCGTTCAAAGTCGCCGGGCAGAAGCGGACGGTCAAAGCGACGAACTTCATCGCCACTTACGAGAAGACGCTCGACCATCCGGTCCTCGGCGAGACGAAGACCGGCGTCTTTGCCGCCGTGTCGACGCCGGCGTTCGAGATCGCGGGGAAGACGCTGAGCCCCGTCGCGGAGTACAGCAACAAAAAGCTAGTCGGCCTGATCGCCTCGAAGTACGAGCAGCTGACGATCAACAAGGAAGTCCGGAAGAAGACGCGGTCGACGCTCGGTAAGTCCATCGACGTCTCGAAGTTCGACGCCACGGCCACGTTCAACGGTCAGGAGATCGACATTTATATCCACGTCGGCAAGCTCCAGCACAACGAGGACTTCGTCATCCCCGTCGGCATCTACCCACAGCAGCGCGAGGGCGAGGAGGAGCCCAACATCGTGACGCTCATCGAATCGCTCAAGCACCCCGCGGCGACGCCGACGGAATCGTAACGACCTCGCGATACCGCACGCTTTCGCGGTTCAAAGAGACACCCGCGTTCGCACCGGGTGTGATTTGTCGGCTGGATTTCTGGGTATTTTGTCATCCGTTACGCCCGGTGATCCGTAGCCGTTCACCGGTCGCACTTATAAATAAAGTCGACCATCGTCGCTGGCGACACCACTCAGGACCTCCAGAAAGCCCCAGCGGCTGAGACGGTCGCTTCGTGCGTGGTTAGTTTGTCATCGTCGCGAGCGCCACCACTCGGCACAACCAGAAAGCCCCAGCCGCTGAGCGCTCGCGCTGCTCGCTGCGCTCCTCACCCGGC
>JBDGPU010000073.1:0-89029 GCA_042219525.1 Halopenitus sp.
CTGAAAGGGGCAGCCGCTGAGCGGGACGCCCTGCGACGTAAGCGACGCGAGAGCGTAGCTCTCGCTAGTCTGAGGCTTCGCCTCAGGCACCACAACCCGGCGAGCGAACGCAGTGAGCGAGCCGGGTGAGGAGCGCAGCGAGCAGCGCGAGCGCTCAGCGGCTGGGGCTTTCAAGCCATGCTGAGTGGTATCGCAAGCGACGACGACGACCAAACAAACCACGCAGAAAACAATCCCCTCAACGGCTGGGGCTTTCTGGGCATGCTGAGTGGTATCGCAAGCGACGACAATCACACGACGAAATAAGCACGAAGGAGTCAGAGAGGCGCCGAAACCGAACAACTACGCTTCAACGACGTCCACGACGTCGCCCGCAGCGAGGTGACCGAGGACGAGGTGTGGGACCTCGGGAACATCGGCACCCGCGTCGCGGCGCTCGTCGAGGCGGTCGAAGAACGCGTCGGCAACGTCGCGGGCGACCGACTCGTCCGCGGCGTCGTCGACCTTGTTGACGAGCGGAATCACTGTCGCACCCTCGGGGAGTCGCTTCAGGCCGCCGTCGTCGCTCGCGAGGACCGTCGCGACGAGTTCGGGCGTGATCTCGTCGCCGACGCCGACGTCGAGCCCGGCATCGCTCGCGAGTTGGGCGACGAGTTCGGGCCGGTGCACCATCGCCTCGTCCAGCGGCTCGCCGACGGCGTGCGCGCTGGCGATGGGGACGACGACGTCCGTTTCGGACGGAACCTGCGGTTCCGTGTCCTTCGGCGCCTTGAAATCGCGCATCCGAGCGCCGTCCGACTTGATCAGCACCGGGCCGTCGTGGGCTGCGATGATATCGTCGACGCCAGTCGCGTCGTAGCCGTAGTACCGCTCCTCGCTCTCCCGTTCGGGAACGAGGCCGAGCGGGAAGTCCCCGGGGTCGGCCGCGTGCAGCTCCTCCAGCGGGGATTCCGTGACGGCCACGCGTGCGACGTGCTGGTCGAAGATCGGGATGCGCACGGCCGCGGTGACGACGGCGCGGTCGAGTCGGTCGGCGAGCGCGTACATCGTCGTCTTCTTACCACCCGCGCCGACCACCGCGACGGCGGCATCCTCCGCGCGGAACGCCTCGACGAGATTCATACCCGGCGTTACCCCTGGCCTCTTAAGGGGTTATCGGGGTCGAGAGGTCGGTTCTCCTGCGCACTGGATACTCCTGCTTCAGACACCTACACGCTGCCGACGCCCACACGCTGTCGACGCCCACACGCTGCCGACGCTCACGCGCTGCCGACGCCCACACGCTGCCGACGCTCACGCGCTGCCAACGCTCACACGCTGTCGACGCCCACACGCTGCCGACGCTCACACGCTGCCGACGCTCACACGCTGCCGACGCTCACACGCTGCCGACGCCCACACGCTTTAGGCGGGCGACGGCAAGCGTCGGGCATGGAACCCCCCGAATCCCCGCGCCGTCCCGTCACCGAGGAACTACACGGGGCCGAGATCACCGACCCCTATCGCTGGCTCGAGGGCGACGACGAGGAGGTCGCCGCCTGGACCGACGCCCAGAACGAGCATACCGAGTCCGTCCTCTCGGGTCCGACGCGCGACGCGCTCGAAGCCGACTTCGCCGACCTGGCGAGGTCAGCCGACTACGGCACCCCGACGCCCGCCGGCGACTACGTGCTCCAGCACGTCCGGGAACCGGACGCGGAGCAGCCCTCGCTCGTCGTCCGTGACAGCCCGGACGGCGAGGCCCGCGTCCTCGCCGACCCCGAAGACTGGGACGCCGACGTCGTCTCCATCGACTGGTTCGTTCCCGCCGAGGACGGCGACCTGGTCGCGTTCGGCGTCGCCGTCGGCGGCACTGAGCAGTACGACGTCCACGTCGCCGACCTCGACACCGGGGAGACGGTCGAGGTCGTCCCGGACGTCGGCCGCGGGGTCGGTACCGGCGGCCTCGCCTGGACGGACGACGGCTTCTACTACGTCCGCACGGGCAGCGCCGACGTCCCGGATCCCGAGGCCAGCGAGGACGAGAAATCCGACGCTGACGGCCAGCTCGACAAGTCGATCCGGTTCCACGAACTCGGCGCGGACCCGAGCGAGGACCGGCTCGTCACCGACGACGTGCGCGAGACGGTCTGGCCCTCGCTGGCGACGGAGGACGACATGCTCGTCGCGACGTTCTCCTCCGGCTGGGACCGCTCGGACGTCTACGCGCTCGAGGCTGACCCGACGGATCCGGACGCTGCCCTCGACCTCTCACCGGTCCTCACCGGCTACGACACCGTCTTCGAACCGACCCTCCACGACGGCGTCTGCTACGTCCGAACCGACTACGGCGCGTCGCGCTCGCGCGTGCTGGCCGCACCGCTCGACGAGGTTGTCGCCGACGACGACGATACCAGCGACGCTGCTGACCCCACCGACAGCCTCACGATCGACGACCTCGCGGAGCCGATCCCCGAAGCGGACGCCGTGCTTCGCGAGATCGCCGCGACCAAGACCGGCTGCTGGCGCACTACCACCGCGACGCGCAGTCGGAGCTGGAGGTCTTCAGGATTGGCGGCGACGACGGCGACGGCGGCACCGACGGCGACGACGGCGACGACGGCGACGACGGCGACGACGGCAACGACGGCGACGGCGGCAACGACGGCGACGGCGGCAACGTCGGCGACGGCGGCAACGACGGCGACGACGGAGCCGACGACGGCGTCCCGCCTGTCGACCACGAGCGTTCCGTCGACCTCGACGCGTTCAGCTCGGTCGAGGAGATCGAAACGGACGACGGGGCGGCGTACTTCCGCTCCCAATCGTTCGATCGGCCCGCGAGCGCGCAGGTCGTCGACCTCGCGACCGGGGAGGCTCGGACGCTCCAGTCGCCCGACGTCGCGTTCGACGTCGACGTCGAGGTCTCCCAGGAGTGGTTCGAATCGGCCGACGGCACCGAGATCCCCGCGTTCGTCGTGCGGCGCGAGGGCGTCGCGGCTGACGGCGACAACCCCGCGCTGCTGACGGGGTACGGCGGGTTCCGCGTCAACCGGACACCCGTCTTCGACCGGTATCTCGCGCCGTTCCTCGACGCTGGCGGCGTGTTCGTCCTGGCGACGCTGCGCGGCGGGACGGAGTACGGCGAGGAGTGGCACGAGGCCGGCCGCCGCGAGCAGAAGCAGCACGTCTTCGACGACTTCCTCGCCGTCGCGGAGGGGCTCGTCGACGCGGGCTGGGCCGGGGCGGACCGGCTGGCGATCACCGGCGGCAGCAACGGCGGGCTCCTCGTCGGCGCCGCGCTGACCCAGCGGCCGGACCTGTTCAGCGCCGTCCTCTGTCGGGTGCCGTTGCTCGACATGCTGCGCTTCCACCGGTTCCTGCTAGGGGCCTCGTGGACGACGGAGTACGGGGATCCGGACGACCCCGAGGCGTTCGAGTGGCTCCACGACTACTCGCCGTACCATCACGTCGAGGCGACCGACTACCCGGCGACGCTGCTGACGACCGCCGCGGGCGACACGCGAGTCCACCCCTGTCACGCGCGCAAGGCCGCGGCGCGACTCCAGCACCGCACGACCGGCGACGACCCGATCCTCCTGCGCGTCCACGACGACACTGGCCACGGCGTCGGAAAGCCACGCTCCATGGTCGTCGCCGAGCAAGCGGAACAGTGGACGTTCCTCGCACGCCACCTGGACGTCGACCTCGCCTGACACGTTCCTACCCGAAACGCCGTCCGAACGCGTTCGGAACCCGTCTCGTCGATACCGGCGAAACTATCCGTTGTGAGAGTTGTTGCCACGAGTCGAAGACCCCCTGAGCACGCCCTGCAGGAGGGAAACACTCTCTTTTGCATTTGTATTCCGACAGTTCGTTTCAGTGATTTGTTTTCGAGATTCAAGGAGGTGAAGGCGAATTCACAGAGAGGTTAAATCCCAACCCCACCAACTAATGATTGCCGCGTGGGACAAATCGTGTGCCTCTGACAAGACCGATCGGATCGCCGGGCTCACCGGCGACCCCCCGCGCGCGGTTTTTCGAGCCGGTCGACCCCTCGCAGCGACCGCAAAGGCGATCCGACCGACGGGCGCCGCGTTTCTCTGACCGTTCTCTTGGAACGCTTCCTCCGACCGCTTCATCCGACCGCTTCCTCTGACCGCGTTCCCGGTACCGCTTTACCGCTCGATACCAAGTGTAACTACCATGACCACGGACGCCGCGACGCTCGAAGCCGAACTCCGAAGCTACGGCATCAGCGTCGAACACCTCTCCGTCGACGATGGCGAGATCGACCTCGAGTACATGACGGCATTCCCCGCCGACCAAGTCCACGACGGCGAGGTCGGCCGCGCCTGTAACACCCTCATCGACATGATCGAGGGGGACGAGTGCGAGCCGATGCGCATCGACGCGACCGTCGTCCGCTCCCCGGGCGACGTGCTCGGGCACTGGCATGCCGAGGCCGAGTGGTTCGAGGAGCTCACCAACTACGCCATCTCGGAGACCGAGTTCTCGACCCGGGTCGTCGAAACGATCAGTCACGAAGGCGCCACGGACGAAGCGGCCGGCGACGAGCGCGACGAAACCGGCGATCGGGTCGACGACACCGATAGCTCGTGACGCGTCGAAAGCCGCGGAACCGCGCCCAGCAGCACCTCGACTGGCCGCCTCGCGAGCGTTACGCGACGCGCGACGTCGACGTCGAGAGCGGCGGGGACACCTGTCGCGGGACGCTGTACCTCCCGAGTAGCACCGAGAACCCGCCCGTCGTCGTGCTGGCCCCGGAACTCGGCGCGGAGCGCACGCTCGGCTTGCCGGCGGTCGCGGAGCGGTTCGCCGCCAACGGCTACGCCGCCTTCTGTTTCGATTACCGCGGCTTCGGCGCGTCCGACGGCGCCGACCAGACCGTCGCGCCGACACGCCACCAGGACGACCTCGCGGCCGCCGTCGACCGGCTGGCGGACGTCGACGCCGTCGGCGACGAGACAGTGGTCGCGGGGTACGGCCTCGGCGCCGCCCACGCGGTATCGGTCGCCGCGGAAACCGGCGATATCGACGCCGTGATCGCGATTACCCCCATCCTTGACGGGCAGGCGTTCCTCCGGCAGCGTGGCAGGAAGCCGTTCCTGCGCGCGCTCGTTGCCGGCCTGCGCGGAGCGACGATCGGGCGCGTCCGCGGCGACCGCGAGGTGCCTATCGCGGGCGACGTCGCGGACCTGGCGCCGGTGACCGACAAGCGATCGTACCTCGACCTCGTCGACCGCGAGTCCGACTGGCGAAACGCGACGCCGGCGCAGTCGCTGTGGCGCCTCGCACGCCACGACGTCACCGACGCACTCGACGACCTGCGGGCTCCGACGCTGGTGCTTGCCGGTACCGACGACGCGCAGGCGCCCGCCGACCGGGTCGAGCGCGCGGCGGAGCGGATCGAGTCGGCAGCTTCCCACCGGGCGACCGTGACGTTCGTCGAAATGCCGGCTGACCACTGGTCGGTCTACGGCGAGGACTTCGATTCGGCCGTCGGCCACCAGCTCGCGTTCCTGCGCGACGCGCTCGACGGGTGAAGCGGTACCTCACTCGTCGACCGGGAACACCTTCTCCGGATTCATGATTCCCTCCGGGTCGATCGCCTCCTTGATCGCCCGCATCGGCCGGACGGCGGCGCCGTGTTCCGCCTCCATGTACTTGCGCTTCCCCGTGCCGATCCCGTGCTCGCCCGTGGCCGTGCCGCCGAGCTCGATGGCGCGGTCGACGACGCGGCCGTAGAGTTCGTCGGCGCGCGCGACCTCGTCGGGGTCGTCCTTGTCGACGAGCATCGTGTAATGGACGTTGCCGTCGCCGGCGTGCCCGAAGCAGGGGACGAAGAGGTCGTACTCGGCGGCCAGCTCCTTCACGTACTCGACGATGGTCCGGTACTCGCCGATGGGGACGGTGACGTCGCCGGGCTGGCCGAGACTGCGCCCGGGATCGTACGTATCCAGCGCGAAGGTGAGGTCGCGACGGGCCTCCCACAGCTCGTCCATCTCGCCGGCGCCGGCGACCTCGAACCGCTCGCAGCCGTGGCTCTCGAAGATGGACCGGCAGTAGCCGATCTCGGCTTCGATCGCGTGGTTTGCGTGGAACTCACAGAAGACGAGCGGCGCGTCCGGGAGGCCGGTGTCGGAGTAGTCGTTCGCGACGCGGGCGGTGTCGGCGTCGAGTAGCTCCATCGCCGCGGCGTCGACGCCGGCGGCGACGGCGTCGCTGATCGCCGCGGTCGCGTCCCCGAGCGTCGGGAAGACGGCCCGCGCGCCCCGGATCTGGTCGGGGACCCCGGCGAGCTCCAGTGTCGCCCGCGTGACGACCGCGAGCGTGCCCTCGCTGCCGACGACGAGGTCCTTCAGGTTGTAGCCGCTGGAGGTCTTCGCCGTCGTGCTCCCGAGTTCGACGACGGTGCCGTCGGGCAGCACCGCCTCGACCGCGAGCACCCAGTCGCGCACCTCGCCGTACTTCACCGTCCGCATCCCGGAGGCGTCGGTCGCGATCATCCCGCCGATGGTCGCCGACTCGCCCGAGGAGGGCACCGTCGGGAGGAAGAGCCCGTAGCTGGCCAGGTGGTCGTTGAGGTCGTCCCCGATGACGCCCGCGCCGACGTCGACCTGGAGGTCGTCCGGGCGGACGTCGATGATCGAATCCAGCCGCGTCGTGTCGAGGCTGATCCCGTCGGGCAGCGGCGTCGCGCCGCCCTCGAGGCCGGTCCCACCGCCGTAGGGCGTCACCGGAATCCCGCGCTCGTTGGCCTCAGTAAGTATGGCCGAGACGTCCGCCGTCGACTCCGCGTAGACGACCGCCGCGGGCGTGACCGCGTCCGTGTCAGCCGTGCCGTAGTCGGCGTCGTGCGTCCCCCGGTCGGAGGCTTCGAACGAGACCTCGCCGTCCAGCGAGAGCTCCCGCAGGAAGCCGAGTCCGCCAGCCACGTCAGCATCACTCATGCGGTATACAGTGACATGAAGCCGCTTAAGTCCACGGTCGCGGGCCACTTGTGCCGGTCGCGGCACTCCAGCGCCGGTCGCACCGCCCCGGCGACACCGCCCCGATTTAACCCTGCTCGGCGCCAACCTGCCCCCATGTCAGTCATCGCGATGTTGAGCACCGCGCCCGTGATCGAGGACAGCATGGCCGAGGAGGTCGCGAAGGCCGTCGCCGCGCTCGACGACTACGAGGTGACCTACGAGACGAACCCGATGGGGACCGTCATCGAGGCCGACGACATCGACACCTTACTCGACGCCGTCGGCGCCGCGCACAAGGCGGTCGAGGGCGACCGCGTCTCCACGTTCCTGAAGGTCGACCACAAGCGGGACCGCGACCAGTCCGCCGAGGCGAAGGTCGAGGCCGTCGAGGCGGAGCTCGGCCGGGAGGCGACGAGCGAGCGGTAAGACAGCCTACTCGGCGCCGTCGTCCCCGCCGGATCCCCGCCCAGCGAGCCGGGCGAGCTGCTGGGAGACGCCGGCGACGGCGATCAGCAGCAGCGCCAGGTTCACCGTCGCCTTCGCGATGGGCTGGTACGGGTCCGCGACCCAGATCTCGATCGCGCGGCCAACCTGGGAGTAGAAGCTCAACGCGGCGAACAGCGCCACGAGGACGAACGTCACCAGGAGCGCGTATTCGAGCAGTTGCCGGAGCCGTGCAGCGTCGACGAGGGGTGATTGGGTGCTGGATGACATGGGAACAGTCGTTTCGTCGGTCGTGTTCGGAGCGCGTTGCTGGTCAGCTGCTTGCGCCGTCTCTGACCGCGAGTCGGCCGAGTCCGACGCCGTCGCAGCCGCGTCGTCGCCGTCGAGGGACCAGTCATCGGCCGGCCGTGTTTCGGCCTCGTCGGCCGGGTCTGGTTCGAGCTCGTCGTCGGTCATCGTCGCCTCCGTGCGAGGAGCGCGGCCGCGGCGAGCGCGGCGAGGGCGACCGCAGGCCCGAAGCCGGGCGCCTCCGACTCGCGAACCGTCTCCATCCGCGCCGCTTCCGTCTGCATCTCCTCCTCCTTCGGCTGGTCCTCCGCGAAGTCGCCGACCTCGAACTCCACGTCCTGCTGGGTCTCGTTGGCCGAGATCGTCCGCTGCGGGTCGAGGTTGGCGACGCTCTGCGTCTCGTCGATCAGGACGCCGTCGTGCCACAGCGCGGCGTCGACGTAGTAGTTGTACTCCGAGGGGACCGTCACGGTCACCGAGACGGTGTCCGTGCGCCCGGGTCGGATCGACTCGACGGTCGTCTCGGCCTCGTCGGCGACGACGTTGGAGTCCGCCTGCCGAAGCATGACGCCGAGGCGCAGGTCCTTCGAGACCGTGTTGCCATGGTTGGTCGCGGACGCCGTGATTCGCAGGGTCGTCCGGTTCTCGCCCGCGGACTCGACGGCGACGGCGATGGTCGGCCAGACCTGTCCGTCAGTGAATGCCACGTTCCGGTCGGCGTAGGCAGGCGTGAGCGCCTGCACGCCGCTGACCTTGGTCGTCGTGCGAGCGACGCGGTCGTTGCCGGCGTAGACGGTGGTCTCCAGCCGATAGGCGCCCTGCCGCGGCACGACGAGCGAACCGTTGAGTGAGAACTCGCCGCCGGCGTCGACGTCGCCGACCTCGACGACGGTCTGGTCCTTGAGCAGGCCGGACTCGGCGTCGATGGCGCGGAACCGGACGGAGACGTTTTCGACCGGTCCCTTCCGATGTCGGAGGTCAGTAAGCAGCCGCAGCTCCGCCGTCTCACCGTTCACTTCGCCGGGAGTCACGACCTGGTCGACGACCTCGATTCGGCCCGGCGGTGGCTCCTCGCCGACGTCCGGCGACGCCATCACGCCGGGCAGGGCCACGAACCCGACGACGGCGATGGCGAGGAGGGCGCCAGCGAGGACCAGGAGGGCTTGTTCGCGCTTCATATCAGTCTCCTGATCCGAACGGTTGATAGGTTTTGTGGTGGGTGCGAGGGCAGAATTCGGCTCGGCGGCGCGAACCGCTCGGGACGCAGCGAGCGCGACGCATTCGGGGTCGTCGCGGATCGATCTGGTGAACCACCTCGGGGTCAAGCCCCGAGGCTTCCCGTTTCGATGACGTGACGTGCAGACACTCGCTGAAAATCAGCGGTGTCCGTAGCGGTCACAGTCTCCACGGGCGTGGATTCGGGCCATCCCAGCCCTACTTTAGAAAAGCCTCTCTGCAAGACATTCATCGCCGCATTCGCATCTCTATCAGTCTCGAACCCACACGCAGGGCAGGAGTGTTCACGCACCCAGATGGGTTTCGCTGTCTCCACCCCACACGACGCACACTCTTTGGTCGTCCCTCGTGCTTCAACTTGAACGACGTGACAGCCGTGTAGGTCGGCTTTGTATTCGAGGAGTGTGATAAACTGTCGCCACGCTACGTCCTGCTTGTGTCGAGTATTTTCATCGCCCTGAAGCATACTCTGGATGTTCAGGTTTTCAACGAACACAGCGTCGTACTCTTGGACGAGCCACGTCGTGATCTTGTGCTGGTAGTCCAGCACCTTCCGACGAATCCGACGCTTCACCTTCGCCACTTTTCGCCGCTGCTTCTCGTAGTTGTTCGAGCCTTTCTCTTTGCGAGATAACTTACGTTGCTCGCGCCGGAGCCGTTCGTACTCGTCTTTGAGGTCAAGCCAATCCACAGTCTTACCGTCTGACGTGTGGATATAGTTTAGGAGGCCGAGGTCGATCCCCACGCTGTTGCTCGTGTTTAGGGATTCAACGGAGGGTTTCTCGGGGACGTGTTCGTCCCCAGTTTCGAGACTGAATGTGACGAACCACTCACCCGTGGTTTCCTTCTTGAACGTGGCTTCCTTGATGGTAGCGTGTTCGGGAATCGGGCGGTGGTAGCGTATCTTCATCCAGCCGACTTTGCTGAAACGGACGTACGCATACCTGTCTCGGCCCCTCTTTTCATCGAGGTCAAAACCGGACTGGTTGTACGTCACGCTTCGATAATCGGTGAGTGATTGCCGTTTGAGCCGACCAACCTTGTACCCCTTCTCTTTCTTCTTGCGCAGGTTCGAGATGTTGCGGTGGAAGCGTGCGACAGTGGCTTGTGCGGCTTTCGAGTACGTGTCAGAGAATATCGGCCACTTGCGTTTCCACTCAGGGAGTTTGTTGTTCTGGTCGTACTCGCTGGGCTTCTCGTCCTCTTGGCTGTTCTCGTAGTCCCAGCGGACGTGGTTGTAGAGTTGGCGATGAACGTCTAATTGGTGTTCCAGTCCCTCCGCTACCTCTTGTGTCGGGAGAGCGTGGTAGCGGTGACTGTATTCCATCGCTGTCTCTTGATTAGAAACGTGTTAACTTAATGGTTTGTATCACCGAGTGCCGGCTTTATCCCCGAGGTCAAGCCACTGGGTATTCGCCTCGTCCGTTGATAAACTCCTTACGCGAGGAGCGCGCAGGAGCCGTATGGAGAGCATCAATCGGACCGCGATCGAACTCGTCGACGAGGCCCTTGACTTCGCCGACGAGATGAACCTCGCGGCACACGAGCTGGACAACGAGGCCACCGTCATCGACTTCGGCGTCGACGCCGAGGGCGGGATCGAGGCCGGCGTCCTCCTCACGGAGATCCAGACCGCCGGGCTCGCGAACGTGACGACGGCGATGGGCGAGGTCGCGGGCGCGCCGCGGCCCCACATCGAGCTGACGACGGACCACCCGGCTATCGCCCTGCTCTGTTCGCAGAAGGCAGGCTGGGAGCTGGAGTTCGACGACTTCGCCGGGCTCGGCTCCGGGCCGGCCCGCGCACAGGTCGGGCAGGAGACCGAGTTCGAGAAGGTCGGCTACTACGACACCTTCGAGTTCGCGACGCTGTCGATCGAGTCCCCGCAGCTGCCCGACGAGGAAGTCGCCGAGCACGTCGCCGACCTCTCCGAGGTCGAGCCCTCCGGCGTGTTCCTGCCGACGTTCGCCGCCGGCTCGACGGTCGGCTCCGTCACGATGGCGGCCCGCGCGGCCGAACTCGCCGTCTTCCGCCTGATGGAGCTCGGGTACGACCCGACCGACGTGATCACCGCCTCGGGCTCCGCGCCCATCGCTCCGGTCACGCACGACGAGGAGCTGGCGATGGGGCGCACGAACGACGCGCTCGCGTACGGGGGCGAGGTGTACCTGCAGGTCGCGCGCGATTCCGACGTGTTCGAGAACCTGCCGTCGACGGCGCGCGAGGAGTACGGCACGCCCTTCATCGACATCTTCCAGCAGGCCGACTGGGACTTCTACGAGATCCCCGAAACCGTCTTCGCGCCCGCCGAGGTCACCGTCGACGTCGTCGACGGCCCGACCTACGTCCTCGGCGAGACGAACGACGAGCTGCTGGCCGAGTCGTTCGGCTACGTCTAAGCAGTCCCGCCATCCCCACCGCATGCGTTTCAAACTCATCCCCGAGCCGCCGGCCGACCTCGACCGCGTGCGCAAGGCCCAGCGCGCCGTCCCGCTCGTGCCGGGCAGCGAGGACGACTGCTGTGCCCGCCTCCAGCGCCGGCTGGACTTCCCGAGCCGCGACGTGTCACGTACCTGGCTCACCTTCCTCCGAGCGCTCGACCTGGCCGAGGAAACGCCGTCCGGCTTCAAGCGGCGCTCCACGGAGCCCACCCCGGAACACCTCCGGACGGCGTTCCTCGAGAGCGTGATGCTCGCCGAGGACACGCTCGCCGAACTCGTCGCAGCCGGCACCGGCGACGACCCCCATCCGCTCGACGCCGACGACGTGTTCAAGTGCACGCGCGAGGGCGTCCCGCAGTACGAGCGGCACAAGAACCCGAACAAGTGGGAGACGATCTGGCGCGACCGCGCCGCCAACCTCCTCGGCTGGCTCGCGCTGCTGGACCTCGCGAAGCCCGTCGACGGCGAAGGCAACGGCGCCGTCGACGGCGACAGCACCGAGGCACTCGGCGATCCGGACACCGAGTATCTCCCGACCGATCGCGGCGTCGCGCTGCTGGGCTGATCCCGCGACGTCGTCGCCGTCCCGTGGCGACCCAGCGCAGCCGACCGGGACCGGCGTTCAGTTCCAGGTCGACGTATCGGTCTCCGAATCTCCGTCCTCGGCGGTCTTCCCCGCTGCTCGGGGCAGTTCCACGACGAACGTGGAGCCGCCCAGGTCGTTGTCCTCGACTCGGACGTCGCCGCTGTAGCCGTCGACCAGCGTTCGGACGAGCGAGAGGCCCCCTGCGCTGCCCTCACCCGTTTCAAAGATCGTCTCTTTCACATCGTCAGCGATGCCCGAGCCGTTGTCGCGGACGGTGAGCCGGACCGTCTCCTCGCCGGTCTCGACGCCGACCTCGACGCGCGGGTCGGCCGCGTCGTTGTGTTCGACCGCGTTCTCGAGCAGGTTGTCGACGACGGACCGAACGCCGACGTTCGCGACGACGTACGCCTCCTCGGGGAGATCGGTCGTGACGGTTACCCGATACGCGTCACGGATGTGTGCGGCCAATTCGGCCACGATGGGGACGAGGTCGAGGGGTTCGAGGTCCGGTTGGCCGATCAGCGTGTCCGAGATGACGCGGCTGGTTTCGATCCGCGTGAGCGCCTCGTCGGCTTTCTCGGCGATTATCTCCGGGTCGCCGTCGGTCGGCTCCGTCGCCCCCGACGATTCCGCCAGCAGGTCGGCGTGTCCCTGAATCAGGTTGAGGTCGTTCCGGAGATCGTGGCGGATCAGGTCGTTGGTGAACGCTAACGCGTTGCTCGCGGTCCGCGCTTCCCGAGCGCGCATCCGCGCCTGCGAACTGTAGTAGCCGGCAACGAGGCCGGCGATGCCGCCCGCCTCGACCCCGATCAGCAGCGGGAACAGCGGTTCGGTGACGCCGCGTCCCTCGAAAAGCCGGATGAGCAGGCTCACGCCGATGACGGCGAGAAACAGGGCGCTCCCGGCCATCGAACAGCGGAACATCGTCCACTGGGCTTGCGGTGAGAAGTCGGCCTTCGAGAGCCGGTATCCGGCGTAAGCGAGCGCGAGCGCGGGGACTCCGTCCAGCAGCAGCGCGAGGAGCGGGCCGAGTGGCGTGCCCAGCGCGAGGAACTCGCGGGTGTGGTGTCCGACCGCGATCAGGAAGAGGAACATCCCGAACGCTGCGATGAACTGCGGTGACTTCGGCCAGAGCCGACGGGACTGCATACGCCATAATGACCCCAACCCTAGTTTAGCGTTCCGTTGGGGGTGGCACCGCCGCGTTCGACACGCTCGGCGGGACGACCCCCGCGTCGTGGCAAGCCTTTTGCACGGCCCCGGAGAGGTTCCCCTATGGGACGCTTCGAGGAAGAGGGGGCTCCGCAGAACGTCGAGTACGAGCCCACGAGCGTGAAGGACCTGCTCGTGGAGATGAAAGACACCGCGGAGCTGCTCATCGACCTCTCCTACTCGGCCGTGCTCCACCAGAGCGAGGACGTGGCCGAGGAGGTGCTGAAGCTGGAGGAGAAGATGGACGTCCTCCAGCTCCGCGCACGGATGAGCCTGATGTTGGCGGCCCGGAATCCTGGCGAGGTCGAGCAGCTCGCCCCCGTGCTGGGCGTCGTCGGCGGCGCCGACAAGATCTCCGATGCCGCCGGCGACATCGCAAAGATCGTGCTCGAGGAGATCGGCCTCCCGGACGCGATGCGCGGCGCGCTGGGGGAGGCCGTCGAGATGCTCGTCCGTGGCACCGTCGCCGCCGACTCCGCGTACGCCGGGCGCACGCTCCAGGACATCGACTTAGAATCCCAGACGGGCGTCCGCCTCATCGCGATTCGCCGGGCGGACGACTGGATCCTCGATCCGGGCCCGAACACGACCGTTCGCCGGGACGACGTCGTGATCCTCCGCGGGCCGGAGGGCGCCATCGGGGGCGTCTACGAGACGCTGACGGGCGACCGCTACGAGCCAGCCGAACCGGTCGAAGCCGAGGTCGAGGACCTCGAACGCGCCGTCGACTCGATCGTGTTGATGAAGAACCTCTCGGAGCTGGGTGTCGACCTCGCGTACGGGTCGATCCTCTTCGACAACGAACAGTTAGCCGAGGAGGTCGCCAACCTCGAGGTCGAAGTCGACGCGCTCCAGTCCCGGTTCGAAGCGTGGACGCTCCGCGCGGCCCAGGAGACCGAGGACCCGGTGACACTGCGGGGACTCATCCACCTCGGGGTCGCCACCGAGGTCATCTCCGACGCCGCCCTCGAGCTCTCCGAGGGCGTCCTTCGCGACCTCGACGTGCACCCGGTCGTCGAGCTCGCCGTCCAGGAGTCCGACGAGATCATCACCCGCACGACGATCCAGGAGGGGAGCGAGCTCGACGGGACCGAGGTCCACGAGGGCGTCCCAGAGACCGACATCTCCACCAGCGTGCTGGCGATTCGCCGCCCCGAGGGCTGGGTCGTCGGGCCCGACATCGACACGACGATCCGCGCCGGCGACGTGGTCATCACCAAGGGGACGCGCTCGTCCGCCGCGGAGTTCGAGCAACTGGCGGCCTGACCGACGCACTCGGGCGTTTTACCGGAAAACGACGTTCGGAGAGTTACCGGTCACGCCGATGGTCTCGGGGAGTTCCGTGTGGGAAGTGACCATGCCACACGGAAAGCATCCCACGGAAGACGAGCTATGCGGCCTGAAAAATCGAAGAAAGCTGGACGCCTTAGATGACGCGGTTCTGCAGGTAGTCGAGGTGCTTCGCGTTGTACACGATGCGGACCTCGTCCGTCGCCGGGCTACCGATGCAGGTCAGGCGGACGTTCTTCTCCTCGACTTCCTCGTCCGACAGGATCTGCTGCATGTCCATGTCGATCTCGCCCTCGCGGACGATGGCGGCACAGTTCGCACAGGCGCCGGCGCGGCACGAGAAGGGCCAGTCGTAGCCCTGGGCCTCAGCGGCCTCCAGGATGTATTCGCTCTGGTTCACGTCGAGCGAACCGTAGTCCTCGTCACCGAGGTCCGCGTCGGCCGCCTTCTCGAAGAGGTCCTCGTCGTCCATCGACCAGCCGTGGTCGTCGAGTACTTCGTAGTTAAGGTATTCTACCGTGGGCATCATCTGGCGGTTCGATGCCCACCTCATTAGGCTTTGCTGTTCGATCCGGCCCCGATCCCGTTCCGAACCCCTCCTGCGGTGGCGAGCGTCCGACCGACGTCGGTGTTCGTCGAGGCGCCGGCGCTCAGCGAACGACGTCGACGTACCGAAGCGATCGAGTGTCCGACGAACAATATCAGCATTGAGAGCGTGCGGGAAAGTATAAAGTGACCATTCCGTCCAGGTACGATCGATGGAGGAGTCCGTCGTCGCCGACTTTACTGGCCGCGTCCACACGCGGGACTTCGGCGGGAAGGAGCCGGTCCCCGGACGCGTCCTGCTCAGCCAGCGACGGCTCGTGCTCGCCAGCGAGTCGGGTCGCACGACGATCGGCCTGAAGCAGGTGTTCGACGTCGCCGTCGGCACGGTCCCCAGCGATCTGCAGTCGTTCTTCAGCGACACGATCACGGTCGCTTACGTCGACGGCGACGCGAAGCGGACTGCCGTCATCGAGGGGGAACCGGAGCCGATGGACCGGTTCCAGCGCATCCTGTTCAAGACGCTCCTCGATGGTGTTTCGGTACGCGTTCGGAGCCCGGCGAAGGTCGGTGGTCGCGTCGTCGACGGCGACGTCCAGACGGCGGCCGTATCGCTGGGCGACGGTGAGATTGGCTTCGTCGACTGTACGGACCCATTCACCGTCGACCTCTCGACGGTCATGGACTTCGACCGGGGCGAGCACACGATCGATGGAACTCCGAGGCCGACGCTCTCGATCACCCACGCCCCGGAGACCGGCGCGATCACATCCCTGGTTTCGGTGCCAAACGAGCGGACGCTGGGCGTCCTCGGGCGGTTCATCAAGCTGGAGTACGCCGAGGTCATGGAGGACGTTCGCGACCTGGACCTGACCGACGAGGAGCTGGAGATCCTCGTCTCCCTCTACTCCGCGGGCGGCGAGGCCAGCATCTCCACGATCGTCACCGGCGACGCGACGCAGGCTTCGATGGTGCTGGAAACGCTCCGGGAGGGCGGGCTCGTCGCGGACGGCGAAACGGCGACGGCGCTCACTCCCAAGGGCCGGATGGTCGTCAACACGTATCTCGAGAAGGTCAACGCGTAGTGTCAGTCCCCCAATTGGTCGAGGGATCGCGACCACGTACTGTCATCAGCCATACCCTTTTGTCGGATGCCGCGGCCAACCGGCCCGTGGCCGAGTCCACGGCCCGGGTCGGTCGAGGCGGGAGTCCGGCGCACCGCCCGGGGACTGTAACGCGCCGGCTGTTCGCTGAACACACTGTAGCAGCGGCCCTCGAGCCGGCTGGACGGAAAAGTCCAACCGGCGACTCCGAGTGCCGGACCGCGTCGACGGCGAGGTCGGCGTCGACACGCTGCTCCCCATAGCTGCGTCGCCATCCACCCAGCGATCCAACCGGTTACTGGTCGTTCATCGCTTCGCTCGCGATGTTGCGACCCCGGGAGTTGAGTGACACCTCGCGGCGAACCCGAACCTCCTCGACGACCTCGAGTTCGATCAGTCGCTCGAACGTCTCCTCGACGGTGTCCACGTCCATGTCCAGGAACGAGGGGATCTCGAACGGCGAGACGCCGGAGTACAGCGCCATCAACACCTCGCGGTCACGGTCCGAGAGGTCCACGTTGGCCTGGTTCCGCTCGACGCCCTTCTCCAGCCACGACTCGACGAACCCACAGCGCCGTGGTGGTCCGGCGAGATGGGTCTCGATGGTCGTGCCCTCGTCGTTGGTGTGTGAGACCTGCAGTACGGGCTGCTTCTCGCCCTCGACGGTCCGCTCGGTGGTCTCCATCCCGCTGATCTCGTCGAGATCGAACTGGACGAACGCGCCGCCTTCCAGGGCTGCGTTCAGGCCGTCCTCGTCGATCTTGATGCGCGCTTGCTCCCAGCCGACCTCGTCCTGGACGACGCCGCCGGCGATAGCGGGGTGTTTCGCGCGGAGCATCCGCTGGTTGAGGAGGGCCTCGTAGACGCTTCGCTCGAAGCTCTCGTGGTCGCTGGCGGTTATCAACAGCACCTGGTCCCCGAGGTCGAGGCTCACGTAGCCCGAGACCTGCGCGATAGATTGGTTCGCATCGTGGCGACCGCCGAGGCTCTCCAGCTTGGAAAGCGGGATCGTCCGCTTGCCGTCGTTGCCCGCCAGTACGAGCCGACGGTTCGACAGCAGGATCCGGCCGGGCGTCCACGACACGTCGTTCACCGGGCGACCGTCGCGGACGGCGACGGCGAAGCGTCCCGTCGTGTCCGCCACCTTGACCTCGCCGTCGCTCATCGGCTCCCCCTTCTCGCCGCCTGACGGCGGTCAGTCGAGCTCATGCGTTCCCACCCGCTTGGAGCTTCGAAACGGCCGCGAACGCGCGCTTCCGCACGGCCGCGCTGTCGTCGTCGGTGAGTTCCTCGAGCCGGTTCCGCGCCTGGCTCCCGCCGACCTGACCGAGGACGAACGCGGCCTTCGCTCGCGCGGCCTCCGGCACCGACTCGTCCAGCTGGTCGAGCAACGCGGACTCGACGGTTGGACCGCCGATGTTCCCGAGGCTCGTCGCCGCGAACTGCGCGGTCATGTCGTCAGCGTCCGCGAGCGCGTCCGCCAGCGCGGCGATCGCGTCGTCGGCGTCGCCGTCCGCGACGCGGCCGAGTATCCATGCGGCGTTGCGCCGCTGTCGGTCCTGCTGGCCGTCGGAGAGGATCTCGACGAGGGGCTCGATGACGGTCGCGTCATCGGCCGCCTGTAGCTCGGAGACGACCCGATCGCGGACCTCGTGGCTCCGGTCGGTGGGGACGTTCGACAGCAGCTCGATCACCGAGTAGACGGCTGCCTTCCGGACCGCCTCGTGGTCGTCCGCGAGCACGTACACGAGCTGCTCGACAGGCTTCGCGTTGCTGGCTTTGCCCAACGCGCCGGCGGCGATCCGACGGACCGACGGGTCGCCGTCCTCGAGCAGGTCGATGAGCGGGGCCAGTGACTGGTCCGTTCCGATCGAGCCGAGCGCGTTCGCGGCCGCGTGGCGAACCCGGGTGTGGTCGTCCAGTCGGTCCGTCAGCGCCTGGACGGCCCGTGGGTCGGCGAGCGCTCCGCACGCGTGACAGACGCGGAGACGAACTCGGGGGTCCGGATCGTCCATCACGTCGACGAGCTTCGGTACGGCGTTCGCTTCGCCCAGCCGAGCGAGGGCGTTGGCCGCCGCCATGCGGAGTTCGGGCCTATCGGCGGACAGCGCTGCCGCGAACTTCCGGGCCGTCACCCACTCGGCGTCCCCGGTGTCGCTACCGGTGAGTGTTTCGAGCAGTTGCTCGACCGCAGCCTGGCCGATGGCGTCGAGAGCGTCGATAGCGGCGCCGCGGACGCGGTCGTCGTCGTCCCGTGTCGCGGCACGGAGCAGCGCGTCGATGGATGGCTGGTCCTCCTCGTCGGCCAGGTCGCCGAGGATGGCCGCCGCGCGGCGTCGGACCGCGGCGCTGTCACTGTGGAGCGCGTCGCGGACGGCCTCGACGTCACCGTTCCGGGCGAGTTCGTACAGCGACATTACTGCCTCCTGAAGACCCGACGCCGCTTGTCTATCGGCTCGTATCTGTCGCGTCGGTCCGGCGGGATGCTCTCCGTCATCCCCACGACGAGGACGCTCTCCGGCGACAGCGACGCTTCGAGCGTGTCGAACACGTCGCCCTTGTGCTCGCTGTCGATGTAGATCAGCAGGTTCCGGCAGAAGACGACGTCGAACGCCTCGCGAGCGCCGTCCTGCACCATGTCGTGGCGGTCGAACGAGACCAGCTTCTGCACCCGGTCGGTGACGCTGAAGGAGTCTCCGTCCTGGTCGACCCAGTCGTCCGGCGACGAGAGCGGTTCGAGCTCCGCCGCGATGTCGGTCGTCCGAGTCGTGTGGTAGACGCCATCACGAGCCGCTTCGAGTGCCTCATCGCTGATGTCGGTGCCGAGGATCTCGACTCGCTGTTCGTCGATTTCGGGGTCGTCACAGGCGAGCATCGCGACGGAGTACGGCTCCCGCCCGTCGGCACACGGGGCGGACCACACGCGGACACGGCGCTGCTCCGCGGTCTGGCGCCGGAGCACGTCTCGGAAGACCTCCCACATCTCCGGGTTGCGGAAGAAGTCCGTGACGTTGATCGTGAGCGCAGCCATGAGCGCCTCACGTTCGTCCGGGTCCTCGCGGAGGCGGCGCTCGTACGTTTCGTGGTCGTCGATGTCGCAGCGGCGCATCCGGGCGGAGATCCGGCGGTCGAGGTACGACTCGTTGTAATACCCGGGTTTGAACGCGACGCTGTCGGCGATCTGGCGAAGCACTCCGGCGAACGCGAACTCCTCGTCGGTCGACCGGCTCATAGGCTCACCACGTCGAGCACGGCGACCACGTCGCCGTCGCCTAACACGGCGGTGCCACTGAGCCCTGGCGTCCCGGACAGCGGGCCGTCGAGCGGTTTGACCACGACCTCCTCCTGGTCGAGGACCGCGTCGCACTGGAGCGCGACCTGTCGCGTCTCCTCCCGGATCCGGACGACCATCCCGTCGTCGTCCACCCCGTCGTTGTCACCGGCAACTCGGTGACCCGGAACCTCACTGTCGTCCGGAACCGCGCCGCCATCCGCGACCTCGCCGCCATCCGCGACCCCACCGCCAGTCGTCGGGGGTGCGTCGGGGTCGGCTCCGTCGCCGGCCGACGCCGACGGGGAGTCCGCGAGCCGCTCCTCGAGCCGGATGACGGGATAGAGGTCACCCTCGTGACGGAGGATCTCGTCGCCGTTGACCGTCTCGACGTCGTCGGCGCGCCCGACCTCGGCGATGCTCTTGATCGGGATGCCATACTCCGTGCCGCCGACGTCGACGAACATCACCTTCACGATGGCGACGGTGACCGGGAGCCGGAAGCGGACGGTCGACCCCTCTCCGGGTTCGCTCTCGATCTCGACGCTGCCGTCGAGACTCCGAGCCGTCGTCCGGACCACGTCCATGCCGACGCCGCGGCCGGAGACGTCGGTGACCTCCTCAGCCGTGGAGAGGCCGGGGTGGAAGACGAGGTCGTAGATCTCGGATTCGTCCATCGCATCGAGCTCCGCGGGGGTGTGAACCCCCTCTTCGACGGCCTTCGCTCGAAGCCGGTCCGGGTCGAGGCCGGCACCGTCGTCCGTGACCTCGATGACGACGTGGTCGCGGTCCCGGGTCGCGGTGAGCTGAACGGTTCCCGTCGGGTCCTTGCCGGCCGCTTCGCGCTCCTCGGGCGGCTCGATGCCGTGGTCGACGGCGTTCCGGAGGACGTGGACGAGCGGGTCACGCATCTCCGTGAGGATCGTGCGGTCGAGTTCGACGTCGCCGCCCGTTACGGCGAACTGCACGTCCTTGCCGACCTCGCGGGCGACGTCGCGGACGAGCCGCGGGAACGAGTCCGCGACCTGTGAGAACGGGATGAGCCGCATGTCCATGGCGGTGTCCTGCAGGCTGCTCGCGAGCTTGTCCAGTTCGCCGAGCGTGTCGGATTCGATGCCTGCCTCCTCCAGCTCGCGACGGAGCTTGATCCGGCTCGTCACGAGCTGCTCGACGAGTCCGTACAGTTCGTCGACCTGATCGACGTCAACCCGGATCGAGGAGATCTCGTCCACGTCGTCCGCGTCGGCGGCATCCGCGTCGTCCGCGTCGGCCGCGTTCGCGTCGTCCGTGTCGGCGGCATCCGCGTCGTCCGTGTCGGCGGCATCCGCGTCGTCCGTGTCGGCGGCATCCGCGTCGTCCGCGTCGGCGGCATCCGCGTCGTCCGCGTCGGCCGCGTCCGCTTCGACCGCGTTGCCCGCGGTGGTCGGTCCTTCGTTCTCGGTCGTCTCGCCGCCGGACACCGACTCCTCCGTGCCGGTTCCCGCCGCCTCGGGGTCGGCGTCGGCAGTGCCGACAGCGTCGCCGCCGCCGACGCGGGCAACCTCGACCGCCTCCACCTGCGTGAGCGCGTCGAGGCTGGTAGCGACGACGTCGGGGGCCTCGGCGACGACGAACGCGTCGAATCCCGTATCGAACTCGCCCGCTTCCAGCGCGTCGGGCGCCGGGTCGGTCGCGAACGCGTCGAAGCCGTCGGCGATCGCCTCCGTCACGAACGTCGCGTCGACGCCGGGCATCTGCGTCTCGCCGATGGTCACGTCCGCGTGAACGAGGACGTCGTCGCCGACGTCGAGGTCCGCGGCGGCCGGCGGCAGGTCGACCGACGCATCGTCCGCGTCGGCGGAGCCCGTGGCAGGGTCGTCCGCATCGGCGCCGTCCGCGTCGGCCTCGCTCGCTTCGGTCGCACCGTCCTCCACGTCAGCCACTGCCTCGGCGTCCGTCGGTTCCTCCGGGTCGGCCGACTCCGGCGCTCCCGTCGAACCGGACCCCGCCTCCAGGTCCCGGATCCGTGCTTCGAGCTCGGAGGGGTCGGTCGAGACCTCGCCGTCCTCGGCGATCTCCGCCACCATCGCTTCGACGGCGTCGACGCCCTCGAACAGCAGGTCCATCAGCTCCGGCGTCACCGCCTGGTTGCCGGTGCGGACGTCGTCGAGGAGGTCCTCGAGCGCGTGGCCGAACTCGGACACTCGGTCGTACCCCATCGCCGCCGCGTTCCCCTTCAGGGTATGGGCGACGCGGAACACGTCGTCCATCGCCTCGCCGTCTTCGGGGTCCGCCTCCAGCGCGAGCAACGCGTTGTTGAGGTCGGTGATACCGTCCTCCGCCTCCGCGACGAAGGCCGCACGGTGGGAGTCCATCAGGCTGCCCCCCCGACGATGGCGTCGGCAACGCCGGAGAGGTCGTGGACCTCGTCGACGGCCCCGGTCGCGACCGCGCGTTTCGGCATGCCGTAGATGACGCAGCTCTCCTCGCTCTGAACGAGCGTGCGACCGCCCGCGCTGGCGACCGCCCGAACCCCGTTAGCGCCGTCGGAGCCCATCCCCGTCAGCACGACGCCGACGAGCGGGTCGTCGACCGTCTCGGCGGCGGACTCCATCGCCACGTCGACCGCGGGCATCACCTGCCGGGAGTCGTCCTCCTCGAGCTTGATCCGGAGCCGTCCGGCCCGGTAGCTGTCGACGAGCGTGTGGCTCCCGCCGCGAGCGACGACGGCCTCGCCGGCACCGATTCGGGCACCGTCCGTCGCCTCCCGTACGTCGTAGGCGGAGGCCTCGTCGAGCCGGTCGGCGAACCGCTCGGTGAACGCCTCCGGCATGTGCTGGACGATGATCACGCGACAATCGACCGCCGGAAGCGCCGCCATAACGCGCTCGACGGCGTTAGGGCCGCCCGTCGACGCACCGATGACGACCGTCAGTGGGTCGTCGAGGGCGGCGTCGGCGTCGGCGTCGTCAGCGGATCCCGTCGACTCGCCGCCCGCGGAAGACGCCCCGCCGCTGGCTGCCGACTCGCCCGCACCGGTCGTCGCGTCGGCCGCCGAACCGCCCGTCGACCCGGTCGTGGGTTCAGCGGCGTCCCCCCGTTGGGCCGTTTCGGTACCATCGGCGTCCGGAGCCGCGCCGTCCCGCATCGCGGCCTCGAGGTCGGCATCCGCGACGGAGTGAACCGCCTTGGCTAACCGTTCCCCCTCGCGGGAGACGCCGGTCGTGACCTCGCCGCCGGGTTTCGCGAAGAAGTCGACGGCGCCGCGCTCCAGTGCGTCGAAAGTCACCTCGGCGCCGGCGTCGGTGTGGGCCGACAACATCAGGATCGGCGTTGGGGTCTCCGCCATGATCCGCTCGACGGCTTCGAGCCCGTTCATCCCGGGCATCTCGACGTCCATCGTCACGACGTCGGGCGACTCCTCGGCGACGACGTCGATCGCCTCCGCGCCGTCGCTGGCCGTGCCGACGATGGAGATCCCGGCGTCCGACAACACGTCGGAGATGAGCCGCCGCATGAACGGGGAGTCGTCCACGACGACCACGCGTGGCGCGTCGCTCCCTCGACCGCATCTCTCGGGCGTCTCTGACATACACGGAGGCCGGTATGGCCGAACGATAAACCCACCGCCCTGCCTATCGGACGTGATAATTCGAGGGATACGATTATGGGCTGGTGCGCGGAGATGCAGGTATGGGAGCGACGGAGACGGACACGGAAACCGAGGCTGAACCAGCGGCCGAGCCCACGAAGGTCCTGGAGTTCGGTCTCGGCGAGGACACGTACTGTCTGGGCATCGGCGTGATCGACGAGATCGTCGACGCCGGGGAACTGACGCGGATTCCGAACTCGCCGACACACGTCGAGGGCGTCATGGACCTGCGCGGTCGGACGACGACCATCATCGACCCCAAGACGCTGTTCGACATCGACGGCGGTGGGGCTCGCGACCGGATCGTCGTGTTCGACGACGACGCGCTCGACGAGGGCGGCGCCGTCGGCTGGATGGTCGACGAGGTGTACCAGGTTCGCGACGTCAACCCGGCCGACGTCGACGATAGCACGACCGCGGAGGACGACGGCGTCCGCGGCATCGTGAAACCGGACGACCGCTTCGTCGTCTGGGTCGAACCCGACGTGACGACGGAGTAACCAACCCGAGTCGGCGATCCGACCGCGTCTCTCCGGGCCGGGCCGCCCATCGAACCGAATCGCTCGTTCGAGCCGGGGGCACCGCACCGCCGGCGCCGTTCCGCCGGTAGTCTCACCGGTTCCGAGCGTTCTCACCCGTGAAAATCGGGGAGGAACACTTATCGTTGGCCTCGTTCGGCTTCGGATATGCGCATCTCCAGTGGTGTCTCAGGGTTCGACGACCTCGTCGACGGCGGGTTCCCCGAAGGACGACTTTACGTCGTCAGCGGGCCGCCGGGTAGCGGGAAAACCACGTTCTGCTCACAGTTCGCGGCGCAGGGTGCCCGCGACGGCGACAAGACCCTGTACGTCAGCATGCACGAGACGAGAGAGGGGATCCAGCAGGACATGGCGGGGTACGAGTTCGGCTTCGACCGGGCGGTTGCGAGCGACCGGATCACGTTCCTCGACGCCCTCTCCTCGGACGGCCGCCGCTTCTTCGGCAAACCGAACGACCGGCGGGACCGGAACAGCGTCGCCAACCGACTGACCGGGTTCATCGAGTCCCGCGACATCGACCGCATCATTCTCGACTCGACGATGCTGCTCAGCTATCTCCTGGACGACACCGAGGACACGGCGGTGCAGCTGTTGACGGCGCTGAAGCGGACGGACGCGACGACGTTGCTCATCTCCGAGATGACGGACCCGAGCGCCTACTCCGAGGAACACTATCTCGCGCACGGCGTCGTGTTCATGCACAACTACCTCGAAGACGACGGCATGCAGCGCGGGCTGCAGGTGTTGAAGATGCGTGGCACGAACATCGACACGGACATTCACGATCTGGAGTTCGGGCCCAAGGGGCTCCGGGTCGGATCCGGAAAGCCGGTTAAACACTGATGTACGATCGCTCGTTCGGGACGGACTGGTCGACGCTGGATAGGGAATCCGCGATCGAGCGCGCGTTCGCCCTCGGCGTCGCGGAGGCTTGCGGGGAGAGCTTTCCCGACGAATACGCTCGCGTTCGACAGGCCCTGCCGGGCTCGTACGACCAGAGTATCGTCGAGTTAGCCTACGAGGAGGGGCGAACCAAGGCCCTCACGCTCGAGCGGGAGGGCGAGGAGGACGTCTGGGAGACCCTCGTCGACGAGGAGACGAAGACGGCAGCCGAGTCCCCACTTCCCGAAGCGATGCCCGGCGCACTCGCCAGCCGCGAGTTCCTGACACGGTCGACGGGGCCACCTGAGTCACTCGACCGCCCCGAGTTTCTCCAAAAGTAACGCTCGGAAAGCATTTACGTCGGCGGGGTAGACCAACTGGCAATGAGTCGCCTTCCCGCTACCGTCCTCGAGGCGGAAAGTGTTCTGCTGGTTGGGCCGCCAATGAGCGGGAAGTACGACCTCTTTCACCGGCTCCTCGGGGAGTGGACGTCGGAACCGATCGTGATCTCGACGGGGCGAACGGCCGAGAAGGTGCGGACCGATCACGAAGGGATAACCAACGCAGCCGGCGAGAACGCTATCGTCATCGACTGCGCCTCCCGCGAGCAAGGCGAGACGGTCGAGGACACCGCCCGGACGAAGTACGTCGACTCCGCCGGCAACCTCACCGACATCGGCGTCAAGTTCACCAACGTCGTCGAGGACCTCGGCGACGAGGAGGACCACGCTGTCGGGTTGTACTCCATCTCCGAGCTGCTGATGTACTGGGATCCGGAGCGGATCTACCAGTTCATTCGCGTGCTCTCCTCGCAGGCGACCGGCCAGGACTGGCCCTTCGTCAGTGCCGTCGGGTCGACCGCGCACGACGAAGCCACCCTTCACACGCTGTACGAACCGTTCGATCGGATCGTCGAAACGCGCGTCGACGACGAGCGGGAGTTCCGCGTCCGCGGTCGCGTCGGGGCGCCCACTGACTGGCAGGCCTTCTAACCGCCACTCCCGAGGCTCGTCGACTGGAATCCGGTTCTCCCGGCACACTCGCTCGATAGCGGGAGCTTCGTCGTCGACCGTCGCATCGATCGCCGATTCGTCGGTCCGGGAGATTCGATATAGCGACATCCGATTTACCGACCAACAATCTCGAGATGTTTCGTGAAAACCGGGATCTGCGGACGACGGCTGCAGACGGTCGCACGGCCGTTTGCGGTTGCTTCGAGGAGCCAACCACCTTGCAGTCGTACTCCGGGGGCAGACCGAGTACAATTCAGGAAGTCAGCCACCATCGGTCGAGCGATTGGTCGATCTTGGTTCGGGGCACGGCCTCTGGAAGGTCGGGATGCAAACCCAGGGTATCTCCCTGAGGAATCACCTTCTGAATGACCCCGCGAGAGTGGTTGTCGATATCCACCTGACGCAGCTTCCGAAGGTCGCTTACAGAAAACCGAGAAACAGTCGCCAGCTGGTCCGAGATATTCGATAAGGTGAAAGCTGCACCTCGAAGCGCGGCGCGCGGGAGATCGCCTGAAACCTACTTCTTACCCCGGTGTCGACGTCCACCCCGTTCAGCACTTTTCCTACCGCAATCTTCGCCCAGCGCATATCCCGAGTACTCCGCGGTGGCGAGTGTGAAATCCTCGATAGCAGAAGACGACCGGCAAGCTCGGAACGAACCGAGATCGCCCCTAATTCCACCTGAAAGAATCTGCTGACGGGAAACAGCCAGTAAACCGGCGACTACGGCGGAATACCGGAGTGTTGAGTCGAACCGCTGTCGGGCTCTCGAGGATCAATAAATCATATGCCGCGATATCAAATGATCCGAACGCGGAAGACCGGCCGACTTTTGCCCGGGCATACCGGAGCGTTCGACATGGCCGACTTCGACCCGGAGAAATTCGAGGACAAGTACGCGAACTACTTCCAGGAGCTCCAGCGCGCGTACAAGAACGCCTTCAACCAGATGAACGAACGCTACGACTCGGACCTGATCCACGGTATCGACCAGATGATCCTCAACGAGTCGGAACCGTTCTACGAGGATGGCGAATTCCGCGTCGAGCTCCCGGAGAACCCACGCGATCGCCTGCAGGGCGTCCTCGTCACCGACGAGAAGTTCGAGGAGACGCTGGAGACCTACGTCGAGACGATCGAATCGGAGCTGCATCGCGTATTCGGCGTCGAGAAGCCCTGAGAAGCCCAGAAAATACGGGGGGATTACCAACATAAACGAGACCGAACCAAAGGCATAAGCCGGTTCGCCGTTAAACCACATTCATGAGTACTGAA
This sequence comes from Halopenitus sp., assembly GCA_042219525.1. Lineage (GTDB taxonomy): Archaea > Halobacteriota > Halobacteria > Halobacteriales > Haloferacaceae > JBDGPU01. The sequence goes on from JBDGPU010000073.1 coordinate 26,729, forward strand.
TCAGCGGACGGGGACGGCGATCTCCGCGACCGGATCACGAACTTCCTGCGGCGTAACTTCCCGCAGATTCAGATGCACGGCGGCGACGCAGCTATCAGCCATCTCGACCGCGAGAACGGCGAAGTCCACATCCAGCTCGGTGGTGCCTGTTCCGGCTGTGGTATCTCCCCGATGACGATCCAGGCGATCAAGTCCCGGATGGTCAAGGAGATCGCGGAGATCGACACGGTCCACGCCGACACTGGCATGGATTCCGGTGCCGACGGCGACCTTGGCGGCACCGGCGGCGGTACGACGCCCTCCTTCCCCGGCGAAGGCGGCGAGGAAGCCGAGGACGACGAAGGCCCCCAGGCCCCCTTCTAACGGCACTCTTTCCCTGATTTTCACAGCGTCCCAAGTGGCGACACTGTCGTATTCCCCGGCCGCTCCGGTCCCAAATCGCGAGTGGAGGATACGAAAACGGCAAATAGACGCTGTCTAAGCGGTTTGTCGCGTTTGGGGGTTTTGCACCAGATCGATCCGCGGCGTTTCTCAAACGGCATACCGCTATATAGAATATCGGAACCAGGCCGTTCGCGGCGATCGAAGACGACGAGACATCAACGGGGGAGAGTGAGTTCTCTCGTCCAGGTGTCGGGCGAAGACCACCGATAGTCCGGAACGACGGAGCCGGAGCTGTCCTGACGGCTCGGCTTAGCGAGTTGCGGTCCCAGGAGTTCACGACGTTGGGGCACCTACCCACAGATCGAGGTCTCCGGCCGTCTCGAATTTTTCCTCGTAGCGGCGGTCCCTGAGACTCGCCCCTCGAGAACTGTGAGTACAGGTGGTACGACACACAGCCGGATTCAGGTCGGTCTGAAAGGAAGATCAGCGGGTTAAGGCCCGTAAATCACCGCTTTCGGTCCGTTTCGGTCGGTTCCCGCTGGGCTCCGGATCCCCGATGCGAGCGCTTTTTGTTATAGCATTATCCGATTTATGCCCTCGATAGATAGTCGAACCCCGACATTGTCGAAACCCTCCTTTAAGAAGGTATACAGCGGTTTATTGGCTATTTTAAACAGCCTAAGCAGCTACGGACCGGGAGATGGCCGTCACAAAGGAGGGGACAGCGCGATTTGCAGAGCGCCTTCAACGTGCCTGGAAACGAGGACAGCCACGCATTTTCGGCAAATCGCAAAACGTGAACAACGGTCCGAGCTAAGGAAGGTAAATCAGCAATGGAACACTTCTGGCGGCACACTGTCGATCCGACTCCGTTTCGGGGCGATCGGGAGCGAGAAGGGATTCTTGGAAGCCGTAGTCGCCTCGGGCAATTAGCCAGATCATGGCGACCACCTGTGTCGAGCTCACCCCGAGGGTGAAGCCGCCTATCCGGCGGTCGTCTCGAGACGTTCTGGTAAACTACCATCGTGCGTAGGCCGGTCCGATAGCAAAACCGGCACCGTTGCTCGCGGGATGAGGGGTTTCAGCAGCGTCACGTTCGGGCACCCATCTTTCCGACGAGCATACAGCTTCCCCTTTCACGAGGCGAGACCGTTTCGTCTGCGGATAGCCGAGTTTCTTTATAAGTGGAGGCCAGATCGGCCCTGAAAGGCTCTTCTCGTGGCGATTCTGTGCTCCAGCGCCGAAGGCGTGGAAAGCGTCATAAATCAAATATCGCTATATCAAATCTTGCCAACTGACCCCTACACAGTTTCGGAGGATAGGCCAGTTTCGGGTCGAACCTCCGCCAGTTCGAGATCTATATCCCAACGAAGCGCTCGATTCCTACCTACCCTGAACGAGATAATCGAACGAGCATGAGAAATTGCGCGGATTTTGGGGCTACTAGAGAGCGTCGCCACTCCCGAGTGGCGAACCCGGTGGAGAATCGGTCGCTCAGTCAGGCGGTATCAATGCCGATGCGACGATCTCGCCACACTCACCCGCGGTCAGCACGGGCGCGTAGTCCATTTCGCCATCGACGCCCGCTTTCAGCAGGAAGTCCGTGAGCCGCCAGATATTGTAGAGCAGCACCGCGAACACGAAGTAGAACAACCGCACACGGTAGTCCTTCGAGGAGGTCTTCGCGAGGAAATCACCCTTGATGGACTTGTACTCGTTCTCGATTTGCCACCGGCGACTGTAGCGCCGACAGAACGTCTCAGCCTCGTCTGGCCCGACTCGGAGATTCGTTGCGAACACCGTTGTTCCCTCGCCGCTCGTCGAGGGTACATACAAAAACCGCATCGGGTGTGACCCTGCCTCCACATGGACGGATGCCGATTCAACAGCGACTTCCTGGTCATCCTCTTCCATCCGCTCTATCACCTCGCGTTCGGAGCTGGTGATGCGCCTCGGGATGAGGTAGTTCACATTCAGGTTCGAGAGCGTCTGAAACACCCGCATCGAGTCGAACTCCCGGTCACACAGGACCGTTTCGATGGGAACGTGCTCTTTCGCGTGTCGAACGAGACGGCGAACAACGCGGTGGATCTGGTTCGGCGGGTTCTCGTCCCACGCCGAGCTCTCTCGCACCGGCTCAACTGCGAGGACGAGCGGGCTGTTCCGCCCGATGATCGAGAGGGTCGCAAACTTGAACGCCCGACCCTCGCCGTCTTTCGTCCCGCTCACCATCGGCATCTCCTCGACATCCCCATAGTAGGGAATGGTCGTGATGTCGATGGCGGCAGTAACAGGCCGGCGGAACGATGCTTCCGAGGCGATGACCGAGAGCAAGCGGTCCGTCGTCTCATTAAATCCGTTCACGAGATCTTTGGGCTCAAATTGCTTGACGGCGCGGAGGTGCGTGTCGCCATGTGGTCCATACTCCTCGCCTCGTCGATACTGGAAGCGCGCGGCTCCCTGGGCGGTGCCACAGCTGACCATCCCCATGAAGGTCTGTAACTCGAAGAATCGCGTGTCCTCGTAAGATGCGTTCGCGCCACGCCCAGAGTCGAAGTAGCCGAAGGCGTGATCACGCGCGAGTCGCGTCGTCTGGACGATCTCGTCCTGTGAGAACGATTCATCCTCCGCTGAGTCCGCCTCTACTGGAGGCTCGTCAACTATCTCTGCCTTGAGGCGCACCTCGGGGGCAGGGATGTTGAAATCCTGGACTTCTTTGACCACGAAGTGAGCTGCCGTCTGGACGTACTCGTGGACAGCGTCGTCGAATCGATTCCGCCACGCCCGCGAGAACGCCGATTCGTCGGGCACTCGACTGAACCCGAAGATTGTTGCCACTTCCGGTTGCCGGGTCAGTCGTCGTACGAACTCGGCATACGATTCCCCTGTAATCTCCATGAAAACGAACGCGAGAACCATCGCGCGAAATGAGAGGGGAGCAGGATGCCACGCTGGATAGCCATCTTCGATAGCATCAATCGAGTGGTCTACATTCTCGAACGCTGTGACGAGATCGGTATCTTCCACCCTATTCCGAATACCAATACCGATTTGAAACGCCTCACAGAGATAACGGCTCCGAGGACATTCACAGGCCATACTATAAATAGCAAATCGGAGAGTTTTACTTTTTAGGCTGGCCTAATTCTATCTATGACGAACGAGTCCCATCCAGTAGTAACGGAGGAATATGATGTCGTTATAGTTGGCGGTGGAATCGGAGGGGTTACAGTTGGTGTTTTTACGAGTCGATACGGGCTCTCCACACTAATTCTGGATCGCGGTCGGTCATCGCTGGGCCGGATCGCACATCTGGAGAACTTCCCCGGCTTCCCTGCTGGAATCGATATACCAACATTCCATAAACTTTTGCACGCACAGGCCGAGCGTGCCGGTTGTGAGGTAACGCGTGAGAAGGCCGTGTCAGCAGCACAGACAGCAGACGGCTTTCGTATTGAAACTGAAACGGGAGATGGGTATGCGACTAAATCGCTCGTCGCGGCGGCGAAGTACGGACGAGAATGGCTCGAAACACTCGACGAGGGAGAATTTCTGGGAGCCGATGGGGAGGTCAATATCAATTGGGAAGAGCACAAACGCTACGGTCGAACATCAGTAGATGGACTCTATTTTGCTGGCCGACTCGGGACGGCTGAGGACCAAGTCGTGGTCGCCGCCGGACAAGCGGGCGAGACTGCGCTCGGGCTGATCCATGACATGCGACGCGACGAGGGTTTGCCCGAGGACCTCGCAACTCACTATACTGACTGGGTGTTCGTTGAAGGGTCTATCATCGACGGTGATTGGGAGGAGCACGTCCGGAAGGAGTTCCCAGAACGGGTCAAAAACGCCGACCTCTCCGAAGCACGTTTCGATGAGTTACAGTCACAGTACGTCAAGCGGAAGGTGGAGCAAGCGATCTCACCGGCTGAACAGCGCGAGCGGCGTCGGCGAGGCCACCGACGTCTTGTAGAACACCTTGACGACGATGCGGTACTCGAACGAGCCGAGGAGATCAAAGCGGAACGATCGTCTGGACCGGACGACGAGTGACTATCGGTTGGGAGGGGACTTTAGAAGTCCCCGTTGACGATGTCCGAAACGCGTTGTCTATCAAATAGCTCTTCATCACTTGTGACCTCTCCGAATTCGCCGGGGAAGAGCTGCTGGGCAGCCCGCTCAGTCAGGAAGAGGTTGTGGATCGGACCCTGATAGAGATAGCCGCCGCGGTAGACTCGACCGTTCTGTACTGCCGTCAGTTCGCTGCCAACGGGGTGGTCTTTCATATACGCCAGCACAGTATCGCGGAACTCCTGTGCGGTCTTCCGCTCGTGACCGCGCACGAGGAGCACATCCGGGTCAACTTCGAGCAGGTTCTCGTAGTCGAGTTCACCACGATTTTCGGTGCTAAGATTCTCGATACCGGTTCCTGCGAGGGCGTCAGGCACACCGAGATCGTTCCACTGTTTCTTGCTCGTCCCTTGATCGGTAAGTCGGTACGGGGAGAACGTTTCTGGTGAATTTGTTCCCTCGAATACCAGCATCACGCTCGGCCGTTCGCTCGCCGGTGGCATCCGCGCCTGAATATCAGCGATGAAGTCATCGTGGAACTGTTTGAACGCCTGGTACCGCTCCTGTTCTTGGAACATTTCGGCTACCTTCTCGAAAGCTTCGTATAGAGAGTAGTACCGATAGTCGTGCCATCCATCCGACCGGCGGAAAATCAGATTAGCAAAGAACGGACCCACGTTCTCGCTGATCTCCTCGATGTCTGACTGGTCCCAGTCGAACCAATTAATTAACATCTGCGGATCGTACATATGAACATCGCTGTCGAGTGCGTAGAACTGCTCCTTGGTCCGAACCTCAGGATTAGATTCGATGACATCCCGGTCGATGCTCACGCCGTCGAGTTCCTCGTAGGGGTAGGTGTAGTAACGGTCCGCGCCGCCGATTCCCGTAATTCCATCTGCCTTGCCGAGCGCGACGGCCATATCAGCGTAATCGCCGCTATACGGCGCCCACGTTTCAGGAACTGACTCGAACTGTACCTCGCCCATCGGCTCCATCGTCACTGAATAGCTAGTTGACTCTGGAGTAGAGGTCTCTTCAGAAGTGTCAGTAGGTTCCTCGGTTGATGTTTCCGTCGGGGTGGATTCGGTATCAGATCCAAATACACCGGCACAACCCGCGAGCAATCCGCTACCTGCAACAGCGCCGCCGTACTTGAGGACATCTCGCCGCGTCGGTACCTTCTGTGAGCCGTTATGGTCGCCCATAGGTTTTAGGCCTGCCTAATTCTATTTAACCTTGCTGATTTAGGCCAACCTAAAAGGTGTGCCGAGTGGATCCTTTATCTCGACATAAACAGGCTCGATATCTAGATAGTCATATCCCTCGAATTTAGTAAACAGTTTCCAATGCGCGGTATTTGGCTGTTGAGGTATACTGAAGATTGGAATCTGAGGACTGCATAACTGATACTATCTCTTCCCGAGCCTTTAGAACGTCATGTTGGGACCGACTCTGTCGTAACTAATTGACTCCACTATAACCAAAACCCCTATATGAGTTTAGGCTACCCTAAAACATAATGGGATATTCGTCCTCAAACGCACGGAAGAACTCGATACAAGAGAGGAGGTCGACAAATGGTGACTGAAAGCACAGCCAGTTCAGAATCCCCTAGCTGGCGCGACCAGTGGTTCAACAGGTTCGACGGCTCGCTCATCAGCCTCTGTCTCGGTAGTCTTGCCGTCATCGTCGGTGGCGGGCTTGTCCAGGTAAGCTTTGGTGCATATTCGATGACCATCGTCGAGGCCTGGCATGCCGTTTTCAATTTCGAGGTCATTTTCAACGCTCAGGCATGGGAGGCATTCTTGCTCAGCACAGAGGTTCCCGAAATGAACAACCGGAGCCTCATCGTCTGGAACATTCGGCTCCCCCGTGTGTTCGTCGCCATCTTGGTCGGGATGAACCTCGCCGTCTCAGGTGCTATCTTTCAGGCGGTCACGCGCAACGAACTCGCTAGCCCGTTCATCCTCGGTGTCTCCTCTGGTGCCGGGTTGATGATCCTGCTCACGCTCATCATCTTTTCTGGCCTTTCGGCGTTTCTGCCACTCATCGCCTCCATCGGCGGGGCGGTCGCATTCCTCATCGTCTACACCATCGCGTGGAAAGGCGGGACATCACCGGTCCGGCTCGTCCTCGCTGGTGTCATCGTCAGCACCGTTTTCGGGTCAGTGCAGACAGCGCTATTCTTTTTCGCCAGTGATATCGGCGTCGTCCAATCGGCCATCTCTTGGACCACCGGCTCCCTCACGGGGACGGACTGGGAGCAGGTGCGGATGGCACTGCCATGGACCGTCTTAGCAATGGTACTGGCACTGCTCAGTTCTCGCCAGCTGAACGTACTCCTGCTTGGCGAGAACACAGCAAAATCACTCGGGATGAGCGTCGAGAAGGTCCGTTTCGCATTGTCAGGCGTAGCTGTCCTTGCGGCGGCCGCGAGCATCGCCGTCGCGGGGATCGTCGGCTTCGTTGGGCTCATCGTTCCGCATATGGTCCGTAATGTCGTCGGAAGCGATTACAAACAGTTGATCGTCGGCTGTGTGTTCGCCGGCCCAGCCCTAATGGTCGCTGCCGACGTGGGCGCTCGACTCGGCTTCCAGATGCTGACAGGATCAATGGGCCAGATGCCGGTTGGCATCGTCACCGGATTGGTTGGTGGACCGTATTTCCTCTACCTGATGCGCAAGCAAGACAAGATGGGTGAAATCTGATGCAACAGAACGAAACAATCGATCCTCGAAAGAACGGTAGCATCGACAGCCAAGATGGCAAGCTCGACGGAAACCTCGCCGGAGAGAATCTCGTCCTTTCGTATCCGAATAGCGACGGCCCAGTGGTTGACGGTGAGTCGATTACGGTCAACGCCGGTGCAGTGACGGCGCTGGTCGGGCCGAACGGGTCGGGGAAGAGTACGCTCCTGAAAGGACTGGCCGACCAGCTCGCCCCCGACGACGGGTCGGTGCTGGTCGACGGGCGGGAAATCCAGTCGTTCAACAAGAAGGAACTCGCCCGAACGATGGGCCTGCTCTCTCAGGAAAGCACCTCGCCGGACAGCATCACCGTCAAGGACCTGGTCTACCACGGCCGCTATCCCCACCGTGGGTTCTTCGAGAGCACGACCGAGGAAGACGAGCAGGCCGTCGACCGGGCAATCAAGCTGGCCGGCTGTGGTCATCTCCGTGACCGCGAGGTCGGCAGCCTCAGCGGCGGGCAGAAACAGCTGGCGTGGATCGCGATGGTGCTCGCCCAGGACACCGACGTGCTCCTCTTGGACGAACCGACGACGTTTCTCGACCTCCATCACCAGCTCGAAGTGATGGAGATCATCGAGACCCTGCGTGAGGAGAGCGACATCACCGTCGTCGTCGTCCTCCACGACATCCAGCAGGCGGCGCGACTCGCTGACGAGATGGTCGCGCTCAAGGAGGGCGCGATTCAGGCACGTGGCACGCCCCAGGAGGTTGTCACCGAGGAGCTACTCGCGGAGGTGTTCGAGATCGACGCCGAGGTCGACCTCACGCCACGCGGCCCCCGTATCGAGCCGCTCCGGCCTCGCCACGACGATGACGAGCGGAAGCGGCCGACCGACCGTGTCGCGCAGGCTGACGGCGGGGACGGCTGATGGCCACCGGCGATGAGTTCGAGACGGGACTGGACGCCTACCGCGAGCAGGTCGAGCGCCCGCTGTGGCGACTGTTCCGCGCCTATACACCCGACCACGCGCTGTGGCTCACGATCGGCCTGATCACGAGCGTACTCGCGTACGGAACGGTGCTCGTGACGCCCATCGTTCTGGGGACGACTATCGACGCAGTGTTCACCCAGGAGAGCGCGTACGCACTACCGCTCGTGCCCGACGCGTGGCTGCCGGGCAAGCAGGAGGAACAGTTCTGGTTCTCGACCGGCGTCGTCGCCGCCGCGCTGCTCGGGGGTGCGGTCCTCCAGTGGGTGCGGGGCGTCGCGATCAACTACTTCGCGCACGGCGTGATGTACGCGATTCGCGTCGACGCCTACGAGAAGATGCAACGGTTGGACATGACCTTCTTCGACAACAAGGAGACCGGGGAAGTCATGTCCATCCTCAACAACGACACGTCGAACCTGGAGACGTTCTTCGACAACACACTCGGGGACTCGGTTCGGATCGGCGTCATCGTCATTGGCGTGACAACGGCGTTGCTGTACACGAACCGCCAGCTCGCGCTGGTGACGCTCGGGGCCGTGCCGCTGCTGGTCGGGTTCACGTGGTGGTTCATGCGCGTGATCGAGCCGCGCTACACGCGCCACCGCGAGACCATCGGGGACCTCAACACACGCATCGAGAACGGCCTCAGCGGCATCGAACTCGTGAAGACGACCAGTACGGAGGACTACGAAAATGACCGCGTTCGCCGCGTCTCGCGGGACGTCTTCGACGCCAACATGGACGTGTTGAAGCTGAGTTACTTCTACCGGCCGGGGATGGAGCTCATCACGGGCGCGGCGCTGCTCGCGACGTTCGTCCTCGGGGGGCTGTGGGTGTTCTCCGGGCCGCCACTGTTCTTTTCGGGCGAACTCACGACCGGCGACTTCGTCGTGTTCATGCTGCTCACCCAGCGGCTCACGGGGCCGATGGCCCAGCTGTCGAGTATCGTCGACTGGTACGAGAACGCGAAGGCCTCGGGCAAGCGCATCTGTGGGCTGATGGACGTTCCCGTCCGCATCGAAGACCGCCCGGACGCCATCGCGCTCGACGACGTGGAGGGGCGCGTCGAGTACGACGACGTGACCTTCGCGTATGATGATGGTGAGACAGTGCTCGACGGGGTCGACATCGACGCCGACTCGGGCGAGACGGTCGCCATCGTCGGCCCGACCGGTGCCGGGAAGTCGACAGTCGCGAAGCTACTCCTGCGGCTGTACGACGTAACGGACGGTGCGGTCCAGGTCGACGGCCACGACGTGCGGGACGTTCAGCTCGCGGATCTCCGCTCCTCCATTGGCTACGTGAGCCAGGACACGTTCCTGTTCGATGGAACGGTCGCCGAGAACGTTCGCTACGGACGGTTCGACGCTGACCGCGAGGATGTCGTCGCCGCCGCGGAGTCCGCCGAGGCGCACGGCTTCATTCAGGGGCTCTCGGAGGGGTACGACACCCGCGTCGGCGAGCGCGGCGTGAAGCTCTCGGGCGGGCAGCGCCAGCGCATCGCCATCGCCCGCACGGTGTTGCAGGACCCCGAGATCCTCCTGCTGGACGAAGCGACGAGCGCCGTCGACACAGAGACGGAGTACCTCATCCAGCGGTCGTTGGACCGGCTGGCGGCCGACCGGACGACACTAGTAATCGCCCACCGGCTTTCGACGGTCAAGGATGCCGATACGATCGTCGTGCTCGACGATGGGGAGGTGGTCGAGCGCGGGAGCCACGACGAGCTGCTGGCCGCCGACGGCTTGTACGCGAACCTCTGGGGCGTCCAGGCCGGCGAGATCGAGTCGCTGCCCGAGGAGTTTCTCGCACGGACGGCGGAGTCCTCCGCAGGCCGGTAAGACTCCGGACTGGTCGTTTCGGTAACTTTTTGTATTTTTAGGCTAGCCTAAAATACATGGCAGACGACACCGGTAAACACGAGACATCGACACGGAGAGGCTACCTGAAGTACGGCGGGGCGGTGGTCGGCGGTGGCTTACTCGCCGGCTGTACCGGTAGTTCGGATGACGAGACGATGCCCGACCAGTCAACGACAGCAACACAGACGGCGTCAAAGACAGAGGGAGAGAACGAGAGTGAGACCGAAACCTCGACACCGGAGCCGAGCTACACGGTCGAGCTCTCGCCCGTCGGCACGGTTACGCTCAAGGAGCCCCCGACGAACGTGTTCACCCACTTCCCGTGGTTCCCGGACATGGCCAGTGCGCTTGGTCAGGGGGCCACCGTCAACTATCTCTGGTGGGACGGAACGGTCGCAGGCCTCGAGTACTTCACCGCCGGGTTCGACGAGTTCGAGATAGAGTGGGCGGACAAAGCAGGTGAGTACGGCTTCGCAAAAGAGCAGCTGTACGAACTCGACAGCGACCTCCACCTCGTCGACCCATCGTGGGTGACGACGCAGGATAATTGGGCTCGAAGTGACATCGAGGAAGTGTCATACAACGTGGGACCGTGGCTCGGGAACTACTACAGCAGCTACCACGCCACGCCGCCCGAGGAGTGGGCCGACGGGTACGAGTACTACTCGCTGTGGGAATTGTTCGACCGCGTCGCCACCCTGTATGGAGAACGAGAACGGTACGAAGCGCTCGCATCTGTCCACAACAACCTCCTCGGTACCATTAAAAACGGACTTCCAGCAGAATCGGAACGACCGACCGCAGTGTACCTCTCCATCTCGGAGGACCTGTCCGCGATCTACCTGCTCCGGCTGAACGCGCCCGGTTACTTCAACTCACACACCCGACCGCTCGGCGCGGTCGACGCCTTCGGTGACGAGGAGTTCTCGGGTGCGTTCAAGCAGATCGACATGGAGGCGCTGCTAGAGGCCGATCCGGACGCGATACTCGCGCTGTGGACTGTCACCGATACCTTCAATTTCGGAACACTGACACAAAATCTCGCGGATGACCCCGTCGGCAGCGAGTTATCTGCCGTCCAGAACGATCGCGTGTACCCACAGGGGACCCGGTGGCAAGGGCCGCTAATGAACCTCTTCCAGCTCGAGATGACCGCCAAGGAGCTCTATCCCGAGCAGTTCGGCCAGTGGCCGGCCGACGAAAACGGTGACGCGTACCCCGAGTTCGGATCAGACGAACAGCTGTTCGATCACCAGCGGGTCGCGGACATCATTAACGGTGATGTCTAAGCGATGAGCACGACCAGCCCATCAGAAGTCATCGTCATCGGTGGCGGTGTTGCCGGCCTGTCGGCAGCCGTCTTCACGGCTCGCCACGGGCTGGACACGCTCGTCGTCGACGCAGGCGAGTCGATCCTACGACGGAACGCCCACCTCGAGAACTTCCCTGGCTTCCCTGCCGGCGTCAACGGCCGGCAGTTGCTCGATCTACTCGCAGAGCAGGCAGCCGAAGCCGGCTGCGAGCAGGTGACCGCGACCGTCGCGAGTGTCGAGCAGACCGACCAGGGATTCGCCGTCGAGACCGACGCCGGCGACCGCTACCGCACGGAGTACGTCGTCGCGGCGACGAAGAACGCGGTCGGCTACCTGGAAGGTGTCGACGGCGTCGGCATCATCGACCGCGGGAAGGCGTTCGTCGACACGGACGAGCGCGGCCGAACCGGCGTCGACGGCCTCTACGCGGCCGGCCGCCTCGCCGAGAAGCCCCACCAGGCGGCCGTCTGTGCCGGCCACGGTGCGGAGGTCGGCGTCACGATCCTCGAAGACGACGCCCGGCCGTTCTACCACGACTGGGTCGCCCCCGAGGGCTACTTTACGGATCGGGGTCGCGAGCTGCCGCCCGGCTGTGAGGAGATTGACGAGACAGAGCGCAAAGATCGGGAAGCGCGCTCGCTCGACGTGATGCGCGAGCGCTTCGCCGAGCCACATCCCGACGAGCAGGAAACGCACCCGAGCCTCAGCGAGGACTAACCTCCTCGAACAGCTCAAACGAGTCCAGTATGGTCGGCCCGACACTCATCGACATCAGGGAACACATCGAAGCCCTCGCGACCGAGGACGGCCAGTACTACCTTCGCTGTGGGCGCACGGGCGACCGGCCGGTCCCAGCAGCCGACAATCGGTTCCCTGACCGGGCCACCGCACGGGCCGCTGCCCGCGCCACCGAGCAATACCGCTTGGCGCTCCGGCGCTACGACCCGCAAGTCCCCTACTACGACCTGATCGTTTGTGAGTTACCACCGCGAGACACGACAGCCGCGCACGCACAGGGGGTGGAGACAGATAGCCCACCAGACAGGCTCTCCGAGCGCAATCTCACCGACAGCGCCACGCCCGAGCGGCACGACCTCGTCGAGTTCTGTCACCGCGTCGCCGGCGCCGTCTTCGAGACGCTTTCCGAGGCAGGCTACGACGGCGTCGAGAGCGCCGTCATGGACGCGTACTTCGAACTCGCCGAGACCGTCGGTGATCCTGACGAACTCTGTCTGTGTCTCCTCGAGAGCATGGCCAGCGAACTCGACGAGCGCCTGTCGCCTGCCAACCAGGCTGAATTACTCGCCGATGCCGCAACGCGACTAGAATCGCCCACCGACGACAACAATCCCCTAGACGCGACGCTTGACGCACTCAAACAGCGAGGAGTTATCGAAAGTTACACGCGCTCGCCATACTCGGTCGATCTCGATGGCGGTGCCGGAGCCGTCGTCGTGCAGGTCTCGGGGTACGCACTCTCGGCACGGAACGACCGACTCCCAGTGCTGCCGGTGACACTTGAACTCTGCCGCCATCACACGGAACACCCCCCACAATCCATCCAGGTGACCACCGTGGACGGTGGCTGGCAACTCATGTTCATCCTCGCGGACACCGGCGACCAGAACGGCCTCGTCAGTGCGCCAATCAACGGGGAGGTATGAGATGGCTGTCGACACCTACATCAAGCAGGCGCAATACCGCGTTCGCGCCGAACAGGAGGCCATCGACGAGGAGCTCCGTTCCTACAAGATGTTCATCCGTCGGGTGCAGGAGCTACAGCCCGATCAGACACCATCATCGGTTGCTGGCCTCACAACAGCCGGTGGAACTACCCATCTCTCCGGAGACGCGTCCAGTGCTGACGGCTGTCGGACCGTGCGAACGGTGTTCGCCGAGACGATCCGACCGCATAGCGTCGCTGACATCGACGAACCCGAATCCGTGTTGGAAACGATCGGAGAGGAGTTCACCGACACAATTGCGGTAGCGCTCGCGCCGACGACGGAGGCCGCGTTCACCCCCGAACTCAAACAGATGGTCCTCGCCGAAGCCCAGTCCCGGAGATCGGAGGCGACGGCGCTACAGAAAGCGCTCGAACGGGAGGAAGCACACGTCGACGATGCGAGCGACGTGGTCGACGATATCATCGACTGGATCGTCGACGCGAACGAGACGCCGCTGACCGATCTCGGCTTCGACGCGTTGCAACAGCGCCACGAGATGTTGGCCAACCATCGCGACCGCTGTGAGAACGTGGCTCGGGACCGGCAGGAATTTCTTGAGGGGACGACGAATAACGGTGTTGACGCCGGTGTCCGCCACCGGAGTTTCATACCGTATCTGTATCAGGATTTCTCGGTCGACCATCCAGTCCTAGCGACGGTCGCAAAGCTCAATGAAACGTGTCAGGAATGCCAACAAGCCGTACGAGACCATCTGGTCCGGAGGGGCTGACCAATGGCGGATGGCCCTCGTCGACGGCGAGCAAAAGCGTGGGCGTGGGTGTATCTCGTGCTCTTCGAGACCGATAATAATGGGACCGACACCGAAACGAAATCGACTGATTCAGCTGGGGAGTCAACACAAGAGACATCGGACGGGGCCGAGACGAGATGAGCGGGGCAGACCTCTACTTGCTGGCTGTATACATCGAAGCACAACGTGGTGGAGCTCCAGTCTCTTCTGGAGCTGTAGCTGATCGCCTCGACAAATCCTCGCCGTCAGTGACGGAGATGCTCCAACGACTCAACGACCGTGGGTTGGTGACGTACGAGCCATACGAAGGGGCGACGCTCACGGACGCGGGCCGCGAGCGGGCGACAGACCTGCATGAGTCGTACGTAACGCTTTCGTGGTTCTTCCGGAGTGTGCTGGAATTGGAGACGCACGAGTCGGAAGCGATGGAGCTGGCCGGGGTGATCGACCCGAGCGTGGCCGACCGGCTCACGACCGTGCTTCCGGTCGAAGAGCTACAAGAAGAAGACGTTATTTAAACCAGTTCTGTACGATCCGTATAGATTTGAACAGAAGGCACGCATCAAACCCATCCTCCGAGGTTGTGGAGATCCTCCAGTTTCGGAGGATAGGCCAGTTTCGGGTAGAATCTCCGCCGGGTCGGGGTTCATTTCCCAACGAAGTGATCGATTCCTGCCCACCTTGAACGAGATAATCGAACGAGCATGAGAAATTGCGCGGATTTTGGGGCTACTAGAGAGCGTCGCCACTCCCGAGTGGCGAACCCGGTGGAGAATCGGTCGCTCAGTCAGGCGGTATCAATGCCGACGCGACGATCTCGACACACTCGCCCGCGGTCAGCACGGGTGCGTAGTCCATCTCGCCGTCGACACTCGCTTTCAGCAGGAAGTCAGTGAGTCGCCAGATATTGTACAGCAATACCGCGAACACGAAGTAGAACAGCCGGACACGATAGTCCTTCGAGGACGTCTTCGCAAGGAAGTCGTGCTTGATAGATTTGTACTCATTCTCAATTTGCCAGCGGCGACTGTACCGCCGACAGAACGTCTCGGCCTCATCTGGCCCGACCCGGAGATTCGTCGCGAACACGGTCGTTCCCTCGCCGCTCGTCGACGGCACGTACAGGAACCGCATCGGGTGCGACCCTGATTCGACGTGGACGGATGCCGATTCGACGGCGACCTCTTGATCGTCCTCGTCCATCTGCTCGATCAACGTACGTTCTGAGCTAGTGATCCGTTTCGGGATGAGGTAGTTCACATCCAGGTTCGAGAGGGTCTGAAACACCCGCATGGAATCGAACTCGCGGTCACAGAGCACCGTCTCGATGGGCACGTGCTCTTTCGCTCGCTGGACGAGTCGTCTGACAACGCGGTGGATCCGGTTCGGCGGGTTCTCGTCCAAGGCAGAACTCTCACGCACCGGCTCGACGGCCAGTACGATCGGGATGTTTTGCCCGATGATCGAGAGCGTTGCGAACTTGAACGCACGACCCTCTCCATCTTTCGTCCCGCTCACCATCGGCATCTCCCTGACATCCCCGTAGTAGGGAATGGTCGTGATGTCGATCGCAGCGGTGACTGGCCGGCGGAACGAGGCTTCAGAGGCGATGACCGAGAGCAAGCGATCCGTCGTCTCATTAAATCCATCCACGAGGTCCTCAGAGTGGAACTGTTTGACGGCGCGGAGATGAGTGTCTCCATGAGGCCCGTGGTCTTGGCCTCGTCGATACTGGAAGCGAGCAGCGCCTTGGGCAGTTCCACATCCAACCATCCCCATGAAGGTCTGTAACTCGAAGAACCGCGTGTCCTCGTAGGACGCGTTCGCGGCCCGGTCAGAGTCGAAATGGCCGAAGGCGTGATCACGGGCGAGTCGCGTCGTCTGGACGATCTCGTCCTGGGAGAACGACTCTTCTTCTACTGAGTCCTCCTCTACTGGAGGCTCGTCGACAATCTTCTCCTTGGGGCGAACCTCGGGTGCGGGAATATCGAAATCGTGGACTTCTTTGACGACGAAGTGGGCTGCGGTCTGCACGTATTCGTGCACGGCGCCGTCAAATCGGTTCCGCCACGCCCGCGAGAACGCCGATTCGTCAGGCACACGGCAGAACCCTAGGGGAGTGATAACTTCCGGTTGCCGTTTGAGCCGTCGAGTGAACGCAGCGGAGGAGTCGCCCGTGATCTCCATGAAGATGAATGAGAGGACCATCGCACGAAAAGAGAGTGGAGCAGGATGCCACGCTGGATATCCGTCTTCAATCGAATCAATCGAGTGGTCGAGATTCTCGAACGCAGTCACAAGATCAGTGTCATGGAGGTCGTTTCGGATGGTGATCCCGAGTTGGTACGCTTCGCATAGATAGTGCATTCGAGAATTTTCATCTGAATGCATTTCACTAGAATCGCTCATATGGGGAACTGAGGACTATTCAAAGATTGGTCTTGGAGGCAATCTTTGAAGCATTCAACTGTCATAGCCTCTGACCGATCACTACAAGACGCCCGTGTCATCCGAGTAGTGAACGTATTCGTTAACTTCCAGACTGTGAAGGTTTCACGGTGATTCTCGGCAAACCGTTCGTGATAGGCCGTACACATTGTCGACTATTCCGGGGAGCTCGACGTACTCGGCGTTGAGATACCGAAAGAGGGCAGTTTCGTGCCCTCGATAGGTAATCATACCAATATTAATTAAGCTGACTATATTTACGATCTTCAGCAGTATGTATCCTACTCATCAGCCGGCCGTACGCGAGTGGGTGTTGGTTTGTCGACGCCAATACAGCGTGCAATATCGTCAACGGACTTCATTTCGAACACAAAGTACTCGGAAGGTACTGCGTCGACGATCTCCTGATAGTCCGTCAGTGGGGTATGGTGATCACCGGTGCCATCGTTATCGTGCAGGTGACAGACGTGAATCCGATCCTCAAATCGGGTTGCAAAATCCTGCCAGTCGTAGCCATTGGCTTTTGCGTGGCCTACGTCCAGCGTCACGCCAAGGTATTCGGTGTCGACGGGAACGCCGGCGAGGGCGTTAGCGAGATCGTCTGGCGTGGTCGTGTAGCGACATTTCGCATCGCTCTGTGGCTGGTTTTCTAGACAGAGCGGAACGCCACTCTCGCGAGCGTATTTGGCACACTCGATCAGCGACTGCTGGGCATTCTCGGCTGCCTTCTCGCGAACCCACTCTGGATACCGGTGAGGGACAGACCCCCCGTGGACGACGACTGCACCGGCTCCGGCGGTTGCCGCATCGTCAAGACTTCTCTTGACCTGTTCGACGCTCGCCCGACGGACATCGTCGTTGAAACTGCCTACGTTCCAGTCGCGGAACGGCGCGTGGTACGTGACTGAGACATCGTAGCGGTCGGCCAAGTCGCCGAGTTCCGCCGCCGTCGGTGTGTCGGGGTGGCCCTCCAAGTACTCGCGCTTGAGTTCGAGGTGGTCTAGGCCGAGATCAGTGAGATATTCAATGAACTCCTCGACTGAGGCCCCGAAACGGACATCCATCGCCGCACCGAGGCGACTCATGGCGACCCCTCTGCACGGTATACCGGCTGGCCCGCGACGAACGCTCGCGTGACAGTCGGTGTCGGCTCCTCGTCGACGATCACGAGATCCGCCCGGGCATCTTCGACGATGCGTCCGCGATCCGAGAGGCCGACGGCGTCAGCCGGGTGTTTTGTGACGCGGGCGACACGCTCAGGCAGTGGCTCACCGGTCTCAACGAACGGTGCGGCGAGCAGGGAAACGGGGTGGTAGTCCGCCACCAGTGCGTCCACGATACCAGCCTCGATTGCATCGGCCGTCCGCAGGTTCCCCCACTGGCTCTCGCCACGGACGAGGTTGGGAGCCCCCATAGTGACTGTCATTCCCAGTTCGTGTGCGCGCTTAGCCGCCGCCAGGGTGATGGGATATTCACTAATATCGACACCAACATCGTAGAGTTGCTCAACCTCGGAGACCTCTTCATCATCGTGCGATGCCGTCGGAACTCCCTGATCATGAGCCACCGTCACAACTCGATTCACTCGTTTGCGGATGGTACTCATCTCCAAGCTACCCCGCTCCTCGAGCATTGCCTCTGCCTCTTCGACAGTATGCTTGTGAGAATCACGGTAATACTGGAGGAACGATTCCCGATCTCGGAACTGCCCCTTACCAGGGATATGGCTCATAACTGATACCAGATCGGCGTCACCCCCAGCGACGACAGCCTCAACGGCCTCGACACACCGTTTCTGGGTCACTTCACACCGAGCATGGATTCGGTGATCCGTCATGAGGTCGTTCGCGCCCTCAACCGCATCGGTAATCTCTGCACCCAGTTCCGGCGAACGATTCTCCTCAGAGTCGACCTCGAATGAGATGGCGTGGAATTTCGTGGTGATACCGGCGGCAACGTTCGCACGGTCAGCCGACGCCAGCGCCATGTGCGTGTCCATCCGTGCACCTGACCGAGGGTGGAGGTGGGATTCGATGTCGTCGCCGTGGAGATCAATCAGTCCGGGGAGAACGAGTTGGCCCCGCGCATCGACGATATTGTTCGCACGTTGATCAACGTCGCCGATACCGACGATACGGTCCTGTTCGATGCGGATTGCACCCTCGACAATGGCCTCCGGGGTGACAATTCGGGCGTTCTCGATAACTGTCATTTCTTTGGTGACTTGTTCCTCACGCTGACCACTCATGCTACCACCTCCCCGTCGTACTCTTCGATAGGAACGACGCGCTGGAGTTTCGCCTGATCAAGGACGACCACGCGGTCGGCGATGGCTTCGACGACCTCAGTATTGTGGAAGACGCCGATGACGGTGGTTCCGTCATCAAGGTACTCCCGCAAGAGATCAAGAGCGGCTTGGCGCGTCTCGGGGTCAAGTGCGCTCGTCGGTTCATCCAGCAGGAGGAGGTCGGGCCTGGGGGCGATGGCCTGCGCGAGGTTGACGCGCTGGCGCTCCCCCCCACTGAAGGTCGCCGGGTAGGCGTCCCACAACTCTGCGGGGAGCTGAAGCCGCGAAAGTAGCATCTCGGCGTGTTCGCGCGCTTCGTTCATCGGCATCCCTTGCTCACGGAGCGGTCGTGCAACCACGTCGACCGCAGGAACGCGAGGGATCTCCTCCAAAAACTGTGAGGTGTAGCCAATAGCGTCGTCGCGGAGCCCAATGACTTCGCGGTCGTTACACGAAGCCAAATCGACATCTCCGTCCGCACTGTGGTAGATGACCGTACCGGAGGACGGGTCATAGGTCCGGTAGATACATTTCAGCAACGAGGACTTCCCGGAGCCGGATTCGCCAACGATGGCGAGGAACTCGCCTCTCTCGACGGCGAACGATACATCATCTAACCCGACGACTTGCTTGTCGCCGAGGACGTGCATGTCGAACGTTTTGCTTAGGTTCTCGATTGTAAGGACAGGCATCTAGATCACCGAATTGATGAGTGTCTGGGTGTACTCGTGGTGTGGGTCTTCCATAACGCGATCTGTGAGGCCGGACTCGATGACGCGTCCGTGGCGCATTACGAGCGTTCGATCGGCTAACAGGCGAATGACGCCGAGATCGTGTGAGACGACGATTGCAGCGACGCTCTCCTCGCGCTGAATCCGCCGGAACATATCCAGGACGCGAGCCTGGACGCTCACGTCCAGTCCGGTTGTCGGTTCGTCAAGGACGACGATCTCCGGATCGTTTGCGAGTGCTCGGGCGATCTGAACGCGCCGTTGCATCCCACCGGAGTACGTGTGGGTCGAGTCGTCCATCCTATCGATCGGAATCTCGGTTTCCCCGAAAAGTGAGGTGACGCGTTCGCGAACGTCCTCGTAGCTACGCCAGCCTGCCGAAAGCAGTTTTTCAGCTACGTTCCCGCCCCCCGAAAACTCCAGTTCGAGGCCATCGCGGATGTGCTGGTGGACGAGGCTAATGTGTCTGTTGCGCAGGCGGTGGCGCGTCTCGTAGTCGACATCCAGGAGGTTCCCCTCGTGGTTCGCGTAGCGTACCGCCCCGTCAGTTCGGCCGTCATCGTCGGGTTCGAGTGCGAGCAGTTCGGCGAGGCTGGATTTCCCGGAGCCGGACTCACCGACGATTCCGAGCACTTCCCCCTCTTCGACGGAGAGGTCCACATCCGCACAAGCGACGACGCTCCCGCAGACGGGGCACTGATTCGTGCCGGCGCGGTCGCCGGTCCGTTCCCGGCAGACCTCACAGCTTTCGCCGTATACTTTAGTCAGGCCTTCGGCCTCCAGTATGCTCATTCGTCCGCACCTCCGGTTTCGTTGTCCGAATCGGGTGTTCCCGGCCCCCAGTCCACACCGTCGGAGTTGAGATGGTGATTTTTCGTGAGGTCGTCGTCCTGTCGCTTGCGGCAGAACGAGGTGTCGTTACAGGCGTAAAGTCGGTTACCGTCGTCGGTCTCGACCTCAGTGAGGTAGGTGTCGGTTGATCCGCACGCGTGACAGGACTGGTTGGGGAACCGTTCGACCTGGAACTCCCGGTCCTCGAAGGCAAGTGGCTCGACGTCGGTGTGAGGTGGGACAGCATAGATACGGGCCTCGCGTCCGGCGGCGAAGACAAACAGATTGTCCGCATCGTCGAGTTTCGGAACGTCCCACCGTGGAATCGGCGAGGGGTCCATGAGGTAGCGCCCGGCGACCATTACTGGGTACTGTGCAGCGATATTGATCTCACCCCACTCGACGACGTTCTCGTAGAGGTAGACCCACATCTTCCCGTAGTTCTTGTGAGCGTGCCGGCGGCGATTGGCGGTATCACTCGAATCCACCTTCCGCAGCGCATCAGTGATGGGAACCTGCAGGACGAGGATCTGGTCTTCGGCCAATACTTCCTCGGGAATACGGTGGCGAGTCTGAATGACGTCCGCCTCCGTCGTGTCGGTCGTCGTCTCCACTTCGGCGGTGTCCTTTGCCAGTCGACGAATATTGGCTGCGTTGACGGACTCGTCGGAGCCCTGGTCGATGACTTTGAACGTGTCTTCGGGGCCAAGAAGAGACAGTGAGGCCTGGATACCACCGGTCCCCCAGCCCCGGGCGAGCGGCATGGGCCGAGATGCGTAGGGCACCTGATGCCCGGGAAGTGCAATGGCCTTCAGAATGGCGCGGCGGACCTCCCGTTTGGTGTGCTCGTCGAGGTAGGCGTAATTGTACCCCTCCAGACCGTCACCTGTGAGGGACTCGAGGGCCGCCTCAACCGAATCTATCGCTACCGTCGTGTCCGTTTCGTTATCGGGTACGTTCTCTGTCTCAGTCATCGTCGTTCGCCTCCATCGTAGCCAGTTCTCGGTCTGGCATGTCCGGGTCGTCATTGTGTCCCGTATCCGCTACCCCCTTGCGCTCGCGGATGCCACGGATACGGTCAAGGATCGACTGGAAGGTGACGTAGTGTGGCAGTTTCAGATGCTCTATGAACCCAAACGAGTCCATCCCGTCGACCACATCGAGAACGAATTCCGAATTTTCGGCGGGTTCGTCCTCGCTATCGAGCTGAATCGACGCATCAAGGATGGTCATCGCGATGGCCTTGCGTTCATTGCGTCCGAAGGTCAGCCCATACCCGAAAGCGAACTGCGGGTCATCACGCTTGGCGTAGACCGGGACAACTGCCTCGCTCTCGGTGACTTCGACGTCGGTGACGGTCACTTCGTCGCCCGTATAGGGGTGTTCGATCTTCACGGGCAGCTTGCCGACTCTGACTTCAGCTAGCGTCGGATGAACCTGTCCGTAACCACGCAGTGCGGAATAGCCGAGCGCGGTGATCGCACCGGTCTCTCCACGAGCGAGTTCCTGTAGAACCTCGTCACGACCCGCTGGGTGTGTCACTGGCTCGCGCGTCGTATCCGTCGGTTCCCCCTCATAGACGTTATCGGGTTCGTGGACCAACCCTTCATCCCGGAGGATCTCCATCACGTTCGTGAGCGTCTCCGGGGCTTCCTCCTCGACGTCCCAGTCGTCGGTGGGGTCCGCTGGTTGGTCGTCGCGTTCGTCCTCTGTTTCGAGGGCGAAGTCGAGTAGCCGCTGTGTGTAGTCCTTGGTCGGTCCGAGAATCTGGCCGCCTGGCACGTCTTTATAGGCGGGCGAGACGCGCCGCGTCGCGAACATTTCGTCTGGATCGACGGTTACAGTCTCGTCCCAGCGTTCGAGTGTCGAACGGTAGGCCCGCAGGAGGAATGAAGCCTCAACTGTGTCACCCTGTGCCTGTTTGACTGCTAAGGCGGCGAGTCGTGGAGCATACAGCCCGCCCTCGCTCATCGTCTGTGCAGTCAGGCGTTCGAGTTGCCCCTCGAGTTGATCCAGCGAGAGGATATCGTCGTCACCCTCAAGACGCTGTTTCTCGAAAAGTTCCTCGGCGCGTTCGATGATCTCCTCGCCGGCCTTAACTGCGACGTATCCCATCTCAGACCACCTCCATCGAGACGGAACGCGGAATCGAAACGACCTGATCGGCGGCGGTGAAGATGATATCGACACCGCGCGGATACGTTGACTGGGCCGCAGCGATGGCGTCGATTTCTTCAGCAGGCAACCCGAGGCTCGCTGTTCGGGTGTCGGGGACGCCCGGACCGGAGACTATGATCGTCGTGAGGCCGTCTTCGGGCCTGGTCGACAGCGATTCGACGCGATAGATCGCCGTCGCTCCGTCGCTTGGCTCGACGAGTGAGCCGCGAACGAGCTCGCCCACATCCCACGACGGAACACCATGAGTGTGGACGATATCAGCCTCGCTAGGCTGGGATTCAGTGAGGCGACCCTGGCTGGAAAGTTGCTCCCGAAGATCATCGTCGTCTGTGTATGTACTCACCTCGTGGTCAACGAGCGTGGCCGCAACAGCGTGGTCCGCAGGCGTCATCGGCGTCTGCTGGACGGTCCCCGGTCGACTCATAGCATCACAGAGGGCACGGAAGGTATCGCGCGTATCGTGAACGGGGTCAAGTCCGAGCGCTCTCACAGCTCGTCCTCCATGGTTTCGAACTCGACTGCGGTGTGACGGCTCTCACTCCATTCACGTGCGCGCTCGGCTTCGTGGTGTTCTGCGACGGCTTCGAGTTCGTCAGCCATCACTGTAGCACGGTCGTGGTCGCCAGCGACGGCGGCATCGACAATAGCACCTGAGAGTGCGGCTCGTTCTGCCTTCCCAGGTTGCATCGCGAATCCGCGCTCGCCGTCGATTTCAACCTCCGCTGACGTGATGACGACCTCGCCGAGGTTGAATGGCCTGTGTTCGACCGGTTCGCGAACCTGTTGCATGAGCAACTGAGGGTTTGGCTCTTGCAGGATCGTCAGCGGCGGATCTGACTCGAGAATCTCGTTGGCGAACCGTGCGAGTACGTTCTCATCACACGCGGCGATGAGTTCGAAGCGGTCCGAACGATCGTGGGCATCCGTCATACAAGCGGATAACACAAGCCGCAACTACCGAATAAGGGTTCGCTGGGTATTCTCTATTCTCGGAGACGAATAACTGATATTCCCCCCTTCAACAAAATCAGGTACGGACTAGTATGGACGGACCCGTCGGAGTATCGCATTTAGCTGTGACTGTGCCCCCTATCGCAATTCCCTCCGGACTCTACGCAGCCAAGGGTTATTCTATCCCATTGGATTGACTCACACGATGTCACCCGACATCGATGCCGACGTCTCTGACGTATCGAGGGGAATCATGAGTACCGAGCCATCCGGTATGAGTCGACGGCGGTTTATCGCTGCTGGTGCCGGGGTAGCCGGAGCAACCGGGCTCGCTGGCTGTAGCGGCGTCCTCGGAAACTCCGCCTCCAGTAGCAGCAAGAAGGAGGTCACTATCCTGCTGACTCCGGAAAATCCCACGGAGGTCAAAAAAGACTACATGCCGATGAAGAAGTATCTCGAGGACGAGATCAGCAACCTCGATATCACCTATCGCGTGCCGACTGATTACTCGGCCATCCTCCCGGCGCTGAAATCCAAGCAGGCCGAGATCGGCATGGACGACATCACGCTCATTGCCGCCAGCGACGAGATGGAGGTCATGGGGACAGCCATCACTGGCGGGACAGCGTTCTATTTCTCGCTGATGATGACTCGGAAAGATACCGATATCAAAAAACCGGCCGACGTCAAAGGCAAGAAGATGGCGTTTGCCGATGCGCTCTCGACGTCCGGTTCTATCTACGCACTGTACGAACTCCAGCAAGCCGGCCTCGATATCGGGGAAGCTCCGGGCAGCGACGAGGGAGCCGACTTCCAGGGAACCTGGTCGAACCACAAAGCGGCACTCGAATCGCTCATCAACGGTAAGGCCGACGCCTGTTCGACCTGGGGTGGCAACGGTATGCCCTACGTCCCGACCGACGAGGTCCCCAAGCGAGTTCGAGAGAAGACGGCCTACATGAGCGAAACGGGCTCGAAGAAGCCCGCTCTCGATGTTTTCCTGTATTCTGCGCCGATTCCGAAGCAGCCAGTCTACAATCGCGCCACCTGGGATGACCCGATGCGTGACAAAATTCGTCAGAAACTGCTCGATGCAGACGAGCAAACGATGAACAAGTACAAACCGGACGACTACGGCGGTACGATGCCCTTCACGAAGCTCAAGGACACGACGGTCGACCACTACCAGCCGGTGATCAAGCGCGTCAACGAACTCGGCATCGATCTTACCCAGGGCTAACCCCTGCCCACCTACCTTTCCACCAATGAGTACACTCACAGTCTCAGATGTAACGAAGCACTACGGCGACGTGACAGCGTTACAAGACGTCTCGTTCGAAATCGCGGACGACGAGTTCGTGGTTTTACTCGGGCAATCCGGCGCCGGAAAGTCAACGCTCTTGCGTTGTCTAAACGGACTGACCCAGCCGACGAGCGGAACCATTCAGCTCGACGGAGAACTCGTCACCGATTCTCGGGAAGACATCGCGATGATCTTCCAACAGCACAATCTGGTTGACGAACTCTCCGCGTACGCAAATGCACTCACGGGATCGCTCAACAGAACGGCATTTCTGCCGAGTGCACTCCAGTTCAACGACAAGGCGGACAAACTGGAAGCCCTCGACGCCCTTGAGACCGTCGGCCTCCTTGATGAGGCTCAGCAGACCGCCAGTCGGATGAGCGGCGGACAACAACAGCGCGTCGGTATCGCTCGAGCGCTCGTTCAGAATCCACAATTAATGCTCGCGGACGAACCTGTCGCCAGCCTCGACCCGGCGAGCGCAGAGCGCGTGATGGGATATCTCAAGAAGGCTTCGAACGAGTACGGTGTCGCAACGTTCGCGAGCCTCCATCAGGTCAACATCGCCCGATACTTCGGCGAGCGGTTCATCGGTTTGAAAGATGGCGAACTGGTCTTCGACGGCCCGAAAGACGAACTCACCCGAGAGGTTATCGATGACATTTACGGCGAGGTTGAGACAGTCGGCATGGGAGTCCCAACCGGCAAATCACTCAATGAAGAGTCTGACCTTGATGCGGTGATGGAAAGTGAGAATGAACTCGCTGTTAGCGGGGCAAGCCGATGAGCACCGATCCTGTAGAGCGGTTTGACGACGGCGTCGTCAGTCGCCTGCACGACATCCAGACACGCCGTCGTATCGGCTGGGTGCTAAAGATCGTCGCCGTCGTGGTCATCGCAATCTTCTTCGCTCTCGCATACGGGGTCGTCGGGTTCTCTATCAGCGAGATGATGAAGTACTGGCCGGAGTTCGAGCAAGCCCTTGCCGGCTATTTCCCGACGACGACGTACTTCGGCGTCGTTCCGTTTCTGGACGTGGGCCGCTACTGGCAGTTCATCGTCGCAGAACAGCTGTTCCAGCAGTCTATCGTCACCATATCGATGGCGTTCCTCGGGACCCTGCTGGGACTTCCCGGTGCGCTTCTGTTGGGAACGCTCGGCTCCGAGCGTATCATGCCGTTCCCGTTCAATTTCGTGTTCCGTGGGACAATGAGCATCATTCGGGCGGTCCCAGCGCTCGTTTGGGCGCTCATCTTCATCCCGCTCGGTGGCGTGACACCCTTTACGGGGACCCTAGCGATTGCAACCGATACCATGGGTTACCTCGGTCGGTTGTTCACCGACGAACTCGAAGAAATCGGTGATGGCCCCATCGAAGGGATCGAATCCACCGGTGCTGGCAAGCGCCAGGTCGTCTTCTTCGGGATGCTCTCACAGGTGATGCGGCAGTACATCGCCTGGGCGATGTACATTTTCGAGCTGAACGTCCGCATCGCCATCACCCTCGGTCTCATCGGCGCCGGTGGACTGGGTTACGTGATGATGATCCAGCGACAGACGTTCCAGTACACGAATATGATGGCCGCCATCTTCGTATCTGTTGTCCTGTTGCTGACCATCGAGATGGCCAGCCAGCGCATTCGTTCGTACTTACGGAACGATGAGACACAGGGTGTCCTCGAACTGCTGAAAGGGCTTCCCCGACGCTGGGCGGAGTCAGCAACCAAATGACTCTCGAAAAGCGTGAGGATGGCTACTACGTGGAGGAATACGGTGGCCGCCGCATCCGTACTCTTTCACCGGAACCTACACTACACGACCCGGTCGATATCAGAGACAGCACACTCGGCCGTTGGACCGAAGTCCGTCCTCGCAGCCGACTCAACGACTCCGAGATCGGGGATTACAGCTACCTGATGGAGCGCGTCCAGCTGGACTACACGACCGTCGGAAAGTTCGGAAATGTGGCTTCCGACGTCCGTCTCGGACCAACCAACCACCCGATTGATCGACCGACGGCACACCACTTCACCTACCGGGCGGAGATGTACGACCTTGGTTCGAACGACGAAGAGGTGTTTGAGTGGCGGGCCTCCCAACCAGTCACCGTTGGCCACGACGTGTGGATCGGCCACGGTGCTGCCGTCCTCCCTGGCGTCGAAATCGGCAACGGGGCCGTCATCGGTGCCGGTGCTGTCGTCACGGACGATGTCGATCCCTACACAATCGTTGGAGGGATACCTGCCGAAACGATTCGCCATCGATTCCCACCCGAAACCGCAAAACGGATCGAAGCGACTGAGTGGTGGGACTGGGATCACGAGATACTTGCTGATCGGCTCGACGACTTCAGAAACCTGGACGTTTTCCTCCAGAAATACGCCCCGGTGCTCGATGCTGTCGAGTGATAATAGCCGGAACACTACTTCTCGCGATTTTACAGGCAGCGCAGGCTGAGTGCCTCGGGGCTTGCCCCCGAAGCGGTTCACTTTGACGAACCTTCTGGATTAGTTGAAAACGAAAACCTCTCGGCAACCTCTTAGATCATCACGTGATCCGGCTGGATACCCGAGTGAAGCTGAACAGCAATTTCGGCAGCGTCAACCCAGTAGTAGATGGCGCGTTCGAGTGCCCGAGTGATGGTGACGAGGTAGCCGTACATCTCCGGGTCGTAGGCAGTTACCAGTTCAAACAATTCATCGAGGTCACGATGGACCGTCTCCTCTAAGGTGATGAGTTCGTCGTGAACTTCGAGATCACACTCGAAGAGAATGGCATTGAGATGATCATTGATCAATTCGCCCGCTTCAAAAATATCCACGACTCGCTCCTCGATAACCCCCGTGGCGGGCAGCTGCTCTCGGTCGACGACATCGGCGATGAAACATGCGCGGTCACCGACTATCTCGAGATTCGTTGCGATAGTCGACAGGTCCGCAGCGACACGATTCCCGGGCCAGTCAGTTGTCAGCGTGTAAGATTTGAGTTCACTGAGGACAGCCGAGTACCGCTCGTTAGCTAACGACTCAAGCGTGTCTGCAGACTGCTCGGGGGCACCTCCGACAAACGCCTCCTGTGCGGCCGCATACTGGGTGGCGGTCACGTCGTCGAGACGTTCGAGGAGTCCGGGGACAGTGGCACCGCGCCCCTTGTTCCCTGGCGAATGTGCCGTTTTGGGAGGAGTGGTCCCGTTTGTGGCCGGCGGTGTCGGTGGTGATGTATCAGCTACGTCAGTATCTGTACCGTCGGCTGGGTCACACCCCTCGTAAAGTCTAGAGACGTATTTTGCCGAGTTGTAAATCCGCTCGGTGTCGATGACATACGCCTTGCGGACGATATCATCGTTTTTGAGTTCCTGAAGTAATTCGGAGAGATACTGTTCAGAGATATCGACCTCCTCGGCGAGGCGAGTTTTCGTGTCCGGTGCCGTCTGGTCGATGGCTTCAATG
This sequence comes from Halopenitus sp., assembly GCA_042219525.1. Taxonomy (GTDB): domain Archaea; phylum Halobacteriota; class Halobacteria; order Halobacteriales; family Haloferacaceae; genus JBDGPU01. Next base: position 54,700 of record JBDGPU010000073.1, read on the forward strand.
ACCTGCGCGAGCGTCGCGTCGCGACCCTGGCGTGCGGCACTTCTCGGACGATGCCACGTTCTACGGGACATACTCAGTAAAACCGTATACCCAGGTATAGGTGTGGTCCACAGAATATCCGGACTAGTACGGACTGTCTGGACCTATTTCCCACCAGTAGATCTATTTCGACTATTATAGCAGCTGGTACCGATATATTGTACTCGTCTGTAGACAAGTCGGTTCATATAAACCATAAAAAGAAGATGGTGAAAAGTCCATATTATATGGAGACCCGCAAGGTGCAACTTTCAGGTGGCACGACGTACACTATTTCTCTTCCGAAAAAGTGGGCACAGGAACATGGTATTGATGCCGGGTCTGTACTTGCATTACACCCTAACGATGATAGCTCGTTACTTGTCGAAGCTGGAACAGATCGAACGACCGACGAGCGAACCGTCACCGTTGACGTGTCGACAGCAACTGATACAGCACTCCGTCAACGAATCCTCGCACTTCATGCCGTGGGATTCGACTCTGTAACACTACAGGACTCTACAGGACACGGACCCGACAGACAGCAGGTGGTCGAAGAGACCCTCCAAGAACTGTCTGGATTCGAACTGCTGGAAACCAGCGAACACCGGATCCGGTTGACGAACCTTATTGATGCCGAGAACGTCGACGTTCGAAAGAGTGTGCTTCGCTTACGACTGGTCATGCTCGCCATGCACCGAGACGCCGTCTCCGCCCTCATCAAAGACGACGAGGATCTCGCTCAACGCGTCGTCTCCCGTGACAGTGAGGCTGATAAACTGTTCGCGATGATCACTCGCCATTTTCGTCGGTCGCTAATGGACCTCTACGAGGTGGAGAAACTCGCGCACAATCGTGACGAACTGTTCGAATACTACCACGCAGCTAGACAGTTTGAACGCATAGCCGACCACGCTGAGAAAATGGCCGCATTCACACTCGAGTCGGACGCCGCAATACCTGACGAATACGCCGACGAACTCTCAAAGTTGGGGGATATGACTCGAGGAGTCATCGACGATGCTGCCGATGCACTCCTAACGGACGCCAATATTGAAACCGCTAATGCAGCACTCGCCAAACATGACCAACTGCTGGACCGTCTTGACGAACTCGACCGGGATCTCTACGACCATGACGTTCCGAGTGAGGCGTACGTCCTCGGGCTCGTACTCGATAGTCTCCGTCGGAGCGCTGAGTACGGGGTGAACGTGGCTAGTGTCGCGATTCAACAGATCAGCAGAACGAACGCCGACAGCTGATGCTGCTGGTGGATCGCGATACGGTCCTGCATAGTGTGCTCGGTGATGAAGAACTACCCGGGCTCAGACAGGAGACGGCGTACTGGAGTACGGGCTCGGGATTTGCGTCAACGTTGATCGCGATTTTGGAACGCTTCCTCGACGAACTGCCCGCGTAATCATCACGAAATAGCCAGTGGTTTCGGTCGAGCGTAACAGTTACTCGGCTGGCTTCCCAGTGGTATTCTGGGCGAAGGTGGTTCTCCTGGCATTAGAGTGTACCATCGATCTGTTCGAGTCCTCTCACTTGACGAACGAATCACGGAGCATGCGACAGGAGTAGAATATATTTTCCTTCGTGTCGTGGTTTTCCGACTTTATCGGCTGTCGTGCGGTTGCTACAAGATTCAAGACCTGTCATTATTGCCAGCTACGTAGCAATTGCCTCAGCTCCATCGGACTAGGGATGAGAGTGACAAAGAGCCCCAGTCTAGACTCATTCGATATTCTTCCGACAATTGCGATGATTCTTATTGGAATCGTTGTACTCCAACATACGTATACCACAGAGTAACTACCAGTTTTACACGCTCTCTCCATCAGTCCATTCACTAGCAGTATCGACGCAATTATCCCCCGTGAGAATGGTCTCTGATACCCTCTCCAGAGACCAGTGACTTCTCACCCGTCAAAAATCCTATCTCTATAGGTAGAAAATAAGGCACGCATCAGATCCATCCTCCGAGATTGTGGACCCCTACAGATTCAGGACGTCGAACCACAGACCGAGCGACACACCGCTCATCCGGTTGCCGGAAGCGACCCGTCTTTCTGGCTATCACAGTCATGGTGAGACGCGATTACCGCCACGCGTTGGGGGTGAATACCGGTTTCGCGGCAGTCCACAACCACCACCGGAGGTGGCGACCGTCGGGAAGAGACGGGCGGTCGCCCGAGCGCCGCTTCCAGTCCGGGCGGGAATGCAACGATTGAGGGGACACGATTCACGAGAAGATGACCACGAGCACGATCGCGTGGGGATCGACCGCGGAGCGGCGCGTTCGAACGTGGACACCGACCAGGATCTGCTATGCTTCCTACGGTGCCGCCCCGAGTTCATCGCGACGGATCGCGCGCCGGAGGCCTAACTCCGCGATGTTACCCCCGTGCTCAACCGTCCGCCGCAATCTGTCGAGGACGGGACGTAGGTGCGCGTCTTCCGTCGACGATTCCGCAAAACGACATTCCATTCCCGTGATCTCCTCGCGTAGCTGCTCGTGAGCGGTCACCGCCTCCCGCGCGGTTTCGACGTCCGCGTCGTCGACGACGACGCTCACGCCGTCCGTAACGATCTCCCGCGCCGATTCCGCTATCTCCCGAATCTCGTCCGCGGTCGACTCGTCCATGGTGTCGTCGATCCGGGTGGCAACGGTTAGCAGCCCCTCGGCGCGGTCGGCGACGCGTTCGAGTTCCCGCGTCGTCGCCCACAGCTCGAACAGCTCGGGCCGGGTCAACCCGAGTGCGTCCACCTCGTCGAGCTGGGCGAGTCCGCGAGCGAACGATCGGTCGATCATCGCGTATAGCCGGTCCACTTGCCCGTCGCGAGCGGCCAGCTCGTCCGGGTCCGTCTCCCCGGTCACCGCCGCTATCGCCTCCCGGTGTGTCGACAGCGTGACGAACTTGAGCTGGCGCACCGACTGCCGAACCGAGACCTCGGCGGTGTCGAGAAGCGTCCGAACCGTCATCCAGTCGCCCGATTCGTCGGCGACGGACACGCCGGCCAGGTCTCTGGCGACACTGTTGACGACGCGCCGCTGCTCGTCCGTGAAGCCGTCCGCGGCTTCGAGTTGGAGTTCGTTGGTTCCGACCGCGTAGGCGGCCCGAAGCGTTCGTTCGAGCAGCGAGGGATCGTCGTGGTCGACCCGGATGGTCGTCCGCTCGGGTGCGGCGTCTCCGCACTCCGGGGGCTGGAGCGCGAGTACGCCGTCGATGTGCGTGTGGAGAGTGACGTCGTCGCCCGCGTCGATGTCGCGGGACTCGGCCCAGTCCTTGGGAAGTGAAACGGTGTACGTCCCGCCGCCAACCGTCTGGATCTTGCGTGTGTCCATAGCTCAGTAGATGAGGCTCGGGTCGTTTTCGACCATGTACAGGGTTCGCGCGGCGATGTTCACCGCGTGGTCGGCGATCCGTTCGATGTCGCGGATCGTCAGTAGTACCCGCGAGACGCCGTCCAGTAGCCGTTCGACCGCCCAGGGGTCGTCCCGCTGGATGAGGTCTCGGGTGATGGTTTCGCTCGCGCGCTGACAGAGCGCGTCGACGTCGTCGTCGGCGGCAGCGATCTCCCGGCAGGCATCGACGTCCTCCGTCTCGTACGCCTCGAGACTCCGCGTGAGGAGGTCCAGCGCCTCCCGGCCGATGTCCTCGATAGCGATCTCGGGAGTGAGCTCGCGCTCCGCCGACAACGCGTACTGGGCGAGGTTGACCGCGAGGTCGCCGACGCGTTCGAGATCGGTGATGAGCTTGAACGAGGCCGTGATGAAGCGGAGGTCGCCAGCGACCGGCTGCTGGAGGGCGAACAGGTCCACGCAGTCGGTTTCGAGCGCGAGGTACGTCTCGTTGACCTCGTCGTCCCCCTCGACGACCTTGCGAGCCGTCGTTTCGTCCTCGTTCGCGATGCTCTCGAGTCCCATCTCCAGTCGTTCGACGACGAGGTCGCCCATCGCGAGGACGTCGGCACGAAGGGCCTGCAACTCCGTCTGGTAGGTGTCTCGAGTCACGAGGATCACCCGAACTTGCCGGTGATGTAGTCCTCCACCCGCTGGCTCTCCGGGTCCTGGAAGATCTTGTCCGTGTCGTCGTACTCGACGAGCTCGCCGCCGGTGAGGAAGACGGCCGTCTGGTCGGAGATGCGAGCCGCCTGCTGCATGTTGTGCGTGACGATAACGACGGTGTAGTCCTCCGCGAGGTCCTCGACGAGGTCCTCGATCTTCGAGGTCGCGATGGGATCCAGTGCGGAGGCCGGCTCGTCCATCAACACGACGTCGGGACCGACGGCGAGACAGCGAGCGATGCAGAGCCGCTGCTGTTGGCCGCCCGAGAGCCCCAGCGCGTTGTCGTCCAACCGATCGTGGACCTCGTCCCAGAGCGCTGCCTGCCTGAGCGAGCGCTCGACCAGTTCCTCCTCCTGCTCCGTGTCGTCGTACCCGGTGAGGCGGGCGAGCAGTCCCTTGTTTAACTCCCCGTGCTTGCGCGGGCCGTAGGAGACGTTCTCCCGGATGGATTTCGGGAAGGGGTTCGGCGCCTGAAACACCATCCCGATGCGCTTGCGGAGTTCGACGAGGTTGGCGTTCGGGTCGTAGATCTCGGTGCCGTCGAGCTCGACGGACCCCTCGATCCGGGCGCTCTTGATGCGGTCGTTCATCCGGTTGAGACAGCGCAGGAACGTCGACTTGCCGCAACCGGACGGCCCGATGAGCGCCGTCACGCTCTCCTCCGGGACGTCGATGGAGACGTCCTGGAGTGCGTGGTCGTCGCCGTACCACACGTTCAGGTCCTCGACGCTCAGCTTCGCGTCGCCGTCGAACTGGAAATCGGTCCACTCGTCGCGGGTCCGCTCGTCCGTCTCGCCGGTTTCCATCGTCTCGCTCGTCGTCTGTTCGTCGATACTCGCTCCCGTACTGGTGTCGCTGATGGCGTTAGTCATGGGTTACCTTCTTTCTGAAGTAGATGCGCGCGGTGATGCCGACGGCGTAGAACGACAATACGACCATGAGCAGGATGAACGCGGTCGCCCAGCCCATCGCGGGGGAGCCACTGACCCCGGCAGCGATGACAGCCCACACCTGGGTGGGGAGCGACGCCGACGCGCTCAGTAGCTGGTCGTTGACGACGAACGGCGGGTGGCTCACGAACCGGAAGCCACGCAGGACGTGGACCGACTCGGTCGGGTTGAGCGTCGATCCCAACACCAGGATGAGCGGTGCCGTTTCGCCGGCGATGCGGCCGATGCCGAGGATCCCGCCGGTGATGACTCCCGGCATCGCCGCGGGGAGGACGACGCTCCGGATGGTCTGCCAGCGGGTCGCCCCGAGGGCGGCGCTGGCGTCGCGATACTCGTCGGGCACGGCCTTGATCGCCTCCCGACTGGTGATGAGGATCAGCGGCAGGAGCATGAAGCCGAGCACGAACATCCCGGCGAGCAGGGAGGTGTCGCCTCCGAGCCGCGGGATGAGGAAGGCCGCGCCGAACAGCCCGAAGACGACGCTCGGCGTGCTCCAGAGCGCGTTGGTCGCCACCTCGACGACGGTGGTGAACCGTCCCTGCTCCGCGTACTCGGTCAGGAACACGGCCGCACCGAGGCCGAGCGGCACGGCGAACAGCGTCGCGCCGACGACGAGCCAGACGGTCCCGACGACGGCCGGCATGATCCCGCCGGGTTCGGGCCCGAGCGGAATGTACGCCTGCATCGTCATCGGCCACGAGAGCGTGCCGTCCTGCGAGATGGAGACGCCGAGCACCGTGAACGCCGTGTTCCGCAGCTCGACGTGCAGCCCGGCAACGGTCACGAACCCGGCCATTCCGGCCAGCGCGAGCGTCGCTTCCTCGGAGAGCAGGCGCCGGCGCAGCGACTCCTCGGCCGTCCGTCGCGCCGCGGCCGTCAGGGCGGCGAGCCCGACGAGGGCAACCGCGGCCGTCAGCGCGACGGCGGGCAGGACGTTCACCGGACCAACCGAGGGGGTGATCCCGGCTGCCTGCTGGAGCGCGAGCGTCGCCGTCGCCAGCCCGAGTCCGCCGAAGACGCCGAGCGTGACCAGCGTGGCCCGGTCCTGTACGCGCTCGCCGAGGTCGCCCTCGCCGGCCAGGATGCCGACGAAGGGGGAGACCACGAGCGCGAGCGTGGCGACGGACCCGAGGTCGACCAGGAGGATCCCGAGCGTTCCGGCGACGGGCAGGCCGAGCGGCCGGGGGCCGACGAGGCCGAACAGGACCGCAAACAGCAGGAGACCGACTACCGTCAGCGGAACGGCCGTCCTGATCGTCTCGATGCGGTCAGTCTCGGTCCCGACGTTGCGCAGCGAGCCGTACTGCCGGTAGAAGTACACGGACAGCACGAGGCCCGACAGCGCGAGCAGGAGCGAGCCGACCGTCGGTTCCGGCGTCACCGTGACGGCCGTGTCCAGCGCCTTCGGCTTGCGGTTCACCTGTACCGTGTACGTGAACGGATACGCCAGCGGGGAGGCGGTGACGAGCACCGAGGCCACGACTGTCGCGACCGACCCGACGGTTCCGAGGGGAAGGACCCGAACGAGGTACCGGACCCCGGTGTTCCACTCGGTAGTCCCCACGGGCGTGCGGGCGAATCGAGTCGTGAGGGCGAGGAGGGGCGCCAGCAGGACGAGCGCCGAGACGGCCCCGATGGTCAGACCGTGGAACGCGTAGCCGACGCCCTTCATCGTGACGAACACGACGATGGCGACCATCACGGCTAACATCAGGAAGGCAGTCAGGTTGATGACGAGGAAGGCGCCGTACTCCCGACCCTCGGCCCCGAACCCGGCGCGGCACTTCGCGGCCGCCCAGGACGAGACGAGGGCGCTGAAGAGCACGAACAGCGGGATGACTGCCCCGCCGGTGAATCCGCCGGAGAGGGCCTTCGGATTCCACTGCCAGCCGACGCCGATGGTCGCGGTGGCGATGGTGAGTCCGAGCGCCCCGACGACGAGCGCCGGTGCAAGGGTCGACCCGACGTCTTCACGCGGTGCCACGGTCGCTATCGCGAGCCCGAGGCCCGTGAGCAGGGCGAGGAGCAGCCAGGTCAGGGAGTCGAACCCGACGAGGCTCCCCCCGAGCGCAGCGCCGACGACGAGTCCGATGGTGCCGAAGGCTCCGCCCGCGAGGAGGCCGGCGCTGGGGTCCGGCAGCGTGTCGACCAGGCCGGCGCGGGAGCAGAGGCCCGCGGCGACGACCCCCGCCGCATCGACGATGAGGATCGCCCCCAGCAGAGTCGCCAGCGTCACCTCGACCGCGAACGCGACGGCGGTCAGTGCGGTCGTCGCGAACAGGACGCCAACACCGATACCCCGGACGCGACGGGACGCCACCGGAGCCACGTTGGCCCAGGAGGCGATCCCGACGGCGCCGATCGCGCCGCCGACGGCGGCCAGCAGCCGTAGGAAGAACCGGGCGAGGGGCGTGCCGCTGGCGTCGAGGGCGACCCCGCCGACCAGGGCCACCAGTCCGAGGGCGAAACTCACCACCCCGAGGGCGATGATCCCGTCGAGCCCCCGGTCGTAGACAGTCGATTCCGCGTTGACGAGGGTCGTTTCCGTCCCGGTGTCGACGACTCCGCTCATTGGTCACCTTTGAGTTTCTGTTGCATCCGCTTCTCGATGTACTTGGAAACGACGCTCATGCCCGCGACGATGCCGAACAGCAGCACGCCCGCGACGAACAGCACGTCGAGCGTGCTCTCCGAGGCGCTCCCGTACTGGGTGGCGATGAGGCTCGTGAGGGTGGCGCTGGCGTCGAAGACGTCGTACAGTGGGTCCGCCAGGCCGACGCCGGCGGCCATGATCGCCGCCACGGCCATCGTCTCGCCGATCGCCCGCCCGAGGCCAAGAATGACCGCCGCCGAGATGCCCGAGAACGCCGCCGGGATGGAGATACTCTTCATCGTCTGCCAGCGGGTCGCACCGATCGCGATCGACCCATCCCGCATCGAGTCCGGCACGCTGGAGAGCGCGTCCTCGGCGACGGAGACGACCGTCGGGAGCGCCATGACGCCAACCGTGACGCCCGCGATGAGGAAGCTCGCCCCGTCGTCGAGGAACGACGTCTGAACGAAGCCGTTCAGCACCTGAAAGCCGATGAACCCGTAGACGATAGACGGGATGCCGGCCAGGATCTCCACGCCGGGTTTGATGAACTCACGGACCCCGTCGCTCGCGATCTCGGCGATGAAAAGGGCGCCGAAGAGCCCGAGCGGCCCGGCGACGGCGCCCGCGATGACGGTCACGATGACCGTCGCCCAGATGGTGGGGACGAGCGAGTAGACGTCCGCCGACGGGTTCCACGTCGACTCGCCGGCCGGGAGCAGCGCGTCGAGCCAGAAGAACCAGCGGACCTGGCCATTCTCGACCGGGATGACGAAGAGCCCCGTGCCGTGTTCGAGGACCGCCGGCATCGCGCTCGCGAACAGGAAGTACGTGATGAACGCGACCGTCAACACGGTGAAGACGGTGGCCACGAACGTCAGCAATCGCGCGATGACGGCCTGGTGAGTGATCCACCCGACGGCGACCACACCGAGGGCCATCCCGAGTACCGGGAGAACGTACGTCGGGGCAAGCAGGAACGTGAGCACGAGCAGGGCGAGGGTGACGCCGAGGGCCGCAACGAGCGCGCGAGCCCCGGTGGATTCCTCCTCCCCGAAGATCAATCGTCGTGCCGTCGTGAGGTTAGTCTCGAGCATTGATGAGATATGAAAAGCCGTTTCTGGGGTTACCCGTCCGAAAGAACCTCGGTCACGGGTCGTTAGACCTGGTCAGGGAGCTTCTTCCGCTGCTCCTCTCGGCGGCGCTTGCCGAGGGTGAAGTAGTTGTTCGGCGCGACGAAGGTCTCCTGGCCGAACTTCGAGAGGATCATGTTGATGAAGGCGGCCTCCTTCTTCGAGGTGCCTTTCCACGTGTACATGTGGAGGTCACGCGAGAGCGGGTAGGACTTGGCGTCGAGCCCGTGCTGCGGGTCCTCGTACTCGTACGTGGTCCCTTTCCATTCGAGCGCGATCGGCGAGACGCCCTGCGTCCCGAGGAACGCCAGCGCGAGATAGCTGATGGCGTTGTCGGCCTGCGCGATGGCCTGGGCGAGGCGCTGGTTCTGACCGTACCGATTGGCGACCTGCGTGTCCTCCTCCGGGTTGCCGAAGACGTTGCTGACGAAGGCGGTACGTGTGCCGGAGCCCTTGACGCGGCCCAGCACCTGGATGTCCTTGTCCGGTCCGCCGAGCTCGCTCCAGTTGGTGATGCGACCCTTGTAGAGGTCCTTCAGCTGCTGTCCGGTGATCTTCTCGATGCCGGCCTCCGCGATCTCCTTGGAGACGACGAGCGGCTGGCCGTCGACGCCGACGACGTGGTCGATGAAGTTCTCGTAGGAGTCCCGGTCCGGGAGTTCGTCCTCGACGTTTCCACTGGAGTTGCCGATGTCGAGCTGGCCCTTCATGACCTTCTCGACACCGGTGCCGGAGTGGGAGAGCGCGACCGAGACGGAGTACGGCGGCTCGCCGCCGTTGCCGGCGTCGAAGCCGTAGAGGCTTGCCCAGTAATCGGCGAGATTCTTCTTCGTGGCGATGTCGTACTTCTCGTGGGGCCAGTATTCCTTGTCGCTCGCGGGCCGGTTCGCGTTCCAGTAGGAGGCGGCCTTGTTCGCGATCGGGTAGACCGTCGAGGAGCCCCCTGCCTCCAGCGTCCCGGTCGACGTGGTACTTTCCGGTGTGGACGTCGGCGTCTTGTCGGTGCCGTCCGCCGTCTCTCCGCTGCTGCTCGAACAGCCGGCAATGGCAGCGATACCGGTCCCGCCCATCGCGGCAATAATTTTCCGCCGTGATACCGTGTCGGACAGACGCTGGGAGTCGTGCGCCATCACCTGAAACCAGTCGAATTTCCCTAAAAGCGGTTTATAATAGGGGTATACCCGGATCTGACGGGTCCGAAGCGTTTTGATCTGATCAGCGTCGTCCGAGCTGGACGGTAGTGCTATATAGTGCTCCCAACACCAATTTCGGAAGCGTCCGTGTGGGTACCCCCTGCTCCGTCCTGGTTCGACCACGTTCCTTCCATAGCGGCACAGAGCGCAATTAGCAGCGGCTATGGTGTCGCCGCTGCACCGAAGAGACGCGCCGATAATGAAAGACCCCGCTCGGACCACTGAGACCGGAACGCGTCACTCGGACGAGCAGGCACCCCGTCCCCCGGAGTCGCGGTCGTCGACCGGGGGTGAGCGCGTGCCCGCCCTGCAGTTGGCCGTCGTCAACTACGACGGGAGGCCCGACCGTGGAACGATCTATCCGGCCGATTCGAACGGGATCGAACGGATGGAAACGTGGCTATCGGTGGATATGTCCCTGGTCGTCGACGCCTCGGCGTGGCGGTAGGGGACGTGACCGGGACGAGCATCGAAGCCACCCTCGGGATTTCAACCAGAACACGCTTCGGTGAGCTACGTTCTGCTATATACTCGTCAGCGTCGTCCGTATGCATCATAGGAGGAGTTAATCGGGAACGCCAGAGTTGCAGGGACGTATCCGTCGCATCGGCAGACCGCGAGTCGCCGGAAGCAGCTGGCCGTCCAACTATACACCGTACATCTCGACCGCTCACAATTCATGGAAACACGCAAGGCGCAGCTCACAGGAGGTTCGACGTTCACAGTGTCGCTCCCGAAGGACTGGGCGAGCGAAATCGGGCTGGAAACGGGCGATACGCTCCGGCTCTTCCCCCGTGACCGGACGATACTTATCGAACCGGCAGCCGGTGACGATTACTGGGAGACGACCGTCGACATCGACCAGGGGTCGGAAACGGAAGTTCGGCGAACGATTCAGGCCCTCTACACGACCGGGTACAACCGCATCTCGCTGTCGGCCTCCACCGACTTACACGAAAAGCGTCGAACGATCTCCGCGACGGCCCGGAAACTGATCGGGCTCGAAACGATCGACTCGACGGACACTCAGGTGACGCTCCAGAGTCTCCTCGACTCGGCGACCGTCTCCGTCGATCAATCGACGGTCCAGCTCCAGCAGGTCGCCCTCTCCATGCACGAGGACGCCGTTACCACGCTTCTGGAAGGGAATACGGGCCTCGCCGAGCACGTCGTCGAGCAGGACAACCAGGTCGATCGGTTGTACGCCATGATCACGCGGCACTTCCAGCGGTCGCTCGTTAGCCTGCGGGAAACCGAGGAACTCGAGTTAGACCAGTCCGAGCTGTACGATTATCAGACGACAGCGCGACAGCTCGAACGGGTCGGTGACCACGCCGAGAAGATCGCGAACCTCGCGACACGCTTCGAGAATCCACCGTCCGAGTTCGCCGAGGAAATCGACGCGAACGCCACGGCATCCCGGGAGATCGTCGAGCAGGCGGCGAGTACGATCGTCGGAGACGGCGACATCGACACGGCACACAGTGCACTCGACGACCGGGACGAACTCATCTCGGACCTCGAAGCGCTCGAACGGAAACTCCACGACCAGGACGTCCCCGAGAGCCACCTGATCGCGCTCACGCTCGACAGCCTGATGCGGACCGCGGAGTACGGCGGCAACATCGCCGAGACAGCATTGCAGACCGCTGCTCGGAAGAAACGGCTGTAGTCGCGAGTACGGACGGTGCTGTGCTTGACGGGAGCGCAAATAGTCGGGGATCCTCCCGTCCGCTCTTGTTTATAAACCGTGCTTATAGGTGCAGACGCTGCCACAGTCGTCCACGACAGCCAGAAAGTCCACGATGGTTCTTGTTTATAAATAGTTTTTAAAGATGCAGACGCTGCTACACTGGACAACACCGCAAACACCTGGAAGCCCTGAGCAGCCCTCATTTATAAACTTCTTTTAAAGGCGGAGATGGTGCTGCACTTGTCAGCGCCGCAAGCACCCAGAAAGCCCTCGGCCGCTCTTTATAAGGTGGATTGTACAGATAATACGGTCTTGCGCTCGACAGCACCGCAAGCACCCGGAAATCCCTCGGCCGCTCGCGGTCGCTCCGCGTTGGCGCGACCACTGGAAGACGGTCCGGGCTTCCGTTGCGTCTCTCCGCACCGCTCGACGGACAGGTCCGGGCTGCGACTTCCATGGTCTCGTTCCCTCCGTTCACGAGAGCGGCCGTCCCCTTTCAGTCCGCCAGGACGGCACCGCAACAGCTACCGCGACAGCACCGCCCAGCAACCGCACTCCTCAGTCCTCCCCAGCCTCGGCCGAGCCGCGCCGGCCAGCAACGTCGCCGGCGAGCCCGGTCCTCCCTCGTCACTCCAGCTCTTCGTAGCGGTACGAACGCCTCTATAGCCGGCCGTACTCGACATAGCAACCTTCAACGGCCGACCGGACCCTCCGCCTATATCGCATGTCGCAGGCTCGTCCCCCATCCGATCAGCCCGAGTCGGTGTACGCGGACTACGTTCTGGACGTTCGCATCGTGAAGAGCGTCGACCACGACGGCGACGCGGCCCGCTATCGGTTCGAAGCACCCGACCACCAGGGGGCCACCTTCGAGGACCCGGAGCTGGCGGCGTTGTACGCGGACGTGTACTTCGACGTCAACGGCTTCGAGGAGGCCGGGACGGGCGAGCGCGGCGTTCCGCCGGAGATCATTCAGGCCGGGCGGGACACGTTGGCCGCGTACTTCCTCACACAACCCTACACTGACAAGCACTGGGTGGCATCGTTCTACGGGAAGAAGCCGACGAAGGTCGATCGCTACGTCGCCTCCGTCCGCGAACGCGCCCAGGAGATCCGAGAAGGTGCCAGGGAACGCGGCCTGAAGTAAACGGCCACCCTCGTCATCTTCCTCTGCAGCGGATGCCGCGTTTACCTCGTTTTACGTCGTTGCGGACCCTCCGGACGCACCCTCCCGTGCCGCTCTGATCGATATATAGCAGTGTATGACCGTTCCCCCTCGGTCGTACCGCGACGTATCAACATTAGTAAGTGTCATGTGCTGACTCCGGGGCGTTTCACCCGCATGGTCGAGTTCACTCGACGGAAGCTGATGGCAACGTCCGTGGCCGCCGCGCTCGGCGCCAGCGTCTCCGGGGTCGCAGCCGCCGGTTCACCCGAGGATCCGAACACACCGCGGGCTCCCTGAGTCCGGGGGGAGCTCAAGCGGTTCTCCTCGACGGCGCTCGGGGCGGAGGTCACGGGCCCCTACGTGTTCTCGGACGGAACGCCGCTGTACAGCCTCCAGCACCCGAGCCGCGACAACGAGGCGCCGTACGACCGGTCGGGGATTGGCTACTTCAAGGGGTTCCAGTTCTCGATGAACGGGGAGAACAACTTCGAGGAGCTGTCAGTGCCGGAAACGAAGGCCGAGGAGGGAGTGGTCCGGAGCGCCGGCGGCGACTACGAGTTCCTGGCCCGGGAAGCGGACGCGATCAACGGCGGTACGGAGCGCCTGGGCGTGTCGCAGACGCCGGACGGCACCGATATCACCCGGGCCAACTTCGCGGGCACGCAGTACGGCGACGCCGCGGCCAACCCCGACTGCAACCAGTTCGTCCCGACCAACGAGGCGGGCACCGAGGGGCACCTGTTCACCAACTGGGAGAACAGCCCGGGCAACGTCTCCCGGATCCCGCTCAGTCAGGACGCCGAGGGCGAATGGCACGCCGACCTGGACAACGCCATCAACCTCGCGAACACCGACGCGCTGCGCGAACTCGGCGGCACGCGCGTCAACTGTTACGGCGACCTCACGCCGTGGGGGACGATGATCTCCGCTGAGGAGAACTACGCGCACGCGCGAGTCAGCCTCAAGTCGACGGTGAGCGACGTCGCCGACGCGGGCACGGGCAAGGGACGCGTCGCCGCGTGCCAGTTCTGGAACCGACCGAACCCGAGCGAGGTGCAGGACGCTATCGACGAGCAGTACGGCGACGATTCCTGGTACGTCCAGGGCTGGTGGGCGCTGACGGGCGTCGAGTTCCTCGCGTACTACCTCGGCGCGGACCCGGTCGACCAGGTCGAGGGCCGGAACACCACGGAGCCACTGGGCGAGGGCTACCCGAACCCGTACCGCTACGGCTACTTCGTCGACGTCCGCGAGCCGGCAGCCGAAACGCCCGAGCCGGTCAAGTACTACGTCATGGGCCGAGCTGCCTGGGAGGCGCCCGACGTCCAGGCCGACGAGCGCACGGTGTACGGCTGCTCGGACGGCGACAGCAAGGGGATCTACAAGTTCGTCGCCGACGAGCCGATCCCGAGCTACGCGGATCCGATGGACGTCGCCGGCACGCTGTACGCGCCGAAGGTAACCAACGAGGAAGCCGCCAAGAGCAATCCACCCGCCGACGTCAACCTCGAGATCGAGTGGCTGGAGCTGGGCCACGCCACCAACGCGGAGGTCGAGGAGTGGATCGCCGAGTACGACGACGTCACGCAGAAGGACTATCTCGAGACACACGCCGAAACCGACTGGGAGGCCGACCTCGATGCGGCGCTCGCGGAAGCCGACAAGGAAGTCGTCAAGCACGGTAACCGGAACTACGTAACGAACGAGGAGATCGTCGAGTGGGCCGCCCAGTACGAGCGCGACGGCCCCGACGGCGTCGACGAGGAGCTTCGCAAGGTCCCGTTCCTCGAAACCCGGGCGGCCGCCAAGGAGATCGGCGCCAGCATCGAGTTCAACAAGGCCGAAGGCGTCGACACCGCCGATGGTGCCGAGCCCGGCGACCCCATCTACTTCGCCGTCTCGGAGCTCAACGACGACCTCTCCACCGGCTCCGGCGATATCCAGATCGAGCGCGTCGACGGCGGCGTCGTCTACCGCGCCGAACTGGAGGCGGACTACAACGTCTCGACGCTGGAACCCGTCATCGTCGGGCCGGACGGGAGCGACCCGGCCGCCGTCGCCGACGACGCGCTCATCAACGTCGACAACGTCTACGTGATGGACGACGGCCGCGTGCTCTGCTGTGAGGACGCCGACCAGTTCGGGCGCTCGTACAGCAACGACTGCCTGTACGTCTATCGGCCCGACGAGGACGTCGACCGCGGGGACGGAAACAACGACGATGGCGACGACACCGAAGACGCCGACGACACCGACGACGCCAACAACACCGACGATGGCGACGACGCCGACAACTCTGATCGCGGCCTCCAGCGCCAGCCCTGAATCAGGATCAGCCGCCGCAGCCGCCGAACCTCTCTTTTTGCCCGAATCCTACTCGTCGAGGGCGATCCGAATTCCTATATGAATGGTTGTGCAACTGTTCAGCCATGAGCCAGGGAGCCGAGCGGCTGGAGCGACTCATCGAAGCGGAACTGGGTGAGTGCTGCGACGGCGACGTCGAGAACCGCATCGACACGCTGACGCAGTACGCGACGGACACCCCGGCGGAGATCGATTCGGACCTGACGCCGTTGCAGACGCTGGGGAACGAGACCCGGCACAGGATCGCCCGCTTGCTGGACACCGCCGACCAGGAGCTGTGCGTCTGCGAGATCACGCCCGTCGTCGACGTCAGCGATAGCGCGATCAGCCACGCCCTCTCCGACCTCGCGGAGTCCGGGCTGGTGTCCCGCCGCAAGGACGGGAACTGGCGCTACTACGAGGCGACCGAGCGGGCGAGCGCGCTGCTCGACGCGCTGGACGCGACCCGGGAGGTCGAGCAATGACCGACGACCGGATCCGCGTCGCCCTGATGTGCGTCCGCAACGCCGGACGCAGTCAGATGGCGACGGCGTTCGCGGAACGGGAGCGCGACCGGCGCGACCTCGGAGATGCGGTGGCGATCCTCACCGGGGGGACGGCCCCGGCCGATCACGTGCACAGCGAGGTGATCACCGTGATGGAGGAGGTGGGGTTCGACCTCTCGGACCGGTCTCCCCAGGGGATCACGACCGAGAAGCTCGAATCGAGCGACTACGTCGCGACGATGGGGTGCTCCACGCTCGACCTCGACGCGAGCCGCGCCCAGGTTGACGTTCGGGACTGGGCGCTGACCGACCCCGAAGGGGAGCCCCTCGACCGCGTCCGCGACATCCGCGACGAGGTCGAATCGCGCGTCAAAGCCCTCTTCGACGAGGTCGAAGCCGAACTCGCGGATCGCCGCGAACAGCACTCTCGATGAGCGGCGCAAGTGTGAAGGCAACGACGCGAGACGTGACAGGGGGTGATTCCGATGCCGATCGCTGACCTGTGGGCCCTGGAGCTGTTGCTGGCGGCGTTCGCCGGTGGCGCGTTCGGCGCCGCCATCGGTGCACTCCCGTCGTTCGTTCTTGCGGGAGTGTTCGTCATCGTCGGTGAGGCGTACAAGCTCGCAGCCCGAACCTTCGGCGTCGACGCGGTGCCCGTCGACGTCACCGGGTCGATCGCGTTCGGCGTCGTCCTGGGCCCGCACGTCGCGTTCGGGGGCGGGGCCGCGGCGCTCGCGTACGCGACGAAGCAGGGCTATCTCGAGAGCGACTTCGAGTACCATCAGGCGAAAGAGATTACGCGCGGCCTCGGGAGCAAGCCGGACGTCCTGGCGGTCGGCGGCCTGTTCGGCGTCGTCGGCTACTGGATCGCGACGCTTTCGAGCAGCGTGTCGCTGCCGGTCGACCCGGTCGCGCTCGGCGTCGTCGGGTCGGCCCTCGTCCATCGCGTCGCCTTCGGCTACAGCATCGTCGGCGCCACCCCCCGCCAGTGGTTCGACATGAGTCCATACGAGCGGGCTCGCGACGGGCATGCCGACACTCTGGCCGACGGCGGTCGCCGACCGGTCGAACCGTGGCTCCCCTACCAGTACCGCTGGCGGAACGTGCTGCTGCTCGGCCTCGTAGTCGGGGTCCTCGGCGGCTACGTCGCGTACCTGACGGCGAGCCCGTTCCTCGCCTTCGGGCTCAGCGTCGTCGCGCTCGGGTTCCTTACCGCTGGCGTCGAGGATATTCCGGTCACCCACCACATGTCGTTGCCGGCGAGCACGGCGGCGCTCGCGCTGGTCGACGCCCCGGCGAGCCAGCTGACGCCGTCGCTGGTGGCGAGTGCGGTCCCCCTCCAGACTGCCCTGCTCGTCGGGGCCGCGTTCGGCGTGGTGGGCGCCCTCCTCGGCGAGTTGTTACAGCGGGTGCTCTACGCCCACGCGGAGACACACCTGGATCCGCCCGCCGCCAGCATCGT
This sequence comes from Halopenitus sp., assembly GCA_042219525.1. GTDB lineage: Archaea > Halobacteriota > Halobacteria > Halobacteriales > Haloferacaceae > JBDGPU01. The sequence goes on from JBDGPU010000073.1 coordinate 71,831, forward strand.
CGTCACGTCGCTCCTCGTATCGCTGCTCGCGATGGCCGGCGTGCTCCCGTCGGCCGTCTGGGTACCGACCCCGTAGTCAGTGGCCGCGTTCTCCCCTATAAACCTTCGTCCGCGCTGTTGCCCGTTTTCTGTCGACTGCGGCGCATCCGGAGCGTCGACCGAAACCGTTTTCGCTCGAATGGCGCATCCTGAGGTATGAGCTACGAACTCCGTGAAAGCACGCCCGACCCCGAGCGGTTCGTGGCGCTCAGGGAGTCCGCCGACATGTCGTCGCGGAGCGTCGAGGCGGCCCGGCGGGGGCTCGCGAACACGCTGTACGGCGTCAGCGTCGTCGACACGGACGCCGACGAAACGGTCGGCATGGCCCGGATCGTGGGCGACGGCGCCTGCGTCTTCCACATCAGTGACAAGGTCGTCCACCCCGACCACCAGGGGCAGGGACTGGGGACCGAGATTATGGATGCCCTGATGGCGTATCTCGAGGCCAACGCACCGGAATCGGCGTACGTCAACCTCATGGCCGACGTCGACGGGTTCTACGAGCAGTGGGGCTTCGAGCGAACGGCGCCGGCGTCGAAGGGGATGTACCTACCCGACGAGTAATCGTTGGCGCATGGGCACCGGACGGCGATACTCGAGCTCCACGATCTTCAATTTCGCCCCGACGTTGAGGGTTCCTGAGGCCATCGATATCTGACTATTGTGCCGGCCACATTTTGGTGTATTTAACCGGTGATGTTTTGGGTTGTTCTATGAAATCAAAGGGTGTCTGACGATGAGCGATTCGGGGTCAGGAAGCCGAACCGAAGCTGGCGACCCTGCGTCACCGTCTCGTGAGCTGCGACAATACGAAACGATCGTCCAAGTGCTCCCAGATCCGGTCTATGTATCCAACGCGGAAGGGTATCTCACGTTCGCCAACAGGGCCTTCGAGGAACAGTTCGGCTATGAGGTGACCGACGAAAAATTACACTTCTCCGAGTTTATCGTCGATGAAGACGTAGAGAAGATCCGGACCTTGCTCCGTGACCTCGCCGCGGAGGGTGATGATGGGACTCTTCAGAGTCGGACCGTTAGCCTCGAAGGTGTGGCGGCTGACGGCGGGATAATTTCTCTCGAAGGATCTATCGGGATCCTGTTTCACGACGGTCGGTTCGAGGGCGCTGCCGGCGTACTCCGAGATGTCACCGCGCAGCGACGGCGCGATGAGGTCTTTGACGTGATGGACCGCGCGCTTCGACACAACTTACGGACGAACGTCAATCTCATCACCGGCTACGCCGACCTTCTGGAACCGGCCATCGGCCCGGACAACGAGGAACACCTGAGTCAGATTCAGGATGCCGCCACTTGGCTTGGCAAGTTCGGCGACTCGCTTAGAGCACTTCAGTCGGCCATCGAAAAGAGCCATCAGGGCTCTGGGACGATCAGCCTGGAACGGGTCGTCAAGGAGGCCGTCGGCGACGTGGCGGATGCATATCCTCAGGCGAACGTGGAGGCTCATCTCTCGACGACCCGGCATATCCAGGGTGGTCAGCCAGTCATCGATGCCGTGGAGAACGTCGTCGAGAACGGGGTCGTCCACAATGACTCGGATCCACCAGTTGTGAATGTCTGGGTAACTCACGCCACCCGGGACGGCTGGGCCGAAATCCACGTCGAGGATAACGGACCGGGGATCCCGGACGACGAGCGGGAGATCGTCCTGGGCGAGGCAGACATCACGGCGCTCCAGCATGGAAGTGGTATCGGCCTCTGGATCACCCGATGGGTCGTGCAGCTGATCGACGGCGAAATCGAGATTGAAGCGGCCGACGGCGAGGGGACTGTCGTTACTTTCGTGCTCCCGCTAGCTGAGGATACAACGAATCCTGCTTGAGTGATCGGGTGGGGAGATACAGAGGCGGGATCACTTCGGCTCATCCGGTTCGGTCCCGCAGGCGTCGACCCACTGGCGATGCCGCTCAGAGACCCCATCTGGTACCTTCGACAGTAGTTCCTCGGCCCGTCGGCACAGTTCCTTGGCGCGATGGTCTTCTCCGCTCTCTCGACGGAGGGAAACGAGTTCCTTGAGTACCGCGAGCATGTCCTGTGGTGCTCCAACTGACTCGAAAGCGTCGAGTGCCGCGCGCCAGTGATCCTGTGCAGCGTCGTGCTTCCCAGCGTCAGCCGCGACTCGTCCGAGCAGCTGCCGGCTCCGACCGATCCAATGCGTCGCGTCCATCTCGGTGAACGCCTCGTTGGCCCGCTGGCCCGCCTTTCGGGCGGCATTCTGGTCACCGGACGCGAGGGCCAACCGCCCGAAGACCAGCCGTGCCACCGCGACCACCTGGCTATCAGCCGCCGATTCGAGAGTATCCAGAGCGTCCCGGTACTCGTTGAGCGGGGTTGTGAGGGTGCCCAAGGCGCGTTCGACGTCCCCGAGACGCAGTGACACACGCGCCACTCCCTGGTTGTCGTCGGCCGACTTCATCTCGTCGCGCGCGTCGGCCAGGTAATCGCGAGCAACCTCGTAGTCGCCCCGACGTGCGGCAGTCCTCGCCCGCTCGACGTTGACCGAGGCGACGCCATCTTGGTTGTCGATGGCCGCGAAGATTGACTGAGCGTCGTCGTACCGCTCCCGGGCAGTCGCGTCCTCGCACAGCTCGTGAGCAACCTTCCCAAGCTCCAGGGTTGCTTCGGCGGTTCCCTCCCTGTCGCCGACCGCCTCGTACCCCTCCAGCGCGCGCTCGTAGTGGTCCCGGGCTGTCTCGTACTCGCCCTGCCAGAACTCGTGCGTGCCGAGTCGCTTGTGCGACTCGGCGACGCCGTGGGTCGCGTCGATGGACTTGTGGATCGACAGGGATTCCTCGTAATGGTGCCTGGCGACGTCGGGATTGCGCTGCTCGTGGGCACAGGAGCCGAGGTGGAGATGCGCGATCGCGGCGTTCTGCCGCTCGCCAACCGTTTCGAACCCCTCCAGCGCCTGCTCGAAGTACTCCTGAGCCGTGTCGACATCGCCCTCGGAGTTCGCGACGATACCGAGGTTGTTCTGCACGTCGGCGATACCGCGGCGGTCCTCGAGCCACTCGAAGGTTGCCAACGCTCGCTCGTAGTGCTCGCGGGCCGTCACGAGCTCGCCTTGCCCCAGAGCAACATTTCCGAGTCGCTTGGTGACGGTGGCGATTCCGCGGCGGTCGTCGACCGCCACGTAGGCGTCGAGCGCCGCCTGAAAATGGTTTCGAGCCGTCTCGGGTTCGACCTGTCTACGTGCGGCGATGCCGAGGTTGCGCAAGGCATCCGCTTCTAGCCCGCTGGCATCCAGGTCGGCGGCGAGCTGGCGCTGCTTCCGGGCAGTCTCACGGGTGCTATCATAATTCCCCCGGGATCGCTCCGCATCAGCCTTGACGCCGAGGAGCCGGCAGCGCTCGAGAGAATCGGGTGACGCGAGGTCGAGGCCTTCCTTGACCTGCTCGATGGCCGACTCTGGCTCGCCGATGGTCACCCGTATCTCGGCGATGCGTCGCGCCATCGCGGCGGGATTTGCGTCGGTGACGTCCCCATGACTCCGACACAGTTCGAACGCACGCTCGTAGTTCGTGATCGCATCCTGGTGGGCGTAGGTCTCCCGTGCTTGGTCCCCGGCTAGCTGATAGAACTCGATGGCCCGCGAGTAGTCGGCCGCCTGTTCGTAGTGGTGCGCAATGCGGGCGGCGTGGTCCTCGAGGCGGTCTTCGTAGACAGTCGTGAACGCGTCGGCGATCCGAGCGTGATACGATTCGACTTTCGAATCGGATAACCCGTCGACGACGGCCTCGCGGGCGACCCCGCTCGCAAAGCGGAAATTCCCGTCCGCCGATGTGTCGCCGGTCGCTGCCTGACCGCCGTCACCCCGGGGCTCCGGAGTGGCGTGCTCGAGAACGTGGCTGGCGACCAGCGCGTCCTCGTACTCACGGCGGCGTGCAGGGGGGAGGTCGCTCGCTTCGGCCAGTACTCCCCCGGGGATGTACTCGCCGATGATGGCCCCGAGCTGGACGAGCTCGCGGGCGTCCTCGTCGAGCGAGCCGACCCGTTCGTCGATGTGGTCGACGACCTCTTCGGGGAGGCCGAGCGCCTCGGTCGTGGTCGGGTAGCTGTCGGCACGTACGTCGACCGCGTCTGACTCAGCAATCTGCGTCGCCGTCTCCTCGACGAACAGCGGTACGCCACCGGTATGTTCCTGAATGAGGTCGACGAATTCGCGTGGGAACTCCTGGCGGTCAATGGTCCCCGCCAGCAGGGCTTCGGTGTCGGTGGGCTCGAAAGGATCGAGGGCCACTTTGCTGTAGACGTCCGCCTCCTCGAGTCGGTCCAGTGCGGAAACGAGCTGTTGATCGGCGGCCGGTGCGGTCGGGCGATGGGTCGCTACGAACGCAATCGGGTAAAGCCACTCAGTTATCGACGTCGCGAAGTGGACGAATAGTTGCAGCGTCGCGGCGTCCGCCCACTGAACGTTGTCAAGGATCAGAACAACCGGAGTGTCGGCAGCCGTGTTGCGGAGCTCGTCGGCGAGATCCTCGAAGAGCGCGGCTCGTTCGGCGTCGACCCGCGCGGGGTCCGTGGGCGTCGTTTCCTCCTGGATCTGTGCGAGCCTGGCGAGCAGTTCGTCGTCCGGGAGCGAGTCGAAGGCGCGTGCGAGCGGCGCGTATGGGTCAGTGGGGCCCGCGGTACAGGCACCCCACGCGGCCACCGGATCGTGGTCATCCGATACGTCCGCCAGCGCCTCGCGCACGAGTGTCGTCTTTCCCATTCCCCCGGCCCCTGATATCGTAACCGTTCGACTTTCCCGTTCGAACGAAGCGGTGATATCCGTTCGAACGGTTTCGAGTTCCTCCCTGCGGTCGACAAACTGGCGACCAAACCTCCGTTCGAGGGGCATTCTATTGTCCTCATCAAGCCTGGCCAGGGCCCGGACGAGCGGTGCATCGGCTTCTTCAAGGTACTGGTCGACCTCGGTAAGCGAGATCTCCTCACTTGTCCCGTTAGTGACCACGATCGACTCGGAGCGAATACGGTTGTGAAATGATTCGGCGTGGCTGTACCCCGCGTCGGTTAAAAAGTAGATCGAACGGGGCGTCTCTTGGCCAACTATCGGGCGTTCCTCGGAATCCAGTAATCCGTCCTCCCGTAGCGACTCGAGGAGGTTGAGTAGTTCGACGCGGGCTGTTGCCGTGTCACCGAGCTCAAGCGCGTCTCCGATTCCGGCCGCGGTGACGGACCAAGGAGCCGGAGATTCCGAACGCGCGTCATGGACGTCCAGATAGCGGCAGACGAGGTCGCGCGTCGAATACTCGATCATCGTCTACACGTTTTAATCTCATAAATATAACCATTCTGGTGAAACGGTCGGAGCGGAGGGGTATGCCCAGGAGTCACGGAACATCCTGTCGTCCAGAGGCTTGCGATACAAATGAGGAGCTGCCAGCGGTGATGAGCGTCTTTCGCCGACACCGAACCGCCCCAGCGGCGGAACGTCCCCGAAGACTCGCCCCGTCGGCACCAGTTATCCGTGTGGAGTGTAACGTCTCAATAGATCATGCCATTCGATGCCGGGAAGGTAACCACGGTCACGTTCGACTCCTACAGCACGCTCGTCGACGTCGACGCCGCGGAGAAGGCGCTCGCGGACCGCGTCGACGACCCGGAACCCGTCTCGAAGCTCTGGCGGGCCCGGTCGCTGGAGTACACGTTCGTCGGAAACCACATCGACAGCTACCAGCCGTTCTACGAGATGAACCGGGACGCGCTCCAGTACGCGCTGGACGCCCACGGCGTCGACCTCCCCGAGGAGGAGCGGGACGCCATCCTCGCCGTCTATCACGAGCTGGACGTCTTCGACGACGTCCGCGACGGGATCGAGCGCCTGCGCGACGGCGGCTACGACTGTTACGTCGTCTCCAACGGCAACCCCGAGATGCTCGATTCGATGGTCGAGCACGCGGAGATCGGCGACATCCTCGAGGACACCATCAGCGCCCACGAGGTAGAGACGTTCAAGCCGGACGCGGAGATCTACCGCCACGCCGCGGGCCGGACGGGCACGCCGATCGACGAGATCGTTCACGTCACGGCCGGCTGGTTCGACATCATGGGGGCCCAGAATGCCGGGATGCAGGGCGCCTGGGTCGACCGGAAGGACACGCCCTGGGAGCCGTTCGACGGGGAGCCTGACCTGACGATCGACACGTTCTACGACCTCGCCGACGAGCTGGGCGTCTGAGGGAAGTCGGACTGCCGCCGAGGTGTCGATGACGGACCGCCGCCGAACTCAACTTTTTTGCCCACCCCACGCATGGGGTCGTGCATGGACTACCGGGAAGTCGAGACGAGCGCCGAGTATCTCGCTCGACTCGAAACAGGGGCTGATTGGCGGCAGGAGATCGAGGACCTCGCACGGGCCGAGGACGTCGAGGCTGGCTGGTTCATGGCGATGGGCGCCGTCCAGGACGCCGAGGTCTGGTTCTACGACCAGGACGACCAGGAGTACCAGTCGGTGACGTTCGACGAGCCGCTGGAGGTCGCCGCCTGCGTCGGCAACGTCGCGGACCTCGAGGGCGACGTGTTCGCGCACACGCACGCGGTGCTCTCCCGGAAGAGCGGCCAGGCGCTGGCCGGGCATCTGGACGCCGGCACCGTCTTCGCGGGCGAGGTGTACATGCGCGCGTTCGAGGAGCCCCTCGTCCGCGAACACGACCCCGAGACCGACCTGGACCTCTGGCTCTGATGGGCGGAGGGCGTCGATGAGACCCGACGACGAACGCTACTTCGCGCGCATCGAGGAGGAGCTCGACGACGCGTTCGAGGTCGCGGAGGCCGCCAAGGGCCAGGGGAAAGACCCTGAGACGGAGATCGAGATCCCCGTCGCCCGCGACATGGCCGACCGCGTCGAGAACATCCTGGGCATCGACGGCGTCGCCGAGCGCGTGCGCGAGCTCGAAGGCGAGATGTCCCGCGAGGAGGCGGCCCTGGAACTCGTCACCGACTTCGTCGAGGGCACCGTCGGCGACTACGACTCCCCCGCTGGCAAGATCGAGGGCGCGGTCCGGACCGCCGTCGCGCTCCTGACCGAGGGCGTCGTCGCCGCGCCGATCGAGGGGATCGACCGCGTCGAGCTGCTGGACAACGACGACGGGACGCAGTTCGTCAACGTCTACTACGCCGGGCCGATCCGCTCGGCCGGCGGAACGGCGCAGGCGCTGTCAGTGCTCGTCGCCGACTACGCGCGGAGCCTGCTCGACATCGCGGAGTTCCGCCCGCGGACCGAGGAGGTCGAGCGCTACGCGGAGGAGGTTGCGCTGTACGACAAGGAGACCGGCCTCCAGTACACGCCGAAGGACAAGGAGACGACGTTCATCGCCGAGCACATGCCGATCATGCTGGACGGCGAGGCGACGGGCGACGAGGAGGTCTCCGGCTTCCGCGACCTGGAACGCGTCGACACCAACTCCGCCCGCGGCGGGATGTGCCTCGTACTCGCGGAAGGGATCGCGCTGAAGGCCCCGAAGATCCAGCGCTACACCCGCGACCTCGAGGAGGTCGACTGGCCGTGGCTCCAGGACCTCATCGACGGCACCATCGGCAAGGATGATGGCGACGACGCGGGCGAGGAGGGAGACGGCGGAGATGGCGATGGCGACGAGGCCGACGGTGACGGCGACGCTGCCGACGCCGCGGAGGACGCCGACGAGGAGCGCGACGGCCCGCCACGCCCCGAGCCCTCGACGAAGTTCCTCCGGGACCTGATCGCCGGGCGCCCCGTCTTCTCGCACCCGAGCGAGTCCGGCGGGTTCCGCCTGCGCTACGGCCGCGCCCGCAACCACGGCTTCGCGACCGCGGGCGTCCACCCGGCGACGATGCACCTCGTCGACGACTTCCTCGCGACGGGCACCCAGATCAAGACGGAGCGCCCGGGGAAGGCCGCCGGCGTCGTCCCCGTCGACAGCATCGAGGGGCCGACCGTCAAGCTCGCGAACGGCGACGTCCGCCGCATCGACGACCCGGAGGAGGCGAAGGAGGTCCGCAACGGCGTGGAGAAGGTGCTCGACCTCGGCGAGTACCTCGTCAACTACGGCGAGTTCGTCGAGAACAACCACCCGCTCGCGCCCGCCTCCTACACGTACGAGTGGTGGGTCAAGGAGTTCGCGACGACCGACGCCGACGTCCAGGCGCTGGGGGACGACCCCCGGGTCGACCTCGAGGACCCACCCGTCGACACCGCGCTGGAATGGGCGACAGAGTACGATTGCCCGCTCCATCCGACCTACACCTACCTCTGGCACGACGTCGCGGTCGATACCCTCGTCGCGCTCGCCGACGCGGTCGACGACGGCGAGGTCGTCGAGGGCGTGCTCACCATCGAGCACACGGAGACGACCCGCGTCGGCGTCGAGTCGCTGCTGCTCGACCACAGCCAGACGCCGGACGCGCTCCGGATTCCCGAGTGGCGCCCCTTCGTGCGCTCGCTCGGGTTCGACGACGGCCTCCGCCGGGACTGGGAAGCCGCGGACCTCTCGACCGAGGCGCGCAAGTACGCCGACGGCGACAACGCGATCCGCGCGGTCAACGAGGTCGCCCCTTTCGAACTCCGAGAGCGCGCGCCGACCCGCATCGGCAACCGGATGGGGCGCCCGGAGAAGTCCGAGAGCCGCGACCTCTCGCCGGCCGTCCACACGCTGTTCCCGATCAACGAGGCCGGCGGCTCCCAGCGCAACCTCGCCGACGCCTCCCGGCAGATGGACGACATGGGTCGCAGGGGAGTCCTGGAGGTCGAGGTCGCCGAGCGCGAGTGCCCCGACTGCGGCGAGCACACGTTCCACAACCAGTGTCCGGACTGCGGCGCGCACACGGAGCCGTACTACGAGTGCGGCGACTGCGGCACCGTCTGCGAGCCGGACGAGGCCGGCCGCGTCGAGTGCCCGCGCTGCGAGTGGGAAGTGACCGCCGCCACCGAGCGCGAGATCGACGTCAACACGGCCTATCGCGACGCCCTCGACAACGTCGGCGAGCGCGAATCCGCCTTCGAGATCGTGAAGGGCGTCCAGGGGCTCGCCTCGACGAACAAGCCGCCGGAAGCCATCGAGAAGGGGATCCTCCGCGCGAAAAACGGCGTCACGTCGTTCAAGGACGGCACCGTTCGCTACGACATGACGGACCTGCCCGTCACGTCGGTCCGCCCCGAGGAACTCGACGTCTCCGCGGGCCACCTCCGCGAGCTCGGCTACGAGGAGGACATCGACGGCGACCCCCTCCGCCACGACGACCAGCTCGTCGAGCTGAAAGTGCAGGACATCGTCCTCTCGAACGGCGCCGCCGAGCACATGATGAAGACGGCGGACTTCGTCGACGACCTCCTCGAGCAGTTCTACGACCTCCCAGCCTTCTACGAGCTCAACGAGCGCGACGACCTCGTCGGTGAGCTCGTCTTCGGGATGGCGCCGCACACGAGCGCCGCAACTGTCGGGAGAGTTATCGGTTTTACCTCGGCGGCGGTCGGATACGCGCATCCGTACTTTCACGCCGCGAAGCGTCGGAATTGCTTCCATCCGGAGACGAAGCTCTGGTTCGAGGACGAGAGCGGAGAGTTAAGATACGACCGCTTCGACGACTTCGTCGAGGAATACCTAGATCGCTCGGACGTCGAGTACGACGACTTCGGAACGGCAGTCGGTCGACTGGAAGACGTCGATTCCGAAATCCGCGTTCCATCGCTGACAGCCGAGGGTGAACAGGTGTATCGGCCCGTCGAGGCGGTCAGTAAGCATCGCTCACCGGATCACGAGGTTCGAATCCGTACCCGGTCGGGCCGGTCGATAACCGTCACACCGGACCACGAAGTCCACGTGTACGACGCCGATACTGACGAACTCGTCGGGAAAGAAGCGAAAGAGCTGGATGCCGACGACAGCCTAGTGACCCCCCAGTCGATAGACCGGGATGGGTCGACGGATGGCCCGAAACGGTTCGATCTGCTCGAGGAATTCATCGAATCCGAGGCGGTTCCGACCGACCGACTCATGATAAAAGGCCTGGAGAAGGATCGGCTGTACGGTCTCTTCGAGGAGACCTTCGCGGAGGACTGGGACGGCCGTTTCTATCCGCTCCAGAGCATGACGGAGGTATTCGAGACGAACAAGAAGACGCTGAGCAACTATCTGTACCGGGGGAGTTTCCCCGTTTCCTATCTCCAGCAATGCTTCTCGTCTATCGACGAACTCCTCGAATTCGTCCCGGAGGATGCGACGCTTGGGATGAAGCGAGACCGGACCCAGATCGACCGATTCGTCGAAGTCGACGAACGAGTCGCGACGTTGCTGGGGTACTACGCTGCGGAAGGGTTCGCTCGCGAGCAGGAAACTCCCAAGGGAACCATCCACCAGACGACGATTTGTGGAACCGAGGAGGAAGCACGCAGGTTCTTCAAGCAGGTTCTCAGCGAGGAGTTCGGCGTCGACCCGTACGAGGAAAACCACGCGAAGGTGACGGTTTCCGGACGGCTCCTCCGCGTCTTCTTCGACACGATTCTGGACGCAGGCGTACACGCACACACGAAACGCGTCCCGACTACGATGTTCGACGCGTCCGAAGAGGTCGTCGCCGCGTATCTCGCGGGATACTTCAGTGGGGACGGTCGCGTCGGAAAAGAGAGAATCCTCGTGAAGGCAACCACGGTTAGTGATGAACTCAAGGAGGACTTACTCGCACTGCTCAGTCGCCTCGGGATCAAGGCGACTGTCGAAACGCCGGAACGCGTTCGGCTGCACGAGAGATTCCCGGAGTTTTACGACGAGACAGACGACAGCCTCACGGCCCAGGCGTACGTTATTAGCATTTCCTCCGAAGACGCCGTCAGGTTCTCGGAACTCGTGAGCCTGCACCTGACGCGTAAGTGGGGTCGGCTCGAGCGTAACGCGACGACTATCGAATCACGCGGACGGCGAGTGTTCGACGGCGGCTCCGGGGAGTATCTGCTGGAGGAGGTCGACGAAGTCGAGATCGTCGAGAGCGACACCGAACACGTCTACTGTCTCACTGTCGAGGGGACACATTCCCACATAGCAAATGACATGTCCGTAAAGCAGTGCGATGGCGACGAGGATTGCGTGATGCTCCTCATGGACGGACTGCTCAACTTCTCGAAAGAATTCCTACCAGACCAGCGAGGGGGAAGCGTCGCCGAGGATTCCCGACTTGTCGCGGTCGATCCGGAGGGGCGCGTTCGATACCTGACCTTCGACGAACTCTGGGCGGAGCTCGAGGCCCCGGTCGAGGTCGACGGAAAATTCCGGAAGCGAACCTGTGCGTTCGAGGGCTGGCAGACGTACGCGTTCGATGAGGACCACCAGTCGAGCCTCCAGCCGATCGAGAAGGCGATCCGGTACCGTGCCGACGACGACGAGACGCTGCTCCGCGTCGAGACGCAGTTCGGCCGATCGCTGGAGATCACGCCGAATCACAGTCTCTTCCGCTACGCCGACGGCATCGAGGAGGTCGCCGGCGACGACCTAGAGGAAGGGGACCTCGTGGTTGCCCCACAGCAACTCGACGTCGAGACGCAGCCGGGGGGCGCCGTCGACGTCGCGGAATGCGTGGACGACCCGTACGTGTTCATCGACGACACGGTCGAGGAGTACCTCCGACACGTCTGGAACGACGCCGAGTGGGGAAGCGAGACGCGTGCCGCGTTCGACGGTGGACTCTCCTACCGACTGGGAAAAAGGAAGACGCCGCTCGAAACGCTCCAGGACATCGAAGCCGTGTCCCGTGAGTGGCGCGATGCCTGGAACCCGTTGATTGGTCGACAGGGATCCTCGAAGGGGATTCAGCGCCACATCCCGATGAACGAGGACTTCGCGTGGTTGCTCGGGATGTTCGCCGCCGAGGGGTCGACGTCGTCCGTGCAGCCGACGATCCACAACGGCGACGAGGAGCTCGTCCGGCGAGTCGAACGCGTCACCAAGGACACGCTGGGCGTTGAACCGTCCGTGCGGTGGTCGAACGACGCTTACGTGGTCGGGTTCCCGACCGTCTTCGAGGACGTCCTGTTCGAGTTCGGGTTCCGCGACCTGGACTCGTACAACTCGAGTGAGAAGGTGGTCCCGGAACCGATCCGGCGAGGAGAAGAATCCGTGGTCAAAGCGTTCCTCCGCGGATTCATCGCTGGTGACGGAAGCGAAACGACCGACGACAACCACACGAAAGTCGGGTTCCACACGACGAGCGAGGATCTCAAGGATGGGATCGTGTTCCTGCTGCATCGACTCGGGATCGTCGCGAACGTGTCCACGAGGGAACGCGACGACTCCCGGCAGCGAATATATAACGTGACCGTCTCTGGTGGGGCTTCCGATAACCCATTGGAGCGTGTTCTCGAAGGCAACGACCCGTATCAACCGAAGAGCCTCGTCGTGTCGATCCCGGACGCGCTCATGGACCTCCGGGAGATGAATATCCCCGACGTGAAAGGGACGATTTCGAAGTACCTGAAGCGGCGTGAGCACATCAGCCTGGAGAAACTCGGGGAGATCGTCGACGAGCTGGACCGGAGGGATCTCCCGGAACGAGCCGCCGAGAAACTCGACGAACTCCGGCCACTCGTCGACGGAGACCTCTCGTATCTCCGGATCGAGAACGTCGAGGAGGTCGATTACGACGGCCATCTCTACGACTTGCAGGTCGGCGGCGAACCGATATTCACGGCGAACTGGCTGTATGCCCACAACTCGATGGACGCACCTCTCGTCATGTCCTCGCGGATCGACCCCTCGGAGATCGACGACGAGGCGCACAACATGGACATCGTCCGGGAGTACCCGCTGGAGTTCTACGAGGCGACCCGCGAGATGGCGGACCCGAGCGACGTCGAGGACCTCGTCCAGATCGGCGAGGACACGCTCGGGACGGAGGACGAGTACCACGGCTTCGACCACACCCACGACGTCACCGACATCGCGATGGGGCCGGACCTGTCGGCGTACAAGACGCTCGGCTCGATGATGGACAAGATGGACGCCCAGCTCGAGCTCTCGCGGACGCTGCGCGCCGTCGACGAGACCGACGTCGCCGAGCGCGTCATCGAGTATCACTTCCTTCCGGACCTCATCGGGAATCTCCGCGCGTTTGCGCGCCAGGAGACGCGGTGTCTCGACTGCGGCGAGAAGTATCGCCGGATGCCCCTCACCGAGGAGTGCCGGGAGTGCGGCGGGCGCGTCAACCTGACGGTGCATCAGGGCTCCGTCAACAAGTACATGGACACGGCCATCGAGGTCGCGGAGCGGTTCGACTGCCGACCGTACACGAAACAGCGGCTGGAAGTGCTGGAGAAGTCGTTGGAGTCCGTCTTCGAGGACGACACCAACAAGCAGAGCGGGATTGCGGACTTCATGTAGGCCGGATCGCTGCAGGTCGGGTTCCCGCGAGCCGCGGGCAGCGAGCCCCGCACGCGGGTCCGGCACGTCAGGCCATTCGCCGAACGAGAAACGCCTCCAGCAGCAGCAACAGGTTGTACGCGACGGTTACCAGGCAGCCCACGCCGGCGAAGGTGAGCGGCACGGCGCCGTCGCCGGCGACGAGGAGAAAGCCGTGGACGCCGAGCAGGGTGCCGCCGGTCGCGCCGATGTGGATGGTGGAGGCGACGAGCGAGGAGGGCGACTCCGACACCGCCGCCGTCTCCGTGAACCCCCGAAAGGCGACGACGGCGAGCGCCCCGAACCCGAGGAGCGCGCCGGCGACGTACGCGAGGGTTCGCGTGACCCCCGGGACGCCGTACGCGTCGACCAGCAACGCGCCGGCGCCCCAGATGCAGAGCGTGTAGCCGTAGGCCTCCGATTCCGAGACGAGGTTCGCCTCCAGCTGCGTTCGCGCGTCCATCGTCGGCGGCGACGGCGCGAACCCTGATAAAAGCGCAGCCCCGACCGCGGGCGACGCCCCCGCGAATCGAACGCTCCGTCCGTGGGCCGTGTGCCCGACTCCCACACTTAAGACGACGCACATCCAATTCGAAGACGTATGTCCACCGACGAACCACAATTCGCGAACGTCACGATCGGACAGTCCGTCTACGACGAGGACGGCGAGCAGCTCGGGACGGTCCGCGGCGTCGACGACGACGGGTTCTACGTCCTCGCGCCGGAGAGCAGCGGCTCCCTCGAGCTCACGGAGGCGCGGGACGTCTTCGGGACCGCCTATGTGATGTGGCGCTGCTGGGAGTGCGGCGAGATGGGCGAGATCGCCGACGACCTCCCGGCCAATTGCCCGAACTGCGACGCGCCGAAGGAGGACCTCTACTACTGGGCCGAGGACTGACCGGCCGGGGATCGGTTCTCGGTGGCCGACCAGTCCGACGCGGATCCGGTCCGTATCCTTTTGCGGGAGCCCGACGAACACCGGCCATGGACGTTCTCGTCTACGGTGCCGGGAGCCTCGGCGGCCTCGTCGGCGGGTTGCTCGCGCGCGCCCACGACGTGACGCTCGTCGGCCGGGACCCGCACATGCAGCACGTTCGCGAGGCCGGACTCGAGATCGAGGGCGCGGTCGAGGCGCACACGCACCCGCGCGCGGTGACGAACGGACGCGACCGCGAGGCCGAGGTCGCGCTAGTGACGACGAAGGCGTACGACACGGACGCGGCCGCGAGCGCGCTCGCGACGGGCGAGTTCGAGGCCGTCCTCTCCCTCCAGAACGGGCTCACGGAGGAGCGACTCGTCGCCGCCCTCGACGCACAGGTGCTGAGCGGCACGGCCACCTACGGCGCGCGCCTCCGCGGCCCCGGCCGCGTCGAGTGCACGGGCGTCGGCGAGGTGACCCTCGGGGCGCTCGGCGGCGGTCGCGACCCGATAGCCGATCGGATCGGCGCGGCCTTCCGCGACGCCGGGATCAACACGACCGTCGCCGACGACATGCCGCGGCGCCGGTGGGAGAAGCTCGCGGTCAACGCGGGGATCAACGCCCCGACCGCGCTCGCGTCGCTGGAGAACGGTGACGTCGCGACCGGGCCGGCCGCGGCCGTCGCCTGCGACGCCGCCACCGAGGTCGCCGAAGTGGCCCGAGCCGAGGGCATCGACCTCTCGGACCGGGACGCCATCGAAGCGGTCGAACGCGTCGCGGCTGCGACGGCGGAGAACCACTCCTCGATGCGTCAGGACGTCGACGCCGACCACCGCACGGAGGTCGAGGCCGTCTACGGCGAGCTTCTCGAGCGCGCGGGCGAACACGGCCTCGCCGCGCCGACCTGCCGCACGCTCGCGGAGCTGATCCGGGCCTGGGAGGTCAACGCTGGGGTTCGAGACAACGAAGAAACGGTGTGAGCGAGGCTGTTGCTGGCGGAACGGACTGTGAGAAAAATCGGGACCGGCGCTATCCGGACCGCGCTAACACCAGTCCTCGAGCACTGTGGCGGCGGACTCGTCGACCGACACCCAGGCGTCCTCGCGGGAGACGTCCGCGATGACGAACTCCGGCTGGGATCGTGCCGAGTCGACGGACGACATAATGTCCGGCGACTCCGTTGGCTGGAATACCTCCGCGGCGTCCGGCAGCGCGGGGGTATGCTGATCGGTGTCCGGCTCGTCCCAGGGAGTGGAACTCCGTGACATGGTTGTCATCAATTCTCACTCATATATAAGCTTTCTGAACCGGCCCACTGTTCAGCAAATCGATCCACATTCGTGGTAAGGATCCGACGGTGATCGCCGTCCCGGGCCGCGGATCCGTCGGACATGTCGGGCACACTACCCGGATCAAGCGGCAACATCAGCTGGTTCGTGGGTGACACGCACCTGAAATCACTGACCGGCGGGCGAGCCATGGGCGAGCCATGGGCGAGCGAGGGGCGTTCGAACCTGGCGCGCGGTTGACGCCTTGCCACAGTCCCGTTCCGACTTTCGACACCGGTTTAAAAATAGCCCTCCGAAGGGGATCCATGTCGCTTCGCGTGACGTTCCTGGGCACCGGCGGCGCCATCCCGACGACCGAGCGCGCGCCGAGCGCCCTGCTCGTCAATCGCGAGGGTGACCGGCTCCTCTTCGACTGCGGCGAGGGCACCCAGCGCCAGATGATGCGGTTCGGGACCGGGTTCGACGTCTCCCACATCTTCGTCTCACACCTCCACGGGGACCACGTCCTCGGCATCCCGGGGCTGGTCCAGACACTGGATTTCAACGGCCGCACCGCGCCGCTGACGGTTCACTGTCCGCCAAACACCAAGCCCGATCTCGAGGACCTCGTCCACGCCGCGGGCCACGACCCGGCGTTTCCCGTCCGGATCAACGAGGTTCGCCCAGGCACCGTCGCGCTCGACGCCGAGGAGTACGAGGTCCGCGCGTTCGAGACGGACCACCGCACGCGCTCGCAGGGATACGTCCTCGCGGAGGACGACCGCCCCGGCCGGTTCGACCGCCCGAAGGCGGAGGAGCTCGGCGTCCCCGTCGGCCCGAAGTTCGGCAAGCTCCACTCCGGCGAGCCGGTCGAACTGGAGGGCGGCACCGTCGTCCGTCCGGAGCAGGTCGTCGGCCCGCCGCGCCCCGGCCGAAAGTTCGTCTACACCGCCGACACGCGACCCCAGGACCGCACGGTCGACGCCGCCGAGAACGCCGACCTCCTGGTCCACGACGCGACCTTCGACGACTCCATGGCCGACCGCGCCAGCAGCACGGCCCACTCGACCGGCCGCGAGGCAGCCGAAATCGCCGCCGAGGCGGACGTGCGTCGGCTCGCGCTCACCCACATCTCCTCGCGCTACGCCGGCGACCCCTCCGCGATCGAAACGGAAGCGCGATCGGTCTTCGACGGCGAGTGCTTCGTCCCGGACGACGGGGAGAAGGTCGACATTCCGTTCCCCGACAGCGACTGATTCTTGCGGGTCGGTGGAGCCGTTAGTTCGGTCGGTGTCGGCACCTTCTCAGACGGACACGGCCGCTCTTTATAAGCGAATGGTTGGACAGGTGCAGACGTTGCTGCATTTGCCAGCACCGCAAACGTCCAGAAAGCCCTCGGCCGCTCGCTATGCTCGGGTTTGAGCAGGTGATTCGGGCTTGCTCTTGACAGCAACGCAACCTCCTTGAAAGCCCTCGGCCGCTCGCGGTCGCTGAGCAGGATATCTGGGCCTCTCCGCACCGCCCGGCCCAGATAGAGCCTGTCTCAGCGACTCCCCGTTGGCGCGACCGGCCGTCGCCCTTTCAGTCCGCC
>JBDGPU010000009.1:0-55957 GCA_042219525.1 Halopenitus sp.
TTTCACGAGCTCAGGCTGTGCCCGCTGTTGCGTCCTCGGGGTAAACACATACGGCAACGCTATCGTGTAAGCCGCCCCGACCACCGACACCGGGACCCTTTTTCAGGCGTGCCGTCGGTGGCACCGTATGGCACTCGACACGTTCACGCTGGCCGGCGTCGCGGCGATCGCCGGCCTCGTGGCACTGAGCGCGTTCTTCTCGAGCAGTGAAACCGCCATCTTCACGCTGACGGACGAGTGGGTCGCCGAACAGGAATCCCTCGGCGACGACCGGATCGCGGTCCTGCAGGAACTCCGGAGCGACCCGCACCGACTGCTCGTAACCATCCTCGTCGGCAACAACGTCGTCAACATGGCCATCGCTAGCCTCGAGACCGTGATCGTCATCAACTTCCTGCCCACCGGAGGGGCTGTCACGGTGGCGACCGTGCTTGCCAGCTTCGTGGTCCTGGTCTTCGGCGAGATCGTGCCGAAGTCCTACGGGCTCGGCCACGCCGGAGAGTGGGCGCCGACCGTCGCCGGCCCGATATCACTGGTCGAGCGCTGGCTGTACCCGCTCGTCGTCGTCTTCGACGTTCTCACGCGTCGGCTGAGCGCAGTGGTCGGCGGCGACGTCGACATCGAGGAGCCCTACGTCGAGGAGTGACGCCGCGACTGACGGAAGCCAGCAGTCGACATCACCCGGGGGCTTTTCTGGAGACCGCTCGATGTCACCGGCCCGCCCGGGATGCGGAACGCGCAGATTAACCGCTCTCGGGTCCAGGGTCGTTCATGACCAATCTGTCGGCGCTCGACGTCACCGACGTCGACGCCGTTGCGGCCGAGCGCGACGAGGTGCTCGAGGTGGTACGCGACCACGCGGGGCGGATCGCCTACCAGCTTGCGACGCTGTACGGCGGCGACTACGGCCAGCAAGCGTTCGACACGCCGGGCGACGAGTGGACGGTCAAATACGAGGCGGGCGCCCTCCAGTATCTCCGATTTTCACCGACGTCCGGGTCGGAGACGTACGTCGTCTCGACGAAGCAGCCACCGGAGCCGGCGGCGCTGGCGACCGCGCTCGACGACTACGACGACTTCGTCGCGGCGTACAACGAGCACGTCCGATCGCTCGAAGGGGCTCTCGACGACGTCACTACCGATTTCCCGACCGTGGAAACGACCGAGACTGTGGTCGCCGAACGCGACCGGGTCCTCGACCGGGTCGAGGAGATCTGCACCGTGATCGCCGGCGAACTCCACCGGTACGAGGGGGACGAGTACGGAACGTTCACGACGCGCGTCGACGGAATCCGCTGGGAGCTGAAGTGGGAACGCGACAGCGCGACTTACCTGCGAGCTGGCGGGTCCGATGGGCTCTATCTCCTGTCGAAGTACGGGCCGCCATCGGCCGCCGACATTCGTGAATACCTGCCGCGATTCCGCGGATTCGTGCGGGCGTACAACGACCACGTCGCGGCACTCGAGCAGGACCTCGAACGGTTCGAGCTGTGAACTCGGCTGCGAGCATTTCTCCGAATACGAACAGCTAGCAGTCATCGCGACTCCGACGGATTCGGCGGGCCGGGTGGTGTCGCGAGTGACCCCGATGTCTCCAACAGCACAGCCGAGCCTGCCCAGTGGCATCCGGGCGGCACGGTTGGCAGACTGGTCGCGCTGGTGGTGCGTCGCCGATTAGAACGCGCCGGTCGCGGCGCCCTGGAAGCCCCGCCGGATCGTCATGGCGTGGGCGTAATCCGACTGGGTGAGGACGCCGACGGCGTCGCCGTTTCGATAGAGCCGAATCTCGTCATCGCGACCACCTTCATCACTACCGCGACGGACGTCCTCGTGTCCTTCATCTTCCCCGGGCTCGCCAAGTCCGTGGTGGGGATCTGATCGACCGGGAACGGTAGGAAATCACAGACGACGATATTTACATCAGATTAAATTCAGTTATTTGATGTTAGCAGGACTCCTCGCGTTCTATTCACGCGGTTGTTAAGGAATGCGCCACAACCGTGTACACGGCCTATCTCAGCCGTGTAACCGCTCGACCCTTGGCGAAGAGCCGCATTTAGACACAAGTTTCCGATTCCCTCATATGAGGTAATATTCCACCTGAATTCCTGTATCAGCTCGGTTATCTACGTTTCGTTGGTATCGATCTCCCACTCACCAGGATCGTCGTTTGGGAACGCAATGCAGAATTTATCATTTATAAATACATGTTGGGAGAATTATTAGAGAGTCCGATCGACCAGCTGCTCGGCCATGCCGGTGTAGTTTTCGGGGTCAGTCAGCGATTCGATCTCCGCCGCGGAGAGATGCTCGGTGACGCGCCCGTCGCCCAGGAGAACCGACTCGAAGTCCTGCTCGCTGCGCATCGCCTCGGTGGCGAGCTCGTGGACGAGGTGATGCGCCTCGTCCTTGCCGACGCGGTCCGCGAGCGCCATCATCACCGCCTCGGAGGCGACGAGGCCGTCGTGGTGGCGGAGGTTCCGCTCGGCAGCCGCGGCGTCGACCTCCAGTCCCTCTACGACTTCCCGGACGTTGCGGACGAGTCGACCGAACGCCAAGGCGAGCTCCGGAACGAGCGCGAACTCGACGAGCCACGTCGCGTAATCGCGCTCGTCGTAGCCGCTCTGGAGGCCGGTCATCGTGTGAGCCAGGCCGCGAACCCGCTCCGCGAGACCGACGGCTGTCTGCGACTTGACCGGATTCCGCTTGTGTGGCATCGTGCTGCTCCCCACCGCGCCCTCGGGGACCGGCTCGCGTAGCTCGTCGAACTCCGGGCGATTGCGGAGCAGGACGTTCCTCGCGATGCGCGCGAGCGTGCCCGCGGCCTCGGCGAGCGCGTTCGCGACGGCGGCGACCCGATCGCGAGCCGCGAACCAGGCGACGTCGGGGACGTCGAGGGCCAGCCGGTCGGCGAGGTGCTGCTGGACCGCGAGCCCGTCCTCGCCGAGCGACGCCAGGGTGCCAGTCGCACCGAAGCACTCGACCACGGAGATTCCCTCGCGAACCTCGTCCAGGCGGGCGATCCGGCGGTCCACCTCGTCCAGCCAGGAGGCGAACTGCAGGCCCAGCGTCACGGGCGTCGCGTGGACGTGGTGCGTCCGACCGACTGTGGGTGTGTCTCGGTGCTCATCGGCGAGATCGGTTAGCGCCTCGCGGACGCCGACCAGGTCGGCGAGGAACGCGTCGATTCCCTCCCGGAGCTGGAGGACGAGCGCCGTGTCGGAGATGTCCTGCGTCGTCGCGCCCCAGTGAACGAACCGCGCGGCGTCGTCGGGGAGCGTCTCGCGCCACGCGTCGAGGATGGCGACGCTGAAAATCTTCCCCGGCTCGACGTGCCGCTCGACGTCGGCCACGTCGAATTCGCTGAATGACGCCTCGCTGGCGATCGTGTCGGCAGCGTCCGTCGGGATCACGTCGGCGTCGGCTTCCGCCTGGGCAAGCGCCCCTTCGACCTGCAGGAATCGTTCGATAAAGCCTTCCTGTGAGAAGATCTCCCGCGTTTCCGGCGTCCCGAACGCGTCGCGAAAGAGCGGGCCGTCGAGATGCGTGTGCATGCTACCGGCTATCGACAGCGTGGGGCCTAAATCTGCCTCTGTGGAGCCGTCCGGTCCCTTCCAGCGGCTCAGTCGCTCATTCGAACGAGCGCGTCAACGGCCATGGAACCAGTGTTGAACAGCGGATCGTATTCGGGCGCGTCGACCGTCGGACGGGCTCTGTCGGACCGTTCCACGAAAAGTCAGACAGACGACCGCGATCGGCAGCAACACGGTCCGGATCCGAGAGTCGTCAGACGGACTGCTCCGCGTCGGTTTTCGGCGACAACCGCGCGACGACCAGACAGACTTGCCCGCCGATCAGGACGAACGCGCCGACGCCGACGGCGACCCAGCGGACCGCGTCGTCGAAGCCGAGCGCGGGCGCCGCCAGGCCGATGAGCGCGCTCATGCCGATCGGGGTGATCGTCGACCCGACCCGGCCGAGCGACTCGGCGACGCTGACGAGGCTCCCGCGCAGGGTGGCGGGCGCGAGTCCGGTGACGATGCTGCGGTACAGTGACAGCGACACGCCGAAGCCGACGCCGAGCATCGCGGCGCCGACCGCCGCCGTCGCGATCGACGGCGCGAGTGCGACCAGGGCCAGCCCGCCGCCGAGGCCGACGTTGGCGGCCGTCAGCGGCCAGAGTCGGGAGTCGAACGCGGCGGTGATGCGCCCGGCCTGGCTCCCGCCGACCGCGAGCATGACGCTGTTGACGGTGACGAGCAGGCCCGCCTGTCCCTCGCTCCCGTTCATCAGCGTGACGACGACGACGGAGTTGTACGTGAGAAAGCCGGTCCAGCTGATCATCGGCAGTGTCCGGCCGATGACGAGCGAGACGACGCGCGGCTTCCGGACGACCCCGGCCAGGCGCCGGAGGCGACCCCCGGTCGGTTCCGCGCCGCCGTCGGTCGCCTCGGGGTCGCTCGTTGAGTCGCGGTCCGCCGTCGCGTCCCGCGTCGGTTCGTCGAACCAGAAGAAGACGGCGAGGGCGGCCGGGAACGCCAGCGCGTAGATGAAGAAGGGGTACTGCCAGCCGACGCCGACGAGGAGCCCGGCCAGCGGCGGGAAGATCGACTGGTAGACGCCGGAGGAGGTGAAGCGGAGTCCCTGGGCCGTCGCCTCCGCCGAGCCGTCGTAGATGTCGCCGAGGCTCGTGATGATGATCGGGGTCAGGCCCGCGAAGCCGATCCCCTGCAGGAAGCGGAGCGCCACGGCGACCCGAAAGTCCGTCGTGAAGGCGATCGCCGTGCCGCCGATCCCGAACAGCACGATCCCCGTCAACAGCATCGGCTTGCGGCCGTACCGGTCGGCGAGAAGGCCGGCGACCGGGATCAGGAAGATCGGTGGAGCGGTGTACGCCGAGATGAGGAGGCCGATCCGGGCCGAGGAGACCGCGAACGGCCCCGTCAGCGCGCTCAGGATGGGCGACAGCAGCGTCACACCGAGCGGCGCCAGCAGGTTCGCCAGCAGCATCGCCTGGAAATCCCTGTCGCGCAGCACGTCGGCGTCCTCGCCGAAGACCGATTCGAGCACTGGCTGGGCGTTCGCCGAACATCGTCAATAAGCTACTGGATGCGGCGAACCGTCGTCTCCCGGTTCGGCGCCGTGAGGGGCTGTACAGTGAGCGTCGAACGCGCTCGACGCGGGTATTTATAATGGATCGCTCGCTGCTCCCTGCATGAACGAGAACGATCGCCGGATCACGGCGTTCGTGATGCTCGGGCACGCGATGTTTCACACCTACGAGCTCGTGATCCCGATCTTCGCGGCGATCTGGCTCGACGCCTTCGGGACGACGGAGGCGGTCCTCGGCGTCGTTCTCGGCACCAGCTACGCGCTGACGGGCGTCGGCGCGCTGCCGAGCGGCATCCTGGCGGACCGGTTCAGCTCGAAGCGGCTCATCGTCGCCTGTCTGGTAGGGATGGGGGGTGCGTTCGCACTCGTTAGCGTTGCGACGAACGTCGTCGTCGTGGCCGTCGCACTCCTCCTGTGGGGTGCGGCGGCGAGCCTCTATCACCCCGCCGGCCTGGCGCTCATCAGTCGCGGCGCCAGCGAACGCGGCACGGCGTTCGCCTACCACGGCGCCGCCGGCAACGTCGGCGTCGCGACCGGGCCGTTGCTCGCGGCGGTCCTCCTCGTCTTCCTCGGGTGGCGCACCGTCGCCGCCGTCCTCGTCGTCCCCGTGGTGCTCGTGACGGGGCTGGCGCTCCAGCTGGAGTTCGACGAGACCGCCGGGAGCGACGCTCGCAACGGCGAGGACGGAGCCGGTGAGGCCGCCGACTCCAGCCGCGGGCAGGTAGGGAGCCTCGCCGAACTGCGCCGCAACACGACGGTGCTGTTCACGGGCGGGTTCTCGCTCGTCTTCATCGTCGGGATCCTCTACGGCGTCTACTACCGCGGCGCGTTCACGTTCCTGCCGGAGATCCTCGCGGGGGTCCCGCTGTTCGAGCCGGTGTCGCTGTTCGACCGGACGTTCGAGCCGAGTCAGTACGTCTACTCCGGACTGTTACTGCTCGGCGGGGTGGGCCAGTACGCGGGGGGCAAGCTCGTCGACCGGATACAGGCCGAGTACACGCTCGTCGGCGCGGACGTCGCGCTCGTCCTCGTCGCGCTCGCGTTCATTCCGGCGACGACGGGCGGTCTGGCCCCACTCCTCGTCGTCGCCGGCCTGCTCGGCTTCCTGGTGTTCATGGTCGCCCCCATCAATCAGGAGGTCATCTCCCAGTACGTGCCGGCGGACGTCCGCGGATTATCGTTCGGCTACACGTACACGGGGATCTTCGGCGTCGGGGCCCTGGGTGCGACGCTGTCGGGCGTGGTGTTGAGCCGCTGGTCACCCGCCGTGCTCTTCATGGTCCTCGCGGGCGTCGCGGGCGCCGCCGCCCTCGTCGCGGCCGTGCTGTTGAGCCGGTGGCGACGCGCTGGCGAGGGGTGAGGGGACGTGCCCGCGACGGATGAGGGGACGCGCCGGCGAAGGTTGGGGGACGCGCCGGCGAAGATTAGGTGAACCCACCGGCGACGCCTACGGCGACGCGTCCCGCTTCAGTTCCGCCAGCTTCCCGCCCGCGAGGATCGTCTCCCGCTGGGCCGGCGTCAGGTCGACCGCGACCTCGAACGTCCAGTCGTCGTCGACGGCGACGGTCAGGCGTTCGTCGCCCGCGCGGAGCTGGGCCGCCACGTCGCCCGCGACCGCGAGGTCGGCGTCGGCGTCCAGCCGGTCGTAGGTCGCGGGGTCGACGAACCGTAGCGGGAGGACGCCGAAGTTCACCAGGTTCGCGAAGTGGATCCGGGCGAAGCTCTTCGCGAACACGCCCTCGACGTCGAGCACCTGGAGTTCGAGCGCCGCGTTCTCCCGCGCGGAGCCCTGCCCCCAGTTCTCGCCGGCGACGACCCAGCCGCCGCCCGCGGCCCGCGCCTTCTCGGGGAAGTCCGGGTCGACGCGGGTGAGCGTGTAGTCGGCACAGGCCTGCGGGTCCGACCACAGCGACATCACCTCGGCGTCGGCCGGGACGATGTGGTCGGTCGTGACGTCGTCGCCCGCCCTCGTGATGACCTCGCCGGCGAGGTCGCTCGGGAGCGGATCGCCGACGGGAACGGTCCCGATCGTCTCGCCGCGCCGCACTTCCGTCGTCGGGTCCGGCGCGAGCACCTCGTCGTAGCGCCGCGTCATGTCGGCCGGCAGCGTCGGCGACGGCGGCTCGGCGTCGCGCTCGCGCGGGTCCACGATCTCGCCGGCGACGGCGCTGGCGGCGACCACCTCCGGGGAGGCCAGGTAGACGTTGTCCTCGGGCTGGCCCGACCGGCCCTTGAAGTTGCGGTTGAACGCGCGTAGCGAGACTGAGTCGGGCGCGGGCACGTGGCCCTGGCCGATACAGGCCCCGCAGGTCGCCTCCGAGATGTTCACGCCGGCCGCGTACAGCTCCGTGGTCAGGCCCGTCTTCGAGAGCAGTTCGACGGCTCGCTTCGACGCGGGCGAGACGAACGCGTCCGTTCCCGGAGCGACGGTCTCGCCGGCGACGACCTCGGCGACGGTGGCGACGTCGAAGTATGAGCCGTTGGTGCAGGTGCCGACGATACACTGGTCGACCGGCGTCCCCGCCACCTCGCCGACGGGAACGACCTTGTCCGGCATCGAGGGCTTCGCGACGAGCGGCTCGATCTCGTCGAGCGCGACGTCGATCCGGTCGTCGTAGCTCGCGTCCGGGGCCGGTTCGAGCCGGCGGAAGTCGGCCTCGCGGCCGAGCCGGGCGAGGTGCCGCCGCGTGCGGTCGTCGCTCGGGAAGATCGCCGTCGTCGCGCCGAGCTCGGTCGTCATGTTCGTGATGGTGCAGCGTTCCGGGACGGAAAGCGTCGCCACGCCCGGCCCGGTGAACTCGAACACCTTGCCGACGCCGCCCTTCACCGAAAGTCGCCGGAGCAGTTCGAGGATGACGTCCTTGGCGGCGGCCCAGTCGTCGAGCTCGCCGGTGAGCCGGACCTCGACGATCTCCGGCATCTCGAAGGTGTAGGTGTCCCCGCCCATCGCGGTCGCCACGTCGAGGCCGCCGGCGCCGAGGCCGATGGCGCCGAACCCGCCCATCGTCGGCCCGTGGGAGTCACAACCGACGAGCGTGTCGCCCGGACGGATCCACTGTTCGCGCTGCACCTGGTGACAGATGCCGTTGCCCGGCTTCGAGAAGTGGCCGCCGTAGCGCTGGGTCGCCGTCCGCAGGTAGCGGTGGGTGTCCGTGTCCGCGCCGTCGATCTGGAGCGTCTGGTGGTCGCAGTGCTGGGCGGCGATGTCGGTCTGCACCTCGTCGAACTCCAGCGCCTCGAACTCCATCCAGATGAGCGGCCCGAGCACGTCGTGCAGTAGCGCCTGGTCGACGTCGATCTCGATCGTTTCGCCGGGGGTCAGCTCCCCGCTCGCGAGGTGGTCGGACAGCACCGTCTCCGCGATCGTCCCCGAAGGTTCGGTCATTGGTACGTACACGCAAAGACAGGCGTAAAACGGTTCGGCTGGCAGCGAACGTCCCGGTCGGTGGCGACCGTCGGAAAGGTGCCTCTTAAAAATCAGTCCGCGAGCGTGCCGCCGGAAACGACGTCCGCCGGGACGACGCCGTCCTCGCGCCAGCCCCGGCGTTCGTAGTACTCCTCGAGGGCGGCGTCCATCCCCTCGATCTCGTACGGCAGCGTGTCGTCAGTGCGGTCGAAGCCGCGTTGGTTGTTGAAGTGGCGTTCGAGCGCGACGATCCGGGCGCCGGTCTCCAGCAGCTCGTCGTAGTCGACGCCGAAGATCCGTTCGAGTCGCTCGTCGGTCATGTGCGCCTTCGCGAACTTGCAGATGACCGCCGAGTCGTTGACGGCCTTCAGGTTCTCGAGTTCGATGACGACCTTGGGTTTCCCCTCCAGTCCCTCCGGCGGGACGACGCCCTCGTACTCCAGGTTGTGGATCTTCGAGTACATGTGGTCGGCGCCGCGGTTGGCCGTCGCGTAGCCGAGCGCGCGCCCGTGAAGCACGCGCCCGTCGTGGCCGGGGAACTCCAGCCCCTTCGACGTCCAGTTCTCGACGCCGAGCTCCTCGTGGATGCGGTCGACGCCCTCCGCGAGGGTGTCGCCGACGCCCTTTCGCCGCGCGATACGCTCGACGAGGTCGTGGACGAGCTCCGCGTTCCCGAACTCGTCGTTCGCCTGGAGGTACGCCCCGATCACGACGCCGGCGCTGACGGTGTCGAGCCCGAGCTCGTCACAGAGCTCGTTCGACTTCATCACGTCGACGAGGTCGCCGATCTCGAGGTTGCTCCCGAAGGAGAACACCGTCTCGTACTCCGGCCCCTCCGTTTCGAGACCGGTCTCCTCGTCCCTGGTCGGCAGCTTGCAGGCGAACGCGCATTGCGAGCAGGTGCCCTTCTTGTACTTCTTCGACTCCACGGCGCTGCCGTTGATCCCCTCGACGCCCTCGTCGAAGGACATGCGCTCGAAGTACCGGGTCGGCAGCGAGTAGAGCTCGTTTTTTAAGTCGACGCCGCTGGTCGTCCCCTGCCGCTTCATGATGTGGTCCTCCGTCGCGGCGTCCTGGTGGACCTCCCGGGTGACGTTCGGGTCCGGGAACTCGATGTCGGGGCGGGACTCCCCGCCGAAGGAGACGGTCTTCACGCGCTTCGCGCCGAGCACCGCGCCGACGCCGCCGCGCCCGAACGCGCGCGTGTCGGAGGTCATCACCGACGCGAACCGGACCCGGTTCCCGCCGGCGGGCCCGATGGTCGCCAGGTGCTCGGCGTCGAGGCCGTGGCGGTCGGCCATTGCCGCGCTCGTCTCGCTGACGGTGGCGCCGGCGAGGGCCGGGATTTCCTCGAACTCGACGCCCTCGTCGGTGACGTGGACCGCCAGCAGCACGTCGCTCTCGCCGACGAATTCGACGCAGGCGTGGCCCGTGTCCGCGAAGTTGCGCGAGAGGAATCCGCCGGCGTTCGTCGAGACGAGCCCGTCGGTGAGGGGTGATAGTGCCGTGGCGTTCATCCGGCCCGTGAAACTCATTCGCGAGGTCTGGAGCGGCCCGGTCGAGAGATAGACGCGGTTCTCCGGGCCGAAGGGGTCCGCGTCGAACGGAATCGCGTCGTGCGCGAGCTTCGTCGCGACGCCGCGGCCACCGATGAACGAGTCGAGCACGTCGTCGATAGTCGTCGACTCCCAGGTTCGGTCCTCGAGGTCGATCGTGAGGAGCGTTCCGTCCGTGTGGAGCATACCCACTACGTGAACCGGCGGTACCTAAAACACGGGGGACGCGAGCAAAGGCGGTTTCTCGGACCGAACACCAACCCGCCGGACTGCGCCTGGACGATCCGTAATCGTGTGTGGATAGCCTATCCGTAAATCGGTGGACGAGTGGTCAGGTGAGGGCGCTACAACAATCCGTTCGGGCCGCTCGACCGAGCCTTCCAGTTACTCGTTCGTGGTTGCTAGCCGGGCAGCAGAGACATCGCTCAACTGCTGGCATCACCATCGAATTCACTTACAGCAATAGGCCTGTAATGGAAATCCGGCGTTCATCGACGCTGTCGGCCATTATCGGGCGGCCAGCGTTTGCAGTAACGCGAACGGTGTGTAGGGGCTGGACCGCTCGGGGTGTGGACTGCTCGTGGAGACGGGCGAGCCGATCCGGTTCGAGGAGCGGTGATACCCTCACGCTGGTTCCGACTCCTCGCAGTCACTCAGTCGGATTCCGGGGCCAGGAGCGAGAGGGCGAGCCCCCCGAGCGCCAGGACGCCGGCGTAGGTGAACGCGGTTGCATAGGTACCGGTCACGTCGATGAGGGTGCCCGCAACGATCGGTGCACTGAACGCGCCCGCCATGCCGGCCGTCCCCAGCAGAGCCAGCGCGGTGCCGCTGACGTCGGCAGCGACGGACTCTGTGACGTAGGTCCAGACGACGCCGAAGGTGAGCTGGATGACGAAGCCGGCGGCGAGCAGGGACGCGACGATGACGGCGAGCGTCTCCGTCGTGGCGATGGCGACGACCAGCGGGATCGCGACGAGGAAGGAGAACTGCAGGACCGGGATCCGGCGACGCCCGAGCAGCCGATCCGAGACGAACCCGCCGCCAACCCGGGAGAGGACGCCCATCGCCGGAAACAGCGCGGTCAACAGGCCGCTTAGCGTGGGCGAGAGGGCGAACTCCGAAGCGAGGTACGAGGGGAGCCAGCTGTTGACGAACAGGTAGTAGGAGTACCCGGCGAAGGCCATCACGCAGCCGTAGCGAACGGCACGGTGCTGGAGGACGTCGCCGACGTTCCCCCGGAGCGTGGCCCCGGAGTCGCCCGGTTGCACGTCGACCCCGCGCACGGCGACGCGAAAGAGCCCGAAGCCGGCGAGCACGCCCACCCCCCCGAGGAGGAAGCTCGCCGGCCAGCCGACCGCGGCGGTGATCCTGGGGACGGTCCACTGGCCCACGGCGAACCCGGCCGGCGCGCTCGTGAGGTAGATGCCGACGACCGTCCCGCGCCTGTCGCCGACGACGGCGCCACCGATCACGTTGGCGGAGGCCGTCCACGCGGTCGCGATGGCGGCGCCGGCGAGGAGCCGGGTGACGAGCAGTTCGGCGAACGCCCCCCGGCGGCCCGCGCGCCAGCCCCAGACGACGGCGACCACGAGTACGCCGGTCGCCACGCCGATGGCGCGAATGTCGCCAAACCGGTCGATGGCGCCCCCAACGACGGCACTCGTCACCGTCCAGGCCGCCAGTACAGCGCTGACGAGCCAGACGCCTGTCGACGGGCCGACCCCGAGATCAGTGGAGATGGTCGAGAGCACGCTCGCAGGCGCGATGACGTAGTGGTGGGCCGCCGCCGCCAGCAGCCACAACCCGACGATGGTGCCGAGGAGATGCCGTTCGGCGACGAGCTGGGACCAACGGCTCACGCCGGTATCCCCCGTGTCCGGATCGACTCTCCCAAAGCCGTGTCCGAGTTCGCTTCTTCCCCGACCCCGGCACCGGCGTCGTTCATCTCCCGCCTGATAGCATCTCGCACCGTTGATAGCTCCCTGACAGTCCAGCCTCTTAATTCTCCGTCCTTCATCTGGGTCGCTAGGTATTATCGGAGGGTTTGCAGTCGCGAGATTTTTGTGAACGTATCGCAATCGTACGTTGTGAATCGAGAAATCGTTCCCGGCATTCACTGGATATACGAAGCTGGGCCAGACAGGACGGAGAAGTTCGACCTGGCCGAACGGCAGCCGGACTGGTACGAGACGGGCCGCGAGGCGTACATCCCGCAATGCGGCTATCTGGTCGATGGCGGTGACGAAACGCTGATGTTCGACACGCTCTCGCCCGCGAGCACGGAGCAGGCCCTCGACGCGATCGACGATATCGTCGGCGACCGCGGGCTGGATTACCTCGTCGTCTCCCACCCGGACGTCCCACACGCCGGCAATACGAAGCCGATCCTGGACGCGCATCCGGAGGCGACGCTCGTGGCACCGGCGTACGGCAACGACCACGAGCTCTACCGACTCGACGAGGGGATGCACGTCGCGGAGGGCGACAGTATCGACCTCGGCGACCGCGTCGTCGACTTCCACGAGGCCACGTTCCTCGACGCGCCCGTCTCGGTCTGGATGACCGAGCGGGAGACGGAGACGCTGTTCCCGGTCGACTGGATGGGCTTTCCCCACCTCGACGAGGAGGCGCTCGCGTTCGTCGACGAGCTCGACGGCGAGTTCGAGACGAGCCGGCTCACGGAGTTCCACGGCCGCGTGCTGTTCTGGTACCAGTACGTCGACGTCGAGCGCACGAACGCGGAGATCGACAATCTGATCGAGAAGTTCGACCCGGAGATCATCGCGCCCTCCCACGGGCTCGTGATCCGGGAGAACCCGTCGGAGTACATGGCGATGATGAAGGACGTGACCCGGACCCTCGACGAAGAGGGTCGGATCGGCACGCTGGGGTAATCTATGACTGTACACGTAACTGAGACCGTCGAATGGGTGAACAAGTGTTACGAGCACGAGGGCGAACACGAACACGTCTCGTTGTACCTCGTCCGCGAGGGCGACGACGTCATCCTCATCGACTCCGGCTCCTTCTACCACCGCGAGGGCATCACCGAGTCGATCGAGGCCGCGACGGACGGCGAGGGTCCGGACGCCATCGTGCTCTCGCACTCCGACTACCCGCACGCGGGCAACGTCGCGCCGCTCGGCGCCGACACGGACGACGTCGAACTCGTCGCCTCCTCCGGATCGCCGGCTCAGCAGGGCCTCCCGGACGCCCGGAAGTGCGAGATCGGCGGCCAGCTCGAAGTGAAGGGTCGAACCTTCAGCTTCATCGACCCACCGCTAGCCGACCGCTCGCACACGACCTGGATCTACGACCACGGCGACGGCGTCCTCTTCACCGCGGACGGCTTCGGCAACTACCACGAACCGGGGCAGTGCGACTACCTCTCCGGCGACTTCGAGGACGTGACGCCCGCGGAGTCCATCTACGAGTACCACCGCGACAACCTGGTCTGGCTCCGGTACGTCGCCCCTGAGAAGGTCCAGACCACGCTCGACGCCATCTTCGACGAGTTCGCCGTCGACGCCGTGGCCCCGATCCACGGGAATCCCATCGAGGGCGACGACGTCGACGTCTACCGCGACCGGCTTTACGACGCGATGAGCCGGATCGCAAACGAACACGAGGTGTGAGAGGGGTCGGGCGGTGGCCACTGGTGGACCCTCGCCGCCGAAGCCGGCCGTGTTTCGACCCAGTTACCGACCGATCGCGGACCAATCGGGGTCTTCACTCACCGGGAAGCGACGTCGCGTCGTCAGTAACCTTATAAATCGTCGGGCTGCGTCCCGACGCCCTCGGGCCAGCCGGTCGGTTTCGCGGCCGAGGGCTGAGCGTGGTCGCGCTTGAGCACCATCGGCGTCCGCTCTAGGGAGAGCACGAGGTCGTCGTGCTGGTTGTACGCTCGCAGTTCCGTCGTGACGATGCCGACGTGGTCGCGGGAGTCGGACTCGCGTTTGTCGATCACTTCGCTCTCCGCGAAGATGGTGTCCCCGTGGAAGACGGGGGCGTGATGGCGGATGGCGTCGTAGCCGAGGTTTGCCGTCGCGTTCGCGGAGACGTCGATGACGCTCATCCCGACCGCGAGCGCGATGACGAAGGTGCCGTCGACGAGGCGCTCGTCGAACTCAGTCTCGCCAGCGTACGCCTCGTTGAAGTGCATCGGGTTCATGTTCATCGTGACGTTCGTGAACCAGACGTTGTCCGTCTCCGTCACGGTGCGCCCGTACGGGTGCTTGTAGATGTCGCCGACGGCGAAATCCTCGTAGTAGCGCCCCTGCCAGCCGGACACGAGGCGACGGTCGGCGTCATCGCTATCGGCAGCTGCGTTCTCGTCGGCCATACGTGTCGGTACGAGAGAAGGAGTATAAAGATACAGTCGGCTCAGCGTCGTCGCGCCAACCGGTCGTGTCCTGACCCTGGACTCCCTTATCACGTTTTTTGGTGCGGCACCGTCGCGGACGTGGTCGCGGTGACGTTCTGGATGGAATTATTGGGATCTTGGGACTCCGCTAATTATTAAATATGCCAAACATAATAGAATTATAGTCATACTCATGATACGACTTAAACTTGACTGTGTATTCTCGGCGCCCCGGGGATAACGACAGTCGCGACTGCGCACTGACTGGAAGTAGACGCCCGCATCTGGCCTACTATTCCTCCAACGACTCGTTTTAGCGATCTTACCGACTCGGTCAGTACGAAAATGTTCGATTACACCCCTGGCATCGACCCGTGCCGTCGTCGCCGCGTGATCGCCCTCTCTGAAGTTATCGATTTCTGTCCCGCGCCTGGACTCTATCAGAGAAAGGTCGATCTTATCGGCGGTCACCCGGTTTTGCGCTTCCCGATTATGTCCCACTTCTTCGTCAGGGGAATTCTATAAATATCGTTCTTCTTTTTATTTTATCTATTTGGTAGAAGGGCGATCCTATCGAGGTTGTTTCTACTGGTTGCTGCACCCCTGTTGCTGGATCGGTCATCGAAGACGACTCCCCTACCGGCGGAACACTCATTGAGTATCACCTCGGATCTCATTGTATGAGTACGACCGAGTGGCCGCGCGAAATCGGCGACCATACCGTCACGGACCAGTGGGAATGTACGGACTGCGACGCGTCGTTCGACTGTCTCAGCCAGTTCCGACAGTCCGACTGCGAGGACTGACCACCGTCGTTTCCACCGCTGTCGTCGCCGTCGCCGTCATCCGCCGTCGCCGTCATCCGCCGTCGCCATCATCCGCCGTCGCCGTCACCCTGCCATCGACGTCATCCGCCGTCGCCGTCATCCGCCGTCGCCATCATCCGCCGTCGCCGTCACCCCCCATCGACCTCACCGGATCACCGATACTCGTACGTCGACCGCGACAGCGACGACCCGTGCCGCGAGACCTCCGGCAGCTTCTCGATCCAGCGTCCGAGCGTGTTCCCACGCCTGTCAGCCGTGCTCCTGGAGAGCCCGTGTTCGTGAGTCGGCGGCAGCGTGTGCTCCATGACTAGGGCCTGCAACTCGCTGTGGTCGATGCTACCTTCCTGCCGAAGCTTCCGGAGAATCGGCTTCGCGATGGCCATCTCGCGAATTCGTTCCTCCAGCAGCGCCTCGGCGGCTGCCTCGTTGCCCGCTTCGAGGTACTGCACGTACTCGGCGCCGACTCGCGAGAGGACCCACTGCCGGCGCTCGTGTCCCTCGTACTCGACGGTCGTATCCTTGTGGACGAATCCGAGCGGCCAGGCGGCGTGTGGGTAGTAGTCGGCCTGTCTCGGGTCCCAGGCCTCGCCAGTTTCACGCTCCAGCACCTCAGTTATCTGCGGTTTGACGTCGTACCCCTCGTCGATACCGCGGAGGACGATATTTAAGCGGTCGACGACGTCGGCCTGCGGGACGGCGTCCGAGCGCACGCGGTCGTCGTCCTCGAGTTCGAAGAGGTCCCAGAACGACCAGTCGGTCGCGAACTCGCCGTCGTTCTCCTCGACGCCGAGTTCGCTCTCGACCATGAGGTCGGCGAGGGACTGGCCGTCGAGGAGGCGGATCGACCCCTGCCTGGCGCTGTCGACGGCCGGACCGCTGAACGAGGAGGTCGTCATGAACGTGCCGACGTGGTAGCCACCCTCCCGGAGCGAGCCCTTGAACGTCCGCATCGTGCTCGAGGAGACGGTGTTCGACTCGTCGGTGCGCTTCGCCTGCACGCCCAGTCGCGCCTGGAATACGTCGCGGTCGATGACGGCGTGGACGTCGATGCCGTCGTCGCCCGACCGCGGCGTCAGCTCGAGCTCCCGCGTCGGCTCGGCGCTCCGGATCAGGATCCGACAGAGGTTCTCGAACTGCGTCGGGCTGATCGACAGCGCCCGGTCGAGCACCTCGTCTCTCGCCGCGGAAGCCTGCATCGTCGTGACCGAGATCGGGCGCGGGCAAAAGTGTTCGTGGACCGGGCCGGCCGAGTTCGACGCCAGTTGCTTGAACTGGACGGCCGGGAGACCTTTCACGCGAACGGACCCACGTATGCCCCGTGGCTGGAGCACTCGTCGGGCTCGTACTCGGAAGCATCGTCGGGGCAGTCGCCACCATCGCCGGCTCGTATTTCGTGTTCTGGCGTCGGCGGCGCGCAGCCCTGGAGCACCTGCGGCGCGCGTTCGAGACGGAACTCGACGCGCTGTCGTACGTCGACGAGATGGCGGACCGCGGCGAGTACGAGGCACTCACCCAGACGGTGGAACGGCCGGTCGTCTACGAGAGCAACGCCGACGACGTCGGCCACCTCTCGGGCGAGGAGGTCGAGGCCCTCGTCGCCTTTTATACCGATCTGTACTGGTTGCAGGATCAACAGGACATCGAGGACAAGAAGGAGCGCGTCCACGAGATCGTCGAGAAGCGTCAGCGGGCTATCGCGGTGGTTCGCGAGGCCGAATGAGGCCTTCCAACATGAGTTCACCGCCCGAAGGAGAGCACGACAGAGGCGGAGATAGGGTGGGTCGAGGTGGATGGCCGTCCGCGGGTTCTGTCCGGGCGGACCGATAGAGGCGATATTTACTCGAACCGCTGAACCGTCCGAACATGTTTTACATCCTGCCCGCGATCTGAGAAGAGAACCGGTTTCAAAGGACCTCTATCGCTAATCAGCACCTGTATGGAGATACAACGCAAGACGATCGCGAAGGTGATCGCCGTCGCGTTCATCTTCAACCTGATCGTCATGGGCGGTGGCGCCTGGTTCGCCTATCAAGAGGCACCCCCGATCCCCGAGCAGGTCGTCGGGCCCGACGGGGAGACGCTCGTCACCGACGAGGACATCCGCGATGGAAAACGGGTGTTCCAGCGGAACGGGTTGATGAACCATGGCTCCATCCTCGGCAACGGGGCCTACTACGGGGTCGACTACACCGCCAACGCGCTGGCGTTGAAGACGGAGTACATGCGCGAGTACTACGCGAAGGAGCGCTACGGCGACGCGTATTCCGTGCTCGCGCCCGCCGAACAGGCGGCCGTCGATTCCCTCGTCAGGCAGGACCTCGACGGCGAGTACGACGGCGGCAACATCGAGTACTCGGCCGCCGAGGTGTACGCCCACGAGCAGGTCACTCAGGACTACGTCGCGCGCTACCACGAGGGGGATCACGCCCGCGGCATCCCTGCGGGGATGATCGAGTCGGAAGCGGCGGCCGAGCGGTTCGCGGACTTCGCGCTCTGGACGGCCTGGTTCGCCCACACGGATCGGCCCGGCAGCTCCCACTCGTACACGAACGACTGGCCGTACGCACCCGCCGCCGGCAACGACGCGACCGGTGCGGCGATGACCTGGAGCGTCATCGCGATGATCCTGCTCGTCGCCGGCGCGGGCTTCGGCATCTGGCTCTACCAGTCCGTCAAGCTCCCGGAGCCGTCCGCCGAGGACGTGTCGGTCCCTGGGCCCGGCGACGTGAGCGTCTTCCCGAGTCAGCGCGCGGCGTTGCGCTTTATCCCCGTCGCTGCCGGGCTGTTCCTCGCGCAGGTGTTCCTCGGCGCGCTGCTGGCCCACTACTACGTCGAGCGGGCCGGCTTCTTCGGCATCGAGGAGATATTCGGGGTCCACATCCTCCAGATCCTCCCGTTCGCCATCGCGAAGACGTGGCACATCGACTTCGCAATCCTCTGGATCGCGACGACGTGGCTCGCGGCGGGGCTGTTCCTCCCGCCGCTGCTGACCGGTCACGAACCCGACCGGCAGGCGACGTATATTAACGGGCTGCTCGGCGCCATCGTCGTCGTCGCCGTCGGCGGCCTCGGCGGTATCTGGCTCGGCGCGAACGGCTACGTCGACGGCAGGCTCTGGTGGATCGTCGGCAACGAGGGGCTGGAGTACCTCGAGGTCGGCAAGCTCTGGCAGTTCGGTCTCCTCGTCGGCTTCGGGCTCTGGGCCGCGCTGACGATCCGGGGGCTCAGGCCCTTGCTCGACCGCGAACCGGTGTTCGGGCTTGCGCACATGATCCTCTACGCGGGCGGCTCGATTGCGCTCCTGTTCGTCGCCGGCTTCATGTTCACGCCGAGCACGAACATCGCGGTCACGGAGTTCTGGCGGTGGTGGGTCGTCCACATGTGGGTCGAGGGCGCCTTCGAATTCTTCATCGTCGCCATCATCGGGCTGACACTGGTGTCGATGAACCTCCTCACGCGCCGGAGCGCGGAGAAGGCCGTGATGCTCCAGGCGCTGCTCGTGATGGGTAGCGGCGTCATCGGCGTCTCCCATCACTACTGGTGGATCGGCATGCCGGACATGTGGGTCCCCATCGGGAGCGTCTTCTCGACGCTGGAGCTCATCCCGCTCGTCTTCATCCTCTACGAGGCGCTCGGGCAGTATCAGGCGATGTCGGGGTCGGGGTCGTTCCCGTACCGGCTCCCGTTCAAATTCATCGTCGCCAGCGGCGTCTGGAACTTCGTCGGCGCCGGCGTGCTCGGCTTCTTCATCAACCTCCCGCTCATCAACTACTACGAGCACGGGACGTACCTCACCGTCGGGCACGCCCACGCCGCGATGTTCGGCGCGTTCGGGTTCCTCGCGCTCGGGATGGTCGCGTACATGCTCCAGATCGCCATCGAGCCCGAGCGCTGGGACGGCTCCTGGCTCCGGGCGTCGTTCTGGTGCTGGAACGTCGGTCTCGCGCTGATGGTATTCGTCTCCGTGCTCCCGGTCGGCTTCCTCCAGCTGGAGGCGTCCTTCACCGGGAGCTACAACGCCGCGCGCAGCCTGGCGTTCTACAATCGGCCGCTCGTCCAGACCCTCTTGTGGGCGCGACTTCCCGGCGACACGTTGATCATCACCGGGACAGTCATCTACGCCGCCGACCTCGTCCGGAAGCGGTTCGCGCTCCGGCGCTCCGAGGACGACCCGAGCGTCGACGACATGGCCGTCGCCGAGGGGATCATGAGCGACGACGACTGAGCGACGCCGACTAAGCGACGTCAAATAAGCGACGTCGACTAACCGGCTTCGCCGTCGCTGGCGGCTTCCGGACCTTTCTTTTAAAAGAGGGGCTGACGCGACCGGCTGAAGCTACGCCCCGTCAAGCTCCGTCCCGTCTACAGCGGACGCGTTGCCCATCACGTTCCGGAGCCCCTTCCAGGCGTTGAGCTTGCGCGGGTTCCCCTCCCCGCTGGTGGCGACGACGTTCCCGTTGCGATGGCGGAGCCGCCAGCGCCACTCGTCGCCACGGCGACCTGTTCCCGCGTCGCCGTGAGAGCTGAGGCGTATTCCTGTAGCATTGCTAGCAGGCGGCGGTCGGCGGGTATAAAAGGGAGTGCGGCAGCCGAGAGCTACAGCGTCGCGAAACGGAGGTGGAAACCGGGGTCGCTATCGGTCCGGCAGGTGGCGGCGTCGCGGTCGTAGCGGCGACCGCGTTCCGCTCACGACTACAGGAGCAGCGGGAGCGCTTCGGCGAGGAACACCAACGCCGCGCCGGCCAGCGCGGTGTGGCTCGCAATCCCGACGACGGCGACGAGGCTGGCGATGGCACGGACTGGGCTGGGAACCGGTTCTCCGAAGCGTCGGCGCTCGAACTCGGTGACGGACGTTGTCGTTGCCTCCAGTTGTGGATAGGCGTGTGGCCCACGTAAGAGGTCGATCGGGTTCCGATACCGTGCGAGAACCGCCCGAAGTCGTTCGGACAGTCTGTGATAACGCGCGACTCGCTCGGTGGCTCGGGCCCCTGTTCGCCCGACGAACGCGACGTCTCCCAGCGAGCAGGACCGGAGTCGACCGACTGTGCAGCCGAATACGGGCCCCGCTCGCCACCCTGACGGAAATTCGGACCACGGCGGGTCGAGTCGGCCTCTCAGTGATTTGAACTACGGTTTTATTCCTCGCTCTCGCTTGCCATCGGCAACGTGAACGTGAACGTCGTTCCGTCACCGGGATCGGACTCCACACGGATCTCGCCACCGTGGTGATCGACGATGCGCTCACAGAGCGCCAATCCCATGCCGGCCGTGCCGGAGTTACCGTCGTCACCGTCGATCTGTTCGAACATTTCGAAGATCTGGTCCTGATACGCTGGGTCAATTCCGACGCCCTCGTCTCGGACTACGAACCGCCACTCGTCGCCTGCTTCCTCCGCGCCGACGTGTATCTGTGGTGGGTCATCGCCGCTATGCTGGATGGCGTTCTCGATGAGGTTCCGAAACACTTGCTCGAGTTGCTCGCGGTTCGCACGTACGGTCGGTAACTCGTCGGCTGTGACCGTGGCGTTCGTCTCTTCGATACGGATCTGCAAATCCTCCAGGACCCCGTTAAGAACTGCATCGGCGTCTGTGGACTCGAATAAGTCCTCATCGGTCGTGACGCGGGAGTATTCCAGTAGACTGTCAATCATCGACTGCATCCGGTCGGCTCCGTCGACAGCGTACCCGATGAACTCTCGGGCGTCCTCGTCGAGGTCGTCGCCATACTGGCGCTCCAGTAACTGAACGTAGTTTGAGACCATCCGTAGGGGCTCTCGAAGGTCGTGAGAGAGAGTCGATGCGAACTGTTCGAGGCGCTTGTTTGATGCTCTTAAATCACTGCTGAGGGTTTCAAGTCGTTCGTTGGCTTCTCTGGCTCGTTCAGCAGCACGGCGTGCGCGAGCGGTGTTGTAACCCGCGATGAGACCGGCGAGGGCACCCACTTCGACTGCAATCAATAGCAGAAACGTGGGTTCGGTGATGACTCGCCCTTCGAAGAGACGTATTAAGATAGTCAATCCGATTAGCGTGGTCGAGAGGATAGCGCCGCCGAGACTCCACCACCAGACAGTCCATTGATCCCCGACAGTGAGGTCTGTTTTCGAGAGCCAATAGCCGGCATACAGGATGCCGACGGCCAGTGACCCGTCCAGAAAGAACGCAAAGAAGGGGCCTACCCCTTGATTAATCGTGAGTGCCTCTTCCCAATGATGACTCGCAGCGACAGCAAACAACAGAACCCCTATTGTAATAATAAGGACTGCTGGATTCGATTGGTCTCGGGTTTTCATTATGCGGTGGTTCCCATCTTTGGATGCTTCCGCGAGCGTAGACGCCGCATTTCCGACACGATCTCTCGCGTGATCGAATCAGGGCTCATGCCTTTCCGGGGAATGCGTTATTTCAACTAAACTACTTCGTTAAGTATGATGGGAATCCGATAAAAAGCTTATTAACCAATTTTTTGACGTATGCGAAGAATACGTTCCACCGAGGTGAGGTCTCGCCGTCGAATTTGGAGTGAACGATACTGGAGACCAGGATTCAGGCACCTGCTCGGTCCGCTTTCTTCGCTAGCTCCTCCTCCTCGACTACTTCTGCTCGAAAAGGCTCACCCTTACTGCGTATACGTATTGGCACGTTCCACACGTCATCGCGGCGGGAAAAGCGGAAGCTCCGAATTCGAACCGGTTCGGGAACGTCGCGAGCGATGGCGCGGGGTCGTAGCTACCCCTTGTACCCGGCGGCGTCCATCAGCTTCTGGAACTGCTTGGTGTCGGTCTTGCTCTCGTAGGCGATGGCCGTGAGCATCCCGCCGGGGTACACGCCGTCAGTCAGGGCGTGGTTCACGCGGTGG
The DNA here is from genome assembly GCA_042219525.1 of Halopenitus sp. GTDB lineage: Archaea > Halobacteriota > Halobacteria > Halobacteriales > Haloferacaceae > JBDGPU01. The sequence goes on from JBDGPU010000009.1 coordinate 22,121, forward strand.
CAGTGGAAGGGGTAAAGGCCGGGGTCGGCGTCGGCGGTGAAATCGACCGTGAACCGCTGGGCCGGCGCGATGTCGAACACGTCCTGCACGTGGCGGCTCACCTTCGGAATCGTTCCGCCGTCCAGGGCGACGAGGGTGGGCCGGTGGTTGTGCAGGTGCATCGCGTGGTTGATGTAGCCCACGTTGACCATGTGAACGCGGACCTCGTCGTCCTCCGAGACCAGAATCGGCGTGCCCTTCTCGGGGTGGAACGTCGTCGGCGCCGCGCGGCCGTTGATGGTGTACTCGTCGGGGTCGCGGTTCTCGGTGCTGTACTCGACGTCGGCCCCGGCCATCTTCGCCGAGAGCCGCGTGTCCCACTCCTTGACCGTCATGAAATACTCCCTGTCGGGCTTCTCGTAGTCCTTGGGGTCGACCCGGAGGATGCCGTACATCCCCATGTCGAGGTGCGTGTCGGTCTGGAAGTGGCAGTGGTAGAAGTGCGTCCCGGTGACGTTGGCCTCGAGCTCGTAGGTATGGCTCTCACCGGGGGCGACGGTGATGCCTGTCGTCGACGGGACGCCGTCGTCCTTCCAATCCTTCCGGATCGCGTGCATGTGGATCGTGTGTGGGCGGTTGTGCGCCGTGTTCTCGAACGTGACCTCCATCGTCGTCCCCTCGGTGACCCGGAGCGTCGGCCCGGGGACGCTGGGCTCACGGTCGTCCGCCTGGAACGCCCAGACCTCCGGCAGCTCGAGGGGCCCGCCCTCTGCCTCGTCGCCGACGATCTCGTGGCGACACGGGACCGTCCGGAGCGTGACCTTTCCGTCCTGGTCGTCGAGGTCGACGATCTGTGGCGAACCGGTGTAGTCGTGGTCGGTCTCGACGTCAGTCGGGTCCCCGTCCCAGGCGTTCTTGCCCGTCGTCGGGGCCGACGTCGCGGTCGGCGTCGCGGCCTCGGCACCGCCCGAGCCGGTGTCCGCGGGCGCGAGACAGCCTGCGAGTCCGGCAACCCCCGCGAGACCGGCCGCCTTGAGCACGCCACGACGCGACATCGTCCGGGAACGATCGTTCCGAGTCATCACATCTGGAAGTCGGGCTGATACCCCCGTAAATACCCGAGCGGGTTTCCACCCGATCAAAATCGGGGGTAAACATATATACAGTAATACTCTACAAACATGCTGGTTATAACTCTTATAGTGAATTGAGAACACAATCGAACATGTTACGCTCGAATGATATAAAGGGGTGATCTCGGAGGGCGGTCCCCGGCTTGACCGGATCACCCGGCGATGTTCGGGTGGGTATATAAAAGCCGAAATCATGAAGAGTCACTGTCTGCCGGCAGGCCCCCCGTGCTACTGGTATGACGAGCTCATCGCCGACGACGGACGACCGCGGGCCAAGCGCCCGACAGGACCGTGAGTCGACTCCGACCAAATTGGCTGGGACGACCGGCGCAGCGACTTCGACGGAACGACTGACTCGGTCCGGGGGTGAGAGCCGATGACCTGTGCGCGGTTCAGGCTCGACATTCCGGCGGGGCAGTGGGTCGGGGACGTATCCCGCGAATTCGACGCCGCGGAGTTCACCGTCCGGGCGAACGTCCCCGGGGAGGAGTCCGGTCACGCGCTCGTCGCCATCTCGGCGGCCGACCTCGACGCCGTCCTCGACGCGATGGCCGCGCATCCCGCACTCGAAACCGTCGTCGAACTCCAGCGGGGCGACGGCGAGGTGACCGTCCAGGTCGAAACGTCGCGACCGACGCTGCTCCGCGCCGCCCGCCGGTCCGGCTTACCGATCGAGCCGCCGATCTGTATCAGCGAGGGGTACGCGACCATCGACGTCGAGGGCGACCACAGTCGACTCTCGGAGCTGGTCCGCGAGCTCGAGGCGCTCGACGTCGGCGTCGAGGTCGTCTTCATCGGTCGCGGTCCGTACGCCGACACGCTGCTGACGGACACCCAGGAGGAGCTACTGACGGCGGCCATCGAGGAGGGGTACTACGACAACCCACGCGGCTGCACGCTGACCGAGATCGCGGACAAACAGGACATCGCGAAGTCGACCTGTAGCGAGATCCTCCAGCGCGCGGAGGAGGCGGTGATGAAGCAGTTCATGGGCGACACGCCCGACGCGCCGGTCGTCGCGCAGTAGCGTCGACGGCGTTCGAGGCCATCCGGGGCGAACACGTTCGGGGCAATACCCGAGCCGAACGGCGGTCGAAGGACAGCCATGGAACGACCGCGGCTCACCTCGCTGCTCACCTGGACGGTCGTCGGGACGTACTTCCTCGTCGCGCTCGGCGCCAGCGCGGCCACCGACCCGCCGATGCTCGCCCCGGGGATCCACCACGCAGTCGCCGTGCTGGTCGGCCTCCTGCTCCTCGCGACCGTCTTCGTCGCCTGGACCGGGCAGGCGCCGGCTCGCGTCCGCTGGGGGCTCACCGTGGTCGGGCTGGCCTACCCGGTGCAGGCGACGCTCGGGCTCGCGGCCGTCGCTGGACTTCGCCCGCTCGACGACGCCCTTCATCTCGTGGGCGGGGTCGCCGTCTTCGCCGCACTCCTCGTCGCGCTCGTCGCACAGCTCGAACACGCGACGACCCCCCGTGACGGGCCAGTCGCGGTCGACAATTCCGACGAAGGCGGAAGCGCCGCTGGCGATGGAGATATTATCGCCAACGCTGCCAACGCCGCCGCCGATGCCGCCAACGCCGCCAACGCCGCCGCCGATGCTGCCAACGCCGGCGACACCGCCGGCGACGTCGCCACACGCGACGGAACCGCTGCGCACAACGGCGGGGTATTCCCGCGGCTCCGCAGTCGCTGTCGTGCGTACCTCGAGCTCACGAAGCCACGGCTGCTGTGGCTGCTGTGTCTCCTCGCGCTGGCCGGAATGGGGCTCGCAGCCGCCGCGGGCGACAGCCTCGACGGGGTCACAGTGACCGCGACGCTCGCGGGGGGCGTCCTCGCGGTCGGCGCCGCCGGGACGTTCAACCACGTCTACGAGCGCGACCGCGACCGCCGGATGTCGCGGACGGCCGACCGCCCGGTCGCAACGGCGACGGTCAGCCCCGGACGGGCCGCGGCGTTCGGCTGCCTGCTCGGGGTCGCGTCGCTGGGGCTGTTCCTCGCGCTCGTCAACCCACTCGCTGCGGCCCTCACCGCGGCGGCGATCGGTTACTACAGCGTCGTCTACACGGTACTCCTGAAGCCGACGACGCAGTGGAACACCGTCATCGGGGGCGGGGCAGGCGCGCTGCCGGCGGTGATCGGCTACGTCGCGGTCGGCGGCGAGGTGGCCGTGCCGGCGCTGCTGCTCGCCGCGGTCGTGTTCTGCTGGACGCCCGCACACTTTTACAACCTCGCCATCGTCTACCGTGAGGACTACGCGGCGGCCTCCTATCCGATGCTCCCGGTCGTGCGGGGCGTCCGGTCGACGCGCCGGCGCATCGTCGGCTGGCTCGGCGCGACCCTGCTGACGGCGAGCTGGCTCGGTGCTGTCACCGACCTCGGCCTGCTGTACGCGGTCACGTCGACGGTCTTCGGCGGCGTGTTCGTCGGAGCCGTCGTCCGGCAGTACCGCGTCGGCAGCGACCGCGCGACAGTGCGGAGCTTCCACGCCTCGAACGCCTACCTCGGCTGCCTGCTGACCGCGGTTGTCCTGGAGACGATCGCTTTTTGAAAGGAGTCGTTGGAAATGCGGTTTCAGTACTCGGAAAGCGGCTGAAGCAGCTGTCACGCAAACGTCAGCATATCTTTCAACTACCAGGAGTGGTAGCGGAAGCTATCCGCTATCTTTCCCAACTCAATTCGATCGCACGACGGTTTTATGATTCATTTTTAATATACTGCTGGTGAATAATTCACATACTGAAAGTCGATTCCGGATACGAGCAACACAATCAGGCCAAAAATCGGGGGGCGCAAATCACAGAGAAAGACGAAAGCGGAAGCCGTCTGTTATTCCTGTTACTCCGTTTGGTAATCGCTGTGTTCGTGGTGCTGTTCTTCTTCTGATTGTGCTGACCGATTCGGACAACCATTTTCAGTCCGATCTGCCTGTACTACCTGTGAGAACGAACCTGCGTATTACCCCATCCACTGAATCATCCCGCTAATGCCCTCCACTATCCTCGGCAGATAGCCATGACCGATAATATCCACCATAATATGTGCCCAGACCGAGAACAACAACGGTAAAGATAATCGCCATAAATAGGTCGAGCTGGTGGAGCCATTGTGGTCCTTCCGTAACGATGGCAACCCCGTCGTAGAAATCCACCAAAACACCAGCACTCCCATAAATGCCGACGAGAAGAAGTGCACGAAGGGTCCTGGCATTCACGGCTGAACCCACTCCTGAAACAGCAAAATAGTTAGCGGCCAATTTGGTTACAATGTGAACACTTTTGAGGTGATTTATTTGGACACAGTATTGACCGGTCCAGAATGGTCGATTTTGCCGGTGAATGCTGAGCAATGAAACTGCCTTTCCAGCTACTGAAAAGCGCGTCGGGCGCTACGATTCGTCCTCGATGTGGACGTGCCACTCGTCGGGCGCGACCTGCTCGGAGCGGTAGCTGAACCCGCGTGCCTCGAGCACCTCGTACAGCGGCTCCGGCTCGAAACTGTTTATCAGGGTCAGCGAACCGCCGTTCGGGAGGTCGTCGAGCGCGTCGTCGATGACCGTGAACGGCGGTCCCTCGACGTCGCGGACGTCCAGCCGATTCTCCGTGGTCTCGGTCGTGTCGTCGCTCGTCGACATCGTCGGAACGGAAGGGGCGAACCCGCAAACGCGTTCGTCCGAACGTGTTCACCAGGGTGCTGAGAGGCCGCCGCTTTCCGTCCCGGCGTCGTCGTCGGTGTCGGCCTCGTCGTCGGTTTCGGCCTCGTCGTCGTCGGTGTCGGCCTCGTCGTCGGTTTCGGCCTCGTCGTCGAGGCCGTCGGCGTCGAACCCGTCGGCGTCGAGGTTACCGGGGTCGAACCCGCTCGCGCCAACGGCGTCCGACGCGCCCGCCTCGTCGACGACCTCGCCCGTCTCCTCGTAGTGGGCCTCGAGCTCGCGGAGCCGGTCGTTCGTCGCCTCGCTGCGCTGGTGCATGGGGTCGACGCGGACGGAGACGAGCCGGAACGCCGAGTCGGTCGCGTTCCAGGCCCGGAAGACCCCGCGGGTGAGCGTGGTGCTTTGCGGGCAGAACGCCGTCGTCGGCGTGAACTCGACGCGGAGCACGTCGGGCCGCTCGGGATCGACGCCGTACCGGAAGCCCGCCTCCGGGTGCCGGGTGTCGCGGTTCAGCTTTGCCAGGTTGTAGCCGAAGGTGGCGTCGTAGACGCCGAAGCGCTCGAAGCGGTCGCGGGATTCCTCGTGCACTGCGACGTGGGCGTCGCCGTCGAGGACGGCGTGGCCGTCGAGGAACAGCCCCGGCGCGGGAACAGTCCCGGGGACGAACGTTCCGGGGTCGTCGAACTCGACGGTTCCACCGTCGCCGCCGAAGATCATGCTTCCGCCCGCCAGATGGCGGTGACGAACTCGTCGTCGACCTCGACCGTCTCGAACGTGTAGCCCCGGTCCTCGAGCTTCGGGAAGAGGTGCTGGGGAACGCGGTCGTTGCGCTGCACCAGCACCGTCTCCTCGTCGAGCTCGGGGAGCAGCTCCAGCGTCTCCGTCAGCGGATTCGGTGGTCCCAGCTCCCGGACGTCGAGCGTCTCGGTCGGCCCGTCGGTCGGTGCCTCGACGAAGCGGTCGGTGTATCGTTGCATCACCGGACCCTTCGAGCGCCAGCCGGGGGTTGGTTACCCCGAACGTGTTCGTGGAGGTGGGAGCGAAGTGGGCGGAAAAGCGAGGCGGAAAAGCGGGGCGGGGGGACGGGCCGGCGCTACTCGTCGGCTCGCGGGGCAAGCAGCACGAGCGCCGTCGCGTCCACGGGCGCCGACGGGCTCACGCGGCGCTCGCCGGGGAAGCGGACCAGTTCGCCGGCGGCGACGTCGACCCTCTCGTCGTCGAGGCCCAGCTCGATGCGGCCGTCGAGCACGTGGAAGACGATGTCCCGACCCGGATGCGTGTGCTCTGGAACCGCCTCGCCGGCGTCCAGCGAGAGTCGGACCGTTCGCGGCTCGTGGTCCGGGAACGCCGTCGCTTGCGGCTTCGTCGTCAGGTCCGCGAGCGCGACGTGCTCGGTTGCCGTCCCGGTCGCCGTTTCCCCATCCTCTGTGACGCCCGCCGTCTCTCGATCTTCCGCGTTAGCCATCGCTACGCCTCCGTCTTCGGGAATTCGGCGACGAATCGGTCCGGCGACTCCTGCTCGACGCTGTACGCCGCCTCGTCGAACTCGGGGACCTCCGCCGCCATCTCGTAGAAGAGCGGCTTCGGCTCGTGGTCGTTGACGATGACCAGGCTCTCACCCGGCTCCAGCGAGTCGAACTCGTCGTGGATCCTGTCATGGCGGTTCACCGGTGGAATGTCGCGAACGTCGAGGGTAGACATGCATCCGACAGTCGCCGCGTCGGGAGCATCCACGTTTGGCCGAACATGTTCGACGCCAGACGGAGGCGGGCGCGTCGCGTTGCTCCGAGCATGAGCGCGGTTCCGGGAGACCTCTCGACGGAAGTACAGCCCCCGCTTTCGATCCCGATCCGGCACTTCCTCGTCGGCCTCGGGTTCCTCCTCGCGGGGAGCGTCGCCGCGCTGGCGCTGGCCCTGCCGGCCCTCGTCGGCGTCGCAGACGGGGCGGCCGGCTTCGCGCGCGTCGCCGCCGCGCACCTCCTGCTCGTCGGCTGGGTGGGCCTGACGATCCTCGGTGCCGTCACGCAGTTCGTCCCGGTCTGGTCCGGCGTTCCGCTCCACTCCGACCGACTCGGGAGCCTCCAGCTCGTGCTCGTCGGGCTCGGCGTCCCGGGCTTCGCGGCGTCGCTGTGGGTGGGGGCCCCGGCTGCCGGGGTTCCGTTCGCGCTCGCGATGGGCCTTGGCGTGCTCGTCTTCGGCTACAACGTCGGACGGACCTTGCTCGCGGCTCGACCGTGGGACGTGACGGAGACGCACTTCGCGCTCGCGCTCGGGTTCTTCGCCGCGGCAGTGACCGTCGCGCTCACGCTCGCGCTCGACTTTCGGTACGCCGTCTTTCCCGTCGGCCCGGTTGGACGGGTGAACGCGGTCGCAGCCCACGCAACCCTGGCGGTGTTCGGTGGCGTCGTCGTCACGGTCGCCGGCGCGCTCTATCAGCTCGGGCCCATGTTCACCCAGAGCGACCCGGAACCGCTGGACTGCGGGCTCCAGCGGATCGAGACGGTCGCGCTTCCGACCGGCGTCGCCACCCTCGCAGTCGGGCGCTTGCTCGGCCACGGCGGCCTCGCCGCGGTGGGCGGCGTACTCGTCGCCACCGGCGTGCTGGCGGTCGGCTGGGTGCTCGCGCGGCGAGTTCGGGGCGCGAGCGTCCCGGCGTCGCCGATGACGCGTCGATACGCGGTCGTCGCCGGCGCGCTCCTCGCATGGGGCGTCACCGCGGGGGCGACCTGGGCCGCCGCGGCACTGCATCCAGGGGCCGTCACGAGCACCATCGGAGGGGCTGCCGACGTCGGGGCCGGTGCCGTCGCTGGCGACGCGACGGTGCGGTTCGGCGCGCCCAGCCTTGGCCCCTATCTCCTGCTCGCGGCGGTCGGCTTCGTCGTCATCGGGACGCTGTATCACGTCGTCCCCTTCCTCATCTGGGTCCATCGCTACAGCGACCGCGTCGGCCTCGAGGCGGTCCCGACCATCGAGGACCTCTACGACGACCGGCTCGCCGCCCTCGATCTCGCCGCGACCGGCGGCGGCCTGCTCACCGTCGGCCTCGCGGTCGTCGCTCCCCTCGTGACGCCGTCGGTCGCGAGCCGGGCCCTCCTCGGTGACGCGACTGCCGCCGACCTCGCGTTCGCCGTCGGCACGCTGGCGGTCGTCGCCGGCGTCGCCCTCTTCGTCGCCAACCTCGTGCGGACCGTCGTCGTTCACGCACCGTCGGCGACGGGTCTGCCCGCCCGGGGGTCGAGCCGTCGCGGGCGGTCCGACTGAGGGGGCGAGACGGCGCACTGAACCGATTCGGGGTCGTTCTCAGTGCGCGGGAGTCCGATCCGAACATGTACGCAGTAATCCACAGTGTGGCACTCCGACAATCCGGATCCGTGAGCCCACTATGAGCAATGGATCCGCGGACGCCGCACCACCGATGCAACGACTGTTCGACCGCATCTGGCTCCTCGCCGGCGCTGCCTTCCTGTTCTTCCTGGTAGCGTACGTCGGGTGGGGACTACTGGACATCCTCTCGATTCCGGTGAGGTGATTCGATGAGTGACCCACTGACGGAACCCGACGACGACTGGTGGAACGTGCCTGTCGACCGGCGGGAGACGCTCTGGCTCGGCATCGCGGGGCTGTGGTCCGTCGGCATCTTCGGTTGGATGGCCGGCTACACCCAGTTCGGCGACACGAACCCGATCGGGAAGACGTACGCCGTCGATACGGACGAGTACCAGCAGCGCGTGAGCGAGTACAAGAAGGCCGCCAAAGAGACCGACCGCGGGTTGATCCCCCCCGGCACTGACGTCTACGTCGGGGCGATGCGGTACAACTGGGATGCCCTGCCGGTCGTCCTGGAGACGGACACGGAGTACGACTTCCATCTGGGCTCGTACGACGTCCAGCACGGTTTCTCGGTCCGCCCGGAGGAGAACCTGAACAAGCAGATCAACCTCCAGATCATCCCCGGACGGGAGTGGATCGTCCCGATGACGTTCGATGAGCCGGGGACCTACCACGTTATCTGCAACGAGTTCTGCGGTGAGGGGCATCGCACGATGCACGGGAAGTTCTACGTAGTGGAGGGAACATGACGTCGTTACTCGGCCACTTCGGCAACGACTACGACACGGACGGGTTCCGAAAGTGCAGCGTCACGGGGCTGGACGTCCATCGCTCCGTCGAGAACCACGTCAAACTGTTCGGGGTGACCGCCGTTCTGGCGCTCGTCGTCGGCGGGAGCTTCGCATTCAGCGTCGCGATGACGCGCTGGGAGCTCGTGGGGCTGCTCGGGCCGAGCAGCTACTACACACACCTCAGCATGCACGCCTGGAACCTGCTGATCTTCTGGATGGTGTTCATGGAGATCGCGATCCTGTACGTCGGCGGTCCGATGGTACTCGGGCGGCGGCTCCCACTCCGCCGAGTCGCGACGGCCGGCTGGGCCGTGATGGTCCTCGGCGCCGTCGGCGTCAACTGGTCGATCTGGACGACGGAGGCACCGAACCAGGCGCCGTTGCTGACGGCGTACGTTCCCTTGCCCATCTCCCCGAGGTTCTACGGGACCGCCATCGTGTTCCTGCTCGGCGCGACCATCGCGGCGCTCCCCTTCTTCGCGGCTATCTGGCAGGAGAAGCGGGGCGCGCCGCGGAAGACCCTCCCGCTCGTCGTCTTCGGCGCGTTCGTCACCGGCGTCATCGCGGTCGAGGCCATCCTCGGCGGCATCGCGGCCTTCGGGTACGCGCTCGCGTGGCGCGTCGACCTCATCGGCTCCGTCGACGCCAACGTCTACCGCCAGCTCTACTGGATCGTCGGCCACGGCACGCAGCAGATCAACCTCGTCGCGATGATCACGGTCTGGTACTTCATCACCCACGTCGTCGGCGGCGCCGTCGTCGTCAGCGAGAAGGTGTCGCGGACGGCGTTCGTCTTTTACCTCTTCTTCATCAACCTCGGCGCGGCCCACCACTTGCTCGTCGATCCCGGCGTCTCCACCGGCTGGCGCGTCTGGAACACCTCCTACGCGTTCTACGGCGCCGCGTTCGCGAGCATGATCCACGCGTTCGCCATCCCCGCCGGCATCGAGGCAGGCCGTCGCCGACGCGGGCTCGGTGGCGGGCTGTTCGGCTGGCTCACCTCCGCCCCGTGGCGGAACCCGGTGTTCGCGGCGATCACGTTCAGCGTCATCCTCTTCGGCTTCCTCGGCGGTATCACCGGCGTCGTGATGGGCCAGTTGCAGGTGAACATGACCTGGCACAACACGTTCGCGACGGTCGGGCACTTCCACGCGACGGTCGCGCTCGGCACGACGCTGGCGTTCATGGGGCTCGTCTTCTTCGTCATCGCGACGATGTTCCGGCGCGAGTTCATCTCCGACAGACTGGCTTCGCTGCTGCCGTACGCGTACGCCGGCATGATGGGCATCGCCGTGATGATGATGATGTACATCGGCATCCTCTATGGCGTCCCACGCCGCACGGTACAGGTCGTGACGAACATCCCCGGCGCCGACTTCAGTCTCTCGGCGGCGGCGCCGCTGTTCCACGTGTTCGGCGTCTTCGCGCTCCTCGCGATCCTCTCCGGCGTCCTCTTCGTCGTCCTCGCGGTCGGTTCCATCCTGTTTGGTGACCGGCTCGACGCCGGCGACGACGCGGGGATGCTCCCGGAAGGCGGCCTCCATCCCGACGGCGGCGAGCCGATCCACGCCGTCGAACTCCGCGGTACCTTCACGCTCTGTCTGATCTTCATGGCCGTCTTCGTCGCTATCTACGCGCTCAACTGGTACCTGCTCACGCAGCTCTGGGCCATCGGCGCCTGACGCGCCGGGCCCGCCCGCCTTCACCCCTCGAACCGACATCATGGCACACTCGAACTCGACCGGATTCCCGGCGCGACTCCGCGGCATCGTGACCCAAGCATGGAAGAACCTCCTGAGCGTCTACTGTGCTAACACGCCGGTGTGGCGGCTGCTGAAGTCCGGCGCGCTGATCTTCCTCGGCCTATTCCTCTGGATGGGGGGCAACGTCCTTCTCGCCTACTGGCCCGATCTGACCGCGCTCGATTACGTCGCGGCATACGGGTTCGTCCTCCTGCTGTGGGGACCCCTGACCCACCTGGTCGTGGTTCCGGCCATCATCCGACTGCGACGGACGGCCAGCCATCCCGCGGTTCGGCAGGTCGTCGAGCACGCCTCGAAGCTCAACTATGGCCTCTTCCTCGCACTCGTGGTCGTCGTCGGGGCCACGACTCCGGGCGTGATGCTGTTCGACTTCACCGCCGCCCTCGGCGAGTCGGGCTCCACAGTCGACGCCGAGGTCGTCTGCGACGTCGGCGCGGAGACGGTCAGCTGCCACCTGGAGAAATCCCACGGCGTCGACCACGTCGTCCTCGTTTCCGGTGGTGAGGAACTCGACCGGGCCGCGACCCCGCCGTATCGCGTCACGGCTCCGCGGAAGAAGCTGGCCAGGGGACCGACCGGGAGGCAGTACGTCATCGAGCTCCGGAACGCGGACGGTGAGACGGTGCGGCGGTTCGTCCGCATCGTCGACGGCTAGAACCGCGACGCCGACTACCGCGGCTTCCGGTGGCTCGCCGGAGTCTCCTGCCTGTGGCGTCGGTCGGCCAAAGGTTTAGGGACGATTCGGCGCAAATCTCGGTGAAATGGTTGCTACAGGTGAGACCGCGCCGCCGTTTACTGCGACGTACAGGGGAAGCGACCACGAGACGTTCGACCTCGAGGAGCACCTTGGCGACGGACCGGTGCTCCTGGCGTTCTTCCCGGGAGCATTCACGCCGCCGTGTTCGAACGAGATGGTCGCGCTGCAGGACCACATCGAGGCGTTCCGGGACGCCGGCGCGGTCGTGTTCGGTGTCAGCGCCGACTCGTCGTTCTCGCTCGGTGCGTTCGCGGACGAGTACGACCTCGACTTCGACCTGGTTAGCGACATGAACGGGGACGCCATCGAGGCCTACGACCTCTCGATGGACATCCCGGACCTCGGGCTGTACGGCATCGCGAACCGGGCCGTCTTCGTCCTCGACGAGGACGGCACCGTCACGTACAGCTGGGTCGCTGACGATCCGACGAACGAACCCGACTACGAGGCGCTCGTCGCGGCCGTCGAGAGCGCGTAGCGACGTCCCTGCGGTCGGACCGCAGGGTCTACATCGTGGCCGGTCTCAGCGATCCGTCGGGACCACGCTCCGCGTCGAGTTCGACACGACGATCAGGCTGCTCGCGGCCATCGCGAGCGCCGCGAAAAGGGGGTTGAGCAGCCCGGCCACGGCCAGGGGGATCGCGACGGCGTTGTACCCCAGCGCCCAACAAAGGTTCTCGCGGATGCGACGCCGCGTGCCCGCCGTCAGCGCGAACACGTCGCCGACCGCCCGGAGGTCGTCGGTGGCGACGACGACGTCGGCGGCGTCCGTCGCTCGCGCGGTGCCGTTGCCGACGGCGATACCGAGGTCGGCCGCCGCGAGCGCCGGCGCGTCGTTCGTGCCGTCCCCGACCATCACCGTCGTTCCCTCGGCCGCGAACCGCCGGATCGTCTCGACTTTCCCCGCAGGCGGCACGCCCGTGAACACTTCGTCGACGATCCCGGACTCGCGGAAGCGCTCGGCGCTGTTGCCCGCGTCGCCGGTGAGCACGACCACTTCCCGGTCCGCGAACGCCGCCAGCGCGTCGGTCCAGCCCTCGCGCTCGCGGTCGACGAGGGTCACGACGCCGCGAGCGGCGCCGTCCCAGCCGACGACCACCGGTAGCGCCCCGCGGCCGTCCGCGGCCGCGACGCGCTCGGCGACGTCGTCGGGGACCGGACCCGCCTCGCGTCGGACGAGGTCCGGCGTCCCCACGACGACCCGGTCGCCATCGACGGTGCCGGCGACGCCCTCGCCCGGGTGACGCTCGAAGTCAGTCGCGTCCGGGAGCGAGGCTGCTGCCTTCGTGGGCGATTCAGGCGGTGTCGCTGCCGCCGATTCAGGCGTCGTCGCTGCCGCCGATTCACCCACCGTCGCCTCCGCTGATTCACCCGCCGTCGCCTCCGACGGTTCACCCGCCGTCGCCGCCGCGGTCCCCTCGACCCCGCCGTCCGGCTGTGGGCCGGGTGCAGGCTCCCCGTCCCCTGCTCGCATCGCGTCGAGTACGGCATCCGCGACGGGGTGGTCGGAGAACCGCTCGACGGCGGCTGCTCGACGCAGGGTTCGGTCGTCCCCGTGGACCGCCGCGACCGACATCGTCCCGGTCGTGAGCGTCCCGGTCTTGTCGAAAACGATGGTCTCGGCGTCCGGGGCTGCCTCGAACACGGCTTCGTTGGTGAACACGATGCCGCGCGCGAGGGCGTCCCGCAACCCCGCCGACACCGCGAGCGGCGTGGCCAGCCCCATCGCGCAGGGACAGGAGACGACGAGGACGGTGAGTCCGGCCAGGAGGGCGGTGGCGACCGTGGCGCCGGTCGCGAGCTGCCAGGCCGTCACGCCGAGACCGAGCAGGAGAACGAGCGGAACGAACACCGTCGCCAGCGCGTCGGCGAGCCGCTGTGCGCCCGGCGTCGCCGTCTGGATCTCCCAGAGCGCGGCCGCAATGCGGTCGGCGGTGCTCTCGACCTCGGGACCCACGGTGACGACCAGCGCGTGGTCCGTGACGACCGCACCGCCGGCCACCTCGTCGCCGGGCTCCTTCGTGACTGGCAGCGACTCGCCGGTGAGCACCGACTCGTCGACGTCGGCGACCCCCTCGGCGACCGTGCCGTCGACGGGCACGCGCTCGCCGGGGGGCACGACGAGGCGGTCGCCCGGTTCGAGATCGTCGACGGCGACGGTCTCGCGGCCGTCGTCGGTCAGTCGAGTCGCCTCGCGGACTCGTGCCGCCGTCACGTCCGAGAGCAACGTCGTCGCCCGCGACCGAACGCGGTTCTCGTAGAACCGGCCGAGTGTGACGACGATCACGACCGCGACGGTGACGTCGTAGTAGAGGTGGGTGCTCCCGGTCGCGAGCGCGACGGTGCTGTACGCGTACGCCGAGAGCGCGGCCGTCGCGACGAGCAGGTCCATGTTCGGGCGGCGCGCCCGGACGCTCACCCAGGCCCCGCGCAGGAGGGGGGCGCCGGTGTAGGCGAGGACACCTGTCGTCAGCAGGGCGATGAACGCGAGCGGGAGGTAGCGCCCGGCGGGCGTCGTCGTGTCCACCGCGAGGACGCCGGTGTCGACGCCGACGTAGCTCGGATACAGCGTGAAGACGTACCAGGGCATCACGAGCATCGCGAGGAACCCGCCGACGACGAGTCGCTGGACGGTCTCGAACTCGCGGTCGGCCGCGGCGCTCGACCCGCCGGATTCGTCGGCTGCGCCGTCCCCGTCCCCGACGCCGTCGGCCTCGGTGGTGCCGTCCCGGAACCGAAACGAGTAGCCGTAGCCCGAGAGCCGGTCGGGGAGCGCGCCCTCGGTGACGAGATCCGGATCGTAGACGACGCGGGTCGTCTCCGTGGCGTAGTTCGCCTCGACCGCGTAGACGCCGTCGGTCTCGTCGCCGCGCAGGGTCAGGAACGCCTCGCAGGTCGTACAGTGCATGCCGTCGACCGCGAGGAACGTCTCCGCGGCGTCCTCCGGCTGGTCGCGGTCGAGACCGGCGTTGGGGACGGCCGCTCCGGTCTCCGCGTCATCGACGCCCTCGACGTCGTCGAGGCGCCGGTACACGGCGAGACAGCCGCGGCAGCAGAACTCGCCGTCGACGTCCGGCGCTGTCGACGGGCTCTCGCCGACCGGGAGCTCGCAGAGGCGACACGCTGGCATTGTGGGTCGTTACAGTCGAAGGGGCGAAGAAGGCAGGGCGAAGGTGTTCGGCTGGCGATGCTTCCCGGGCTGCGGGCTCGATTCGGCCCTACCGGCCCGGTCGGCCGACGTCGGGTCAGATCGGTCCGGTCGGCCGACGCGGGGTCAGGGGTCGGGGTCGAACACCTCGGGCTCCGCGCTGCCCTTGACGTTGATGACGCTCAGCGCCCCGCGGCGGCCGGCACGGGTCAGCGCGTGGTCGACCATCTTGATCGGGCCAGGGACCGGCGTGTCCATCTTCGCGGCGGAGACGGTGCCGGGAGCCACCGGGGTCGTCTCGACGTTCCGGGCCGGGTCGCTGACGAGGTCGCCGTCGCGGTAGAGCTTCGACCAGACGTTCCCGATCGGGTGCCAGGACGACAGCAGGTTCGGGCCGCCGTTCGAGAGGAACACGCGGACGTCGTCGCCCTTCTTCACGTCGATCGGGCCGTAGCGGTCGCCCGTGAAGGCGTACGGCTCGCCGTTGAACACGACGTAGGTCGGGTCCTCCTGCTTCATCGCCTCCATGTCGAACTCGTGGTGGCCCTTCTCGCCGACCTCGCCGGTCGTGTAGAGCTCGTGCTGGCCGAAGAAGAGCTCGTGGTCGACCTCGGGGAGCCCCTCCTTCGGTTCGACAAGCAGTGAGCCGAACATCCCCGAGCTGATGTGCATGTCCAGGTTCGGGACCGCACAGTGGTAGATGAACGCGCCGGGGTAGGAGGCCGTGAACTCGATCTCGGTCGGCCCCTCTCCCGGGGCGAGGGTCGTCGCCTCCGCACCCCCGCCCGGGCCGTAGATGGCGTGGGAGTCGACGTTGTGCGGCATGTCGTTCTCCGCGGGGTTCTCGAACCGCAACCGGATGCGGTCGCCGACGCGGGCCCGGAGCATCGGTCCGGGCACGCGCCCGTTGAAGGTCATGTAGTTGAACGTGACCCCGGGTTCGATCTCGGCGGTCACCTCCTCGGCCCTGAGCGTGAACTCGAGGGTCCGTGGCTCGTCCCGGTCGATCGGGTCGGGGATGTTCGTCGGGTCGGCAGCGACACGGTCGACGTCCACCGACTTCGCGGCGTCGAGCCCGCTCGTCGCCGCCGTGGTTTTTGGCGCAGTTGATCCTTCACCCATACAGCCGGCGAGCATGCCTGCACCGCTGAGGCCAACCGCCTGTAGGAATCGACGACGTCGGGTTTCGAACTGTTGGGACATTGGGTCTCCCTCCAGTTGAGCATACGGGCAACTTTCACTAATATCGGTGAGAAGATTCCAACAATACGAGAGTCAAAGGGAACATGTCTGGTGCATAGTACTTAAAACAGGCTTTCGGCCGTGATTAGCTCGAACGAACGTGTGCGAGTTCCCGACTGACGAGGGACCAGTCCTGAACTACTGTTCGGTGGGTCACGGCCCGGACCCGAACCACTATTCGGTGGGTCGCAGCCCGGACCCGAACCACTGTTCGGTGGGCGGCCACGGCGGTGTGAACGGCCTCTCGAGAACTGAACGTAGTCGCGACCCGGCTCAGTTGGCCGTCCTCTCGCGGACGAGGACCGCCCAGGCAATTGCGGCGACGAGGAACCCGACGAACCCGTAGCGCGCGTCGACGGCGGTGAGGAGCGCGGCGGCGACGAACAACGAGGCGACGACGACGCTATTGCCCACCAGCCGCCCTCGGATCCGGGCCTCCCGCTCGCGACGCGAGGCGACGTTCGCGTGAGTCGACTCGGCCTCCTCGACCAGCGACTCGACCTTTTCGGGCAGTCGGATCGATGCTTCGAGCGCGTTGGCGAGCTGCTCGCGGCGCTCCTCGACGAGCTCTTCGGCGCCGCGTTCCAGCCAGCCCTGCTCTCGGAGGTACTGACGAACCTCGGTGACGAAGTCGAACTCGGGGTCGAGCTGCCGGCAGACGCCCTCCCCGACCGTTCCGACCCGGATGAGCAGCATCACCGACGGCGGGATTCGGAAGGGCAGCTCGTACATCATCTCGCCGAGTTCGGCGACGATGTCCCGCCAGGTGAGCCCCTCGCGAGCTTTCAGCTCCTCGACGACGAGCGATAGCACGCGGCCGACCTCGGCGCGGTCCGCGTCCGGGTCGAGCACGTTGAGGTCCACCAGCGCGTCCATCAGCATGTCGACGTCCTCGTGGACGACGGAGCGATAGAGGTCGATGATCGTCGACTGCATCTCCGGGCCGAGGCGGTCGCTCATCCCGAAGTCGTAGATAACGAGCTGGCCGTCCTCGTTGACCGCGAGGTTCCCCGGGTGCGGATCCGCCTGATACACGCCATGGACGAGCCCCATCTCCATGTACACAGTGAGGATCCGGCGGGCGTACTCGGTCGGGTCGTACCCACGCGCCCGCAGCTCTTCGGTGTCGGTGATCTTGGTCCCCTCGAGGTAGTCCATCGTCAGCACGCGCTCCGTGGAGACGTCGTCGTAGGCTTCGGGAACCCGAACGCGCTCGTCGTCCGCGAAGTCCTCGCGGATCTCGATCATGATCCGCCGCTCGCGGTCGAAGTCCAGCTCCTCGAAGATGACGCGCTCGAAGTCGTCCGCGAGGTTCCGCAGCGAGTACTCGTACTGCTCCGGGACGAAGCGCACGAACGCGGGCAGCAGCCAGTTGATCACCCGGAGGTCGGTGTCGATCAGCGGTTCGATTCCGGGGCGTCGCACCTTGATCGCGACGTCGTTGCCCTCGTAGTTCGCCCGGTAGACGAACGCGAGCGACCCCCCGGCGACCTCCCGGACGTCCTCGAAGGGGTCGCCCTCGAACGTCGCCTCCAGGACTTCCCGCGGATCGCCGGTCACCTCCTCCGGCACGGTGTCCTGTAGCTGTGAGAGCTCCTCGCGGTACACCTTCGGGACGAGGTCCGGCCGGACGGAGAGCACCTGCCCGATCTTGACGAACGTCGGCCCGAGCGACAGCATCGTCTCGCGGAGCCGCGTCGCCCGCTCGCGGTGCGTCTTCTCGGAGATCTGCCGGGGTGGTCCGAAGAGCAGGAATCGCTGACGGTCCCGCAGGTACGCGACGATGAAGGGGAGAAAGTGACGAAGGATCCGAACGAACCGACGATAGAATCCGACCACGACTACCCTGAACGTGCACCGGCACCGTCTTGATGGTGGTGGCTCCGTCGAACGGTCATTTGTCGGTGGTCGTCGGCTCGGTAACTGACCCATCAAAACGGGATCTTACCCTCCAACGACAGGTCCTTATAGTCCGAGGCTGATGCGGATCGCTCGATCAATTTCGTGCATCCGGTTTGCTGGTACCGTCCCTTCTTTTTCCACAAACCGCTTATCAATATCGATGACGCGGATCTGGCTCAGGTCGGCGACTGAATCTTCGCTGAGGACGCTATTCTCCGAAAGGAGTTCAACCTCAAACGGATAGAGATTCCCTTCGTCGTACTCCTTGGTAAATGGCGCCACAATCGTGGTCGGGGAATACTTGTTTCCGGTATCGTTCTGGATGACGACACAGGGGCGAGCATCACCTGCCTGTTCGCTGCCTTCTACGGGTTCGAGATCGACGCGAATGATGTCGCCGCGTCGAATAGTGGGACCGCTCATTCAGACTGCTCGTCTACTTCTGGAGCTTCACCAAGTGCTTCAGTCGCCTCGGCCGAGGCTGCATCCATTTCATCAGCTAGGCGCCTGGACCGTTCCGCACGCTTGCGGTAACCCTCCGCCAGTCGGTCCTCGTCGGTCGGTGGTTCGATAACGATTTCGTCGTTCGATTCGACAAAAACGACTTCGTCACCACCTTCGATGTTCCGCGCGTCACGCAGCTCTTTCGGGATTGTGACTTGACCCCGTTCGCCGACCTTTCGTTTGTGCTCCGGCATATGGGTACATACATATTTCACACCTATAGTTTTTACCGTCGTATTTCTTCCAGAGGTGGTGATTCGTATGAGTAATTCATTCTCGGCAGCCTTCTTTACCCACTGACAGAGATACTGCGTTAGCTCTACTGGTCGGGTTTGCTCTGTCGGCTGGAGTTGTTAATAGTGTTGTAAAACGGTTTCTTTAAACAGAAATGGGATGAAACACCGATTACAGGAGGACTGCTCGTCTATCAGATTTCATTTGGCATTCAAATTTAGCACTTCTAACGTAATCGATCTACTGCCCTGATACGGGACATAACCTGATCAGCGACTTTCCTACACACTACTGGATTTATCGACCGAATCGTTACAATGAGTTCCTTGTGTTCCTCTTCGACTGCGTCCTCGTTTTCCATTCCATGTCCGTTGGTTAATTCAGTATAGGATGATATGTAGGTACTCACGACCTGTTCATTTGACGAAGCCTCTCGTTCAATCTCGTTTGACATAATAGTAATATCGGATGGATTCGACAAACCTGAATAATCACCTTTTTTACCGAGTCTGAAGGCGATAGATGTTCGCCAAGGAGGCCAGATACTCGTCCAAATCAATCCTATCGTCTTTTTACGGGCCCTCAAGCTACTGATGAAGTCGATGCCGCTTTTCGCACTTTTAATTGGCGAGGTCAGTTTATAAAAAATCCCATAAAAGAACCGTACTTCGTGGAGAATTGCGCGAACTTTTAATCGAGTCGACGCCAAATCACGGTCATCTAATTGCTCTATTGATTCCCGGATGGAGGCTTGTCTTTGGCCCATCAAGACTAGAAGAGAAATGGCGATACTAATTGTCAGTAGACTCAATTCAAGCGAAAAGCCAGGCATAAAAATGAATATCGGCATTAGTTGTTAATCTTTTTTATCATACAGTTTGTGATTTACATTGCAGAAACCGGCAATATATTGCTTGGTTCATCTACTGTATTGAGACACAAGGTAGACTCAGTTCCGTCTTCAATATCGAACAAAAAACCGCTGTTCCAGCTGCTTTTCCTCAATCGTCCGCCGTCGGCGTCGGCGTCGTCGCGTCCGCCTGCGACTCCCACAATGACGCGTACTCGCTGTCGCGGTCGAGCAGCTCGTCGTGCGAGCCGGTTTCGATCACTTCGCCGTCGTCCATGACGACGATGCGGTCGGCGCCGCTGATCGTCGAGAGCCGGTGCGCGATGACGAAGGCCGTGCGGTCGGCGATGAGGCGGTCGAGGCTCTCCTGGATGAGGTCCTCCGTCTCCGTGTCGACGTCGGAGGTCGCCTCGTCGAAGATGATGATCGCGGGGTCGTTGAGGAGCGCGCGGGCGATGGCGAGTCGCTGGCGCTGGCCGCCGGAGAGCTTGATCCCGCGCTCGCCGACCTGCGTGTCGTAGCCGTCCGGCAGGTCCTCGATGAACTCGTGGGCCTCGGCGGCCGTCGCGGCCTCGACGACGCGCTCGCGGACGGCGTCCGCGTCGACCGTCTCGCTGCCGTCGGCGTCGACGGCGGCTTTCGGCTCACCTTCGGCATCGAGGTCGGCGAACTCTTCGCCGACGATCTCCGGCTCGTCCATCTGGCCGCTCTCGACGCCCAGCGCCTCGCGGTCGCCGTAGGCGATGTTCTCGGCGACGGTCCCCGAGAAGAGGTAGGGGTTCTGCTCGACGATGGCGATCTCCTCGCGGAGCGTCCGGAGGTCGTACTCGCGGACGTCGACGCCGTCGACGGTGACGGCGCCGTCGTCCACGTCGTGGAGGCGGGCGACGAGCTTCACGAGCGTCGACTTCCCGGCGCCCGTTGCGCCCGCGAGACCGACCGTGGTGCCGGCCGGCACGTCCAGCGAGACGTCGCGGACGACCGGGTCGTGGTCGTCGTAGCCGAAGGTGACGTCGTCGAACGCCACGTCGCCTTCGATCGTCTCGGGCGCGTGCGGGTTCTCGGGGTTGGTCACCGCGGATTCCTGATCGAGCAGGCCGAAGACGCGCTCGGCGCTGGACTCCGCGAGCTGGTACTTGTTCGCCGACTTGCCGACGCGGCGCATCGGGGAGTAGAGGCGGCGGAGGTAGAGGAAGAACGCGGCGAGGGCCCCGGCCCCGAGCGCGCCCTCGGCGTTGAAGATGATGTCGCGGCCGCCGATGTAGAGGACGACGACGAAGACGACGCCGGTCAGGAGCCGGAGCGCGGCGAAGAACCCGCGCCGGATCCGGAGCGCGCTCACTTTCTCGTCGTGGTACGTCTGGCTCTGGGCGGCCACGCGCTTGCGCTCGAACGCGTAGCGGTTGAACGCCTTGACGACGGCGACGCCGCCGAGGTTGTTCTCTAAGCGCGTGTTGAGCCGCGACACCGTCTCGCGGATCGCCTTGTATTTCGGCTCGATCCAGCGCAGGAAGAACGCGCTGGCGACGCCGATGATCGGCACCGGAGCGAGCGCGATCGCGGCCAGTTTCGGCGAGTAGAACCACAGTACGACGCCGATCCCGCCGACGGTCGCGATGACGCGGATCAGCTGTCGAAACTCCGTGTTGAGGAACTGCTCCAGCCGGTTGATGTCGCTGTTGAGGACGGACATCATCGCGCCCGTCTGGTGGTTCGCGAAGAAGCTCATCGAGAGGTGCTGGAGCTGGTCGTACGTGTCGTCCCGGAGGTCGCGCTGGATCTTCTGGGCCGCCGACTGGATGAGGTAGCGCGACGCGAACCGCGTCGCCGAGCGTATCAGGTACGCCAGTATCGCGATGACCACGAGCTGCTGCAGCAGCGCGAACCGTGCCACCTGTCCGGTGATCGGGTCGACCGGCACGATGCCGACGTCCGCGAGAAGCCCCGGCTCGCCGGACCCGAGGACCACCCGGTCGATCGCCGTCGCGACGATGATGGGAGGAACGAGCCGCGCGAAGCGGGTACAGAACGAGGCGATCACGCCGATCGTCAACCGGAGCCAGTAGGGCTTCGCGTACGCCAGCAGCCGTCGTATCGGGTTGCCGTCGACGTTCTCGCGGACGTTCTCGAAGCCGCCGTGTTCGTCCGCCATTTCCTTACTGTGGGGACCGCCGCCGGTTATGCGTTATCGTCGGCGATTCTCGTAGGGATTGGAAGAGTTCTATTAGCGGGTCGGTTGTTAAGCGACCTCTACGGAGGTCCTTGGCAGGT
This sequence comes from Halopenitus sp., assembly GCA_042219525.1. Lineage (GTDB taxonomy): Archaea > Halobacteriota > Halobacteria > Halobacteriales > Haloferacaceae > JBDGPU01. Next base: position 43,680 of record JBDGPU010000009.1, read on the forward strand.
GGAAATCCTCGATTGCTCTTGCTTATAAACTGTATTTAATGGTGGAGGCACTGCTGCGCTTGACAGCACCGCAGACGCCTCGAAAGTCCTCGGCCGCTCTTGCTTATAAACTGTTTTTAAAGGTACAGACGCTGCTGCGCTTGACAGCACTGCAGACGCCTCGAAAGCCCTCGGCCGCTCTTGCTTATAAACTGTTTTTATAGGTGCAGACGCTGCTGCGCTTGCCAGCACCGCAGACTCCTCGAAAGCCCTCGGCCGCTCTTGCTTATAAACTGTTTTTATAGGTGCAGACGCTGCTGCGCTTGACAGCACCACAGACACCTCGAAAGCCCTCGGCCGCTCGCGGTCGCTCCGCGACATATCTGGACCTCTCCGCCGCGAAAGACGGTCCGGGCTGCCTGCAGTAGCGGGCTGCCGGGCTGCGACTTTCTGGCCTTCGTTCGCTTCGTCGCCGGCGCGCGTCGCGCGCCGGCTGCCCGAGAGACCTGCGGTCTCTCGCTGCTCGCGAAGACACCGCCCGGCGCGGATAGGGGACGGCTTCGCGAGAAATCGGAGATTTCTCGGAGCCCGAAAATCTGCGATTTTCGGGACAGCGACTCCCCGTTGGCGCGACCGGCCATCGCCCTTTCAGTCCGCCAGGACCGCGACCGCTCAGCAACCGCGCAGCACCGCGACCGCACAGCTACCGCAGGCATCAGCCCTCCCCAGCCTCGGCCGGCGCCGGAACCGCACCACCTCGGCGCCGGCCTCCCTCGCACGCGTTGCTCGCGCGCGCCACCGCAACCGCGCCGCACGCCGGACAGCCGGCGAGCGACCGAGCAACGCGAGGGAGTGAGCCGGATGAGGAGCGCAGCGAGCAGCGCGACCGCCTCAGCGGCTGGGGCTTTCAAGCTGTGCTGAGTAGTGTCGCCCGTGACGATGCCCGAGTTTATATATAAACGCGACCGCTCAGCGGTTGGGGCTTTCAAGCTGTGCTGGGTAGTGTCGTAGGCGACGACCGCTTCGTCAATCCACGCTGCCGAGCGTAAGTGGTCGTCGGGAGAGTCGGCAACGAGGTATCATCGTGGCACACTCACCGTATCATCAGCCACATTTGAATCAAGAATAGATTAGCGGGCCGAGATTTGAAATAGCGTGTGGGCGTTTACCATGACAAAGGTACTACGTGAGATGGACGACGATCAAGCGCAGGGATCGGACGATCCGAAGGCGGCCGCCAGGGCAGTAGAATTCTCGGGCCGTCTCTCACTGCGGATCGACCAGTTCGTGCACGCCGTCGAGTTGGCGGCCGCGGCGCTGTTCGCACTCCTGTTCGCGGTGGGCGTCGTCGATCTGATGCTCAAGATCCTCGAGGCTGTCAGCAGCGGGCGGATTACGGACCCTCTCGTCGTGATCAGCTTCATCGACACCGGCCTGCTCCTGCTCATCATCGTCGAGGTGTACGAGACGGTCGTCGCGTACACGCAGGAAAGCGAGACGCGCAAGATCGTCAGACTCGTGATCTACACGGGCGTCATCGCGATGGTGCGAAAGGCGATCATCTTCCGGACCGGCGAGTACGCGACCTCGCTGGACGCGCTGTACGCCGCGGTCGCCTACACGGTGATCATCTTCGGACTCGTCGGCCTCCTTCTCGTCGAGCGCGCGGAGACGGAGGCGCTTCTTCCCGGGTCCTGGCGCGTCCCAGGGGTTCGGTCGGTGCGGATTTGATCGGCGCGGAGGTCCCTGGGGGTTCGTCGGGGCATACGTTTTTGAGGGAGTGCGCGACAATCGCACCCAATGACTGATGCGTACGTCGTCGGGGCCGGGCAGTCACCCTTCGGCGCCTTCCCCGACGAGACCTATCGGTCGCTGTTCGACACCGCCTTCGAGCGCACGCTCGCGAGCGTCGACGACGACCTGGATCCGGATCGGATCGACGAAGCGTACCTCGGGACGCTCGGCGTCGGCGGCCGCCAGATCGGCCTGAGTGCGCCGGCGGTGACCGAGCACGTCGGGCTCCACGGCATCCCGACGACGCGCGTGGAGAACGCCTGCGCGGCCAGCGGCTACGCCCTCCGTAGCGCGGTCGCGGCGGTCGAGTCCGGGATGGCCGACCTCGTGCTCGCCGGCGGCTACGAGGTGATGACGGACACGAGCGCCGACCGGACGAAGTACTGGCTCGGCGTCAGCGGCGAGACCGAGTGGGAGCGCCTCTCCGGGACGACCTTCGCGGGCGTCTACGCCCAGATGGCGGCCGCGCACATGGAGGCGTACGACACGACGAAGGACGACCTCTCCCGCGTGGCGGTGAAGAACCACGGCAACGGCGCCGAGAACCCGGACGCCCATCTCGGCTTCGACTGCTCAATGGAGGACGCGATGGACGCGGGCACCGTCGCCGACCCGCTCAACCTCTTCCACTGCTGTCCGACGAGCGACGGCGCCAGCGCGGTCCTCGTCGCCAGCGAGGACGTCGCCCGCGAACTGAGCGACGACCCGATCCGCGTGGCCGGCGTCGGCGCCGCGAGCGGGCAGGTCGGCCTGTTCCAGCGCCCGGACCTCACCTCCATTCCGGCGAGTCAGAAAGCGGCCGAGCAGGCCTACGAGATGGCCGGCGTCGGCCCGGACGACCTCGACTTCGCCGAGGTTCACGACTGCTTCGCCATCGCGGAGCTACTCGCGTACGAGGACCTCGGCTTCTGCGAACCTGGCGAGGCCGGCGAACTCCTCCGCAACGGGGAAACCGACCCGGACGGCCGGCTGCCGGTCAACACCTCCGGCGGCCTGAAGTCGAAGGGCCATCCGATCGGCGCGACGGGGACCGGCCAGGTCGTCGAGGCGTTCAAACAGCTCCGCGGGAAGGCCGCGGTCCAGACCGACGACCCGGTTCGCGGCCTCACGCACAACGTCGGCGGCTCCGGTGGCGGCGTGACAGTTCACATCTTCGAACGCGCCGAGGAGGTGGACTCGTGACCCGCGGTATTCGCGCGGCCGGCGTCGCGCTCCCGCGCTATCGACTCCCGAGCGACGAGGTCACGGACGCCTGGGGGACGTTCAACGCCGCCGGCGTCGATGCCGTCGCCGTCCCCAGCGCCGACGAGGACGCGGTCACGCTGGGTATCGCCGCAGCGCGACGCGCGCTCGCGAACGCCGGTTCCGTTGCGGCCTCGATCGATGCCGTCGCCGACCAGGTGGCGACGCTCTCGGTCGCGACGACGACCCCGCCGCTGGCGGAGGAGGCGTACGCCCCCCGGATCGCGACGGCCCTTGGCCTCCCGGACGACGTGCGCTCGTGGCACCACGGCCAGTCGACCGCGGCAGGCGCGGATGCGCTCCAGACCGCTCTGGACGCGGACGGCCTCGCGCTCGCCGTCGTCGCCGACGCGCCCAGAGGCGACCCCGCGGACGAGGACCACGCGTTCGGCGCCGGCGCCGCGGCGTTCCTCGTCGGCGACGACGCGCCCGTGACCTGTGAAGCGGTCGGCGCCGCAACCGCGGAGGCGCCCGGGATCCGCTACCGCGAGTCCGGCAGCGAGCGGGTGACCTCGCTCGGCGTCACGGAGTACGAGCGGTCGACGGTCAAGGCCCAGCTCCGGAGCGCGGTCGCGCAGGTCGCGACCGACTCCGACGGGGTCCGGGCCGCGGCGCTGTACCAGCCGAACGGGGCGCTTCCGTACCGCGTTGCCGGCGAGGGTGCGCTCACCGCCGAGGCCGTCGCGGCCGGAACCGTCGCGGACAGCGTCGGCGATCTCGGTGCGGCGGGGACCGCGGTCGGACTGGTCGCCGCGCTGGAAAGCGGGAGCGGCGACGGCGACGACAGCGACGAGCCCGCCGACGTCGTCGCCGGCTGGTTCGGCGGCGGATCGAACGCGGTCGCGATGCGCTTCGCGGGCACCCTCGACTCCGCGGAAGCCGACGCCGTCGACGGCGGCGAGACGGTCGAGTACGCGACGTACCTCCGCAAGCGCGGGTTCGTCGGCGAAGGCGACGTCGCCGGCGGCGGCGCGAACGTCTCCCTGCCGACCTACCAGCGCACGCTCCCGAGCCGCTACGCGCGGACGGCGGGCCGGTGCCGGAACTGCGGCGCGCTCTCGTTCCCCGGTGAAGGAGCCTGCGGCGCCTGCCACGAGCGGAAGACGCTGGAGCGCGTCCGGCTCGCCCGGGAGGGGACCGTCGCGACGCGGACCGTCATCGGGCAGGGTGGCGCGCCACCCGAGTTCGCCGAACTGCAGCAGCGGGAGGGGAGCTACGGCGTCGTCGTCGTCGACCTGCCGGCTCGTGGGTCCACCGGCGGCGGCGAGGCCGGGGCGGACGCAACCGTCCGTCTACCCGCGCAGGTGACCGACTGCGACCCGACCGAGGTCGAGATCGGTGACACAGTCCGGGCCGTGATCCGCCGAATCTACACGCAGGACGGCGTGCCCCGATACGGCGCGAAGTTCGTGCCGGTGGAGTAGCCGAGACGGCGATGGCGGTTCGGACGATGGCCGCGAGGCCGGGATTTACAGTACCCCCTTCCCATCGTCCGAGCGATGGACGTCTGTGTACTCGGCGCCGGCACGATGGGCCAGGGGATCGCCCACGCGTCGGCGACGGCTGGCCACGAGGTACGGTTACGGGACGTCGAACAGGAGTACGTCGACGAGGGGGTCGCGGCGATCCGGTCGACGCTGGACGGCGGCGTCGAGCACGACAAGCTGACGCCGGCGGAAGCCGACGCGGCCTTCGACCGGATCGAGGGGTACACGGATCTCGCGCCGGCGGTCGAGGGAGCCGACCTCGTCGTCGAGGCCGTGCCGGAGGACGTCGACCTCAAGCAGGAGACGTTCGCCGAGGTGGAGACCCACGCGAGCGACGACGTCGTCGTCGCGACGAACACGTCTTCGATCTCGGTGACGGAGATCGCCAGCGCCCTCGACTCGCCGGACCGAGCCATCGGGCTCCACTTCTTCAACCCCGTTCACGTCATGGACCTCGTCGAGGTCGTCGTCGCGGAACAGACCGACGACGCGACCGTCGACTTCGCTCACGAGTTCGTCGCGAGCATCGAGAAGACGGCCGTCGAAGTCGCGGACACGCCGGGCTTCGCCTCCTCGCGACTCGGCGTCGCGCTCGGCTGTGAGGCGATGCGGATGGTCGAAGAGGGCGTCGCGAGCGTCGACGACGTCGACGAGGCGATGGAACTCGGCTACAGCCACCCGGTCGGCCCGCTCGAACTGACGGACATCGTCGGGCTCGACGTTCGGCTCGACATCCTGGAGTACCTTCGCGAGGAACTCGGCGAGCGCTTCCGGCCGCCCCAGGTGCTCAAGCGGAAGGTCCGCGCCGGCAAGCTCGGCAAGAAGACCGGTGAGGGCTTCTACGTCTGGGAGGACGGCGAGGCCGTTCGCCCGGCCGGGGAGGTGGCAGAATGAGCAGCAGGGGTGATGGCGACGACGGCGGCGACACCGCGGACCTCCACGCCGACGACTGCGAGACGGTTCGGGTCGACGCCGACGACGCCGCGCACGTCGTCACGGTCACGATCGACCGCCCGGACGCGCGCAACGCGCTCGACGCGCAGGTCCGGTCGGAGCTCAAGCGCGTCTGCGGGCGGATCGAGGACAGTGACGCGCGCGTCGTCGTGCTCACCGGCGCGCGCGAGGCCAACGCGTTCGTCGCGGGCGCGGACGTCGAGGAACTCCGCGAGCGCGACACCTTCGAGCAGCGCGAGGCGAGCCGTCGCCCGCGCGTCTACGAGGCCGTCGCCGGGCTCCCGCAACCGGTCATCGCCGCGGTCAACGGCCACGCGCTCGGCGGCGGCTGCGAGCTGGCGCTCGCCTGCGACGTCCGGGTCGCACACGAGCAGGCGAAACTCGGCCAGCCCGAGATCGGACTCGGACTCATTCCGGGCGGCGGCGGCACCCAGCGGCTCCCGCGACTCGTCGGCGAGGGCCAGGCGATGCGGCTGATCCTTTCCGGCGAGCTCGTCGACGCCGAGGAGGCGGCCGACATCGGACTCGTGGAGTTCGTCTGCGAGGACGGCGAGTTCGAGGACCGCGTCGACGAGCTGGCGACGAACATCGCCGACCACAGCCCGCTCGCGTTGGATCTGGGCAAGGAAGCGGTCAAGGCGAGTAGCCGGATGGGCCTCGACGAGGGGCTCGACTACGAGGCGAACCTGTTCTTCCAGCTGTTCGCCAGCGAGGACAAAAACGAGGGCATCGACGCGTTCTTCGAGGACCGCGAGCCGGAGTGGGAAGGGGAGTAGGTCGCCCGGTCCGTCGACACTTCTTTGCCAATTGCTGGACATTTCGTGGCATGTCACGTGAACCCGACCCGACGCCACACGACTCCATCGGGGACATCGAGGAATTCCTCGACAGGAAGCGGGTAGCGCAGGACATTCCGGGCCTGAGCGTCGCACTGTTCGACCGGGATGACGTTTTTCACGCGATCGGAATGGGAGCGCGGGAGATCGAATCGCAGTCCCCGGCGACGGCCGACACCCGGTACAGCATCGCCTCGGTCACCAAGGTGTTCACCGCCGTGGCAGTGTTACAGCAGGTCGAGCGCGACGTGCTCTCTCTCGACGACGAGATCCGCGAGTACGTCAACTTCTGGACAGACGTCCCCGGCGATCCGATCACCGTGGCGGAGCTGCTCTCGCACTCCTCGGGCATGCCGACGGATTACGCCGGGTCGCGGGAGCTTCTGTTCGCCGACGCGCCGCCGACGAGCCCGATACTGACGCGAGCTGACGACCGCCGTCACGCCAATGGCGCCGCCGACCGTCGACTGCCCGACCACGAGACCTACATGTACAGTAACCGTGGGTACCAGATCCTCGGGGAGATCGTCGAGGCCGTCACAGACACCGATTTCGCCGAGTACGTCGAGGCGGAGATATTCGCCCCGCTTGGGATGGACCGCTCACAGGTCGGCTACGGCGAGCTCTCGACGCTGGGCGAGGACACGGCGATGGGGTACGTCATCGAGGACGGCGAGCCGGTCGCCAACTCGCACGACCTGAACGCCGAGATTCGCACCCCGCACTCGGGCGGCGGTATCCTGAGCTCCGTTCGTGACCTGGCGACGTTCGGGCGCTGCCTCCTGAGCGACGGCTCCCTCGACGAGACGGAGCTACTCTCCCCGGAGTCCATCGCCGGGATGGAAGCGTATCAGTCGCCCACGTTCGAGACCATCGACGGACGGGCCATCGGCTACGGCTACGGGCTGCGGATTCAGTAGCTCGCGGGCGAGCGACTCGTCGGCCATACTGGGACTGCTCCGGGGATTTCCCGGGCGTACCTGGGGCTGTTACCCGGGATCGATCTCGGCGTTGCACTCGCCGTGAATACCTCGTCGGCGTCGATCGGGACGATCGGTCAGGGTGTGCTGGCCATCGCTGCCGGCGAATCACCCCGGGAGGTCGTCCCGACGCTGGCACTGCGGAACAAACTCGAACGGGTTTCGGGGACGTACGAGGGGTACAGGGGTGGGGAAACGGTGCGCGTGACGGTTGCGGACCCCCCGACACACGTCGTCATCTCCTACGAAGACGGCCCCGACTGGGAGTTTCCGGCGTTTCCCGAGTCGGTCGCGCACGACGACTACCGGTTCTACCGAGTCCGCGAGAACGGGATCCGGGAGCCGGTCGTGTTCGCGGCGACGGACGACGGGCTGGAGCTTCGCTGCAACGTGGACAGGCTGGTCCGGGTCGACGGCAGCGCGTAGCCGCTCGGTTACGAGCGCGTCCCGTTTCTATCCGGGGCCAAGCGCCGCGATGTCGGCCCCGACCGTCGCCAGCGCGTCCGCGGGGTTCGGGTCGCTGTCGGCCAGATGTGTGTAGTGGTGGGTCGGAACGTCCTCCAGTGCCGCCGTGATGGCCTCGCTATACGTCTCGACGCCCGACTCCGTCGGGTCCTCGCCGCCCCAGACGTCACGGATGACCGTCATCGAGTCGATGCGGACCTCCAGCTGCTGGGGGTCATAGCGAGCCAGCAGCTCGGCGAGCCCGAGCTGGAGGGCGACGTACTCCGCGGTGTTGTTCCCAGCCCGAGAGCCGACGGGGCGACCGAGACGGGCGAGCTCGTTCTCCGCAGCGTCCTTGATGACGGCGCCCGCGCCGGCGGGACCGGGGTTGCCGCGGGAACTACCGTCGACGTAGAGAACGAAGCCGTCGCTGGTCGGTTCGGGGACTGCTGGGCGGGCGAGTCCCGACTCCAGGAGGCCGTCGAGCGCGCGCCGCAGTTCGGCTGGCGTGGTGTCTGGTTCGAAGAGGCCGCCGTAGCCGGGCACGGCGTCGTCGACGGCGTCAGTGGCGGCCGCCATCTCGTAGCGGACGTCCGCGAGCACCTCGTCGACGCGCGTCGCGAGCGGCGAGAGGTGTTCGACCGGGAGGGCGTCGTCGGTCACACCGCTTTCACCCCCGAGGGTCGGTGCCGGACCCCCTTCCCCTCGCGCCCGGACGCGCTGATTGGCTGGTTGGGCCGCTGCATGGGAGCACTAGACGCTGGAGCGGCATAACCGCTTCAGGTAGTGGGTCGTCTCCCACCAGTCGCTGACTCGCAACTCGGCGCGCTCCGAGAAGCAGGAGCGACGTCGGTGACCGCTCGGGCTACCGACGACCCCGTGTTCGTGCACTCAGTCCGCCGATCCCGGGAACTCCGGCGGCTCCGCTGATCCGGGTGGCACTTCGGCGCCGCGCTCCTCCGGCGTGAGGTAACACTGCGGGTCGGGCGCGGTCAGGCTGTCGCTGGCGGCCAGCGCGCGGAGGCGGGAGCCGCCGCGACAGACGGACCGGTACGCGCAGTCGGCGCACTTGCCCGTCAGCCGGCCCTCCCGGTCACGGAGGAAGTTCAGGAGTGGGTTCGTCTCGTCTTCCCAGATCTCGCTGAACGGGCGGTCGCGGACGTTGCCGAGGCTGTACCCCTGCCAGAACTGCGTCGGGTGGACGTTCCCCTGGTAGTCGACGTCGGCGACGCGCTCGCCGGCCGGGTCGCCGCCGTTGCGCTGGAGGTACTCGTGGATCCGGCGGGCGTGGGCCTCGCCGAACTCCTCGCGGGCGTACTCCACGAGGAAGGCGCCGTCGACGTAGTTGCCGACGAGCAGCGTCTCGATCTCCTCGCCGGCCGCGTGGTACTCGCGCGTGAGGTCACAGAGTCGGCGGATAGCGGCGCGCTTCTCGTCGGGGTCGAGGTCGGCGTCAGCGATGTCGGCACCGCGACCGCCGTAATCGAGGTGATAGAAGCAGAAGCGGTCGACGCCGACGTCGGTGAGGAGGTCGACGATGCCCTCCATGTCCGGGGCCGTGCGCTCGGTGATGGTGTAGCGGAGGCCGGTCTTGATCCCCGCGTCGAGGCAGGTTTCGATCCCCTCGACGGCGGCGTCGAACGCGCCCTCGCGGCCCCGGAAGGCGTCGTTGCGCTCGCGACGGCCGTCGACGGAGACACCGACGTACTGGAGCCCGGCGGCCCGGAGCGCCTCGACCTTCTCGGCGGTCAGCAGCGTGCCGTTCGTGGAGAGGACGGGGCGGATCCCCTTGTCGAGCGCGTACGCGACCAGTTCCGGGAGGTCCTCCCGCATCGTCGGTTCGCCGCCCGAGAACAGGAGGACGGGGATTCCATAGTCCGCGAGGTCGTCGATGAGACCCCTCGCCTCGGCCGTCGACAGCTCGCCGGGGGCCGGTTCCGACTGCGCGGCCGCGTAGCAGTGCTCGCAGTGGAGGTTACACCGCTTGGTCACGTTCCAGACGACCACGGGGCGTTGCTGCTTCCGTTCGCGGATCTGGGGTTTCGCCGATTCGTCCGCCGCGTCGTATCGGAGACCGTCGCCCTCGGCGTCGAGGTCACAGAGGAGTTTGCTGATCGAGATCATTGGTGGTGAGTCGGCGATTACAGCTCCCGCACGCGCGGTTCGACGTCGGCGTCGGCGTCGGCGTCGCCGGCCGGTACGTCGGTTCCCTCGTCCGTCGTCGGGTACTCGTCGTCCGCGAGGGAGGCGTTCTCCGGGTTCGGGGGCTCGTCTTCCCGTGCATCGGATTCGTCGAGCTCGTGTGCTGAAAAGCGGTGAACGGCCGCGGCCGGACAGATCCAGACGTCGGATGCGTACCACGAGAAGAGCCGGGCAGCGTGCTCGTGGGCCGCTTCCGGCGTCGCGGCACTGACGCTGCCGACGTGCCGGAGCCGGTCGTCACGGTCGGACCGGACGAACACCTCCCATTCGGCGAGGTCGTCGCCGCGCGGTGCGTCTCCGTTCGGCGTGCGTGTAGGACGTTCGACCATACTCGGGGTTCCTCGCGAAGCCGCTAAAGGGACCGTTGCGTTCCAGCACCCGTAGAATCCGGCACGAACACGTTCGGCGAATCCCCGATGGCGTGGGGGAGCCAACCGCCGACCACGCCAGCATGCAGCCCACCGTCGACACCGACGACCGGCCGTTCGTGCTCATCTGGGAGCTGACGCAGGCCTGCGACCTCGCCTGTGACCACTGTCGGGCGGACGCGAAGCCGGCGCGGCACCCCGACGAGCTAACGACGCGGGAGGGCAAGCAACTCCTCGATCAGGCCCGGCGGTTCGGCGAGAACCAGCTCGTGGTGCTCTCTGGCGGCGACCCGGTCAAGCGCCCGGACCTCGTCGAACTGGTCGAGTACGGAACCGGCGCGGGGCTCAACGTGACCCTGACGCCCAGCGGGACGACGTCGCTGACGCGCGACGTCATCGCCGACCTCAGCGAGGCCGGTCTCCGTCGGATGGCGCTCAGCCTCGACGGCGCGACGCCTGAAACCCACGACGCCTTCCGGGGCGAGGAGGGGAGCTTCACCGAAACGATCGCGGCCGCGGAGCACGCCCGTGAACTCGGGGTCCCCCTCCAGGTCAACACCACCGTGTGCGCCGAGACGCTTGACGAACTCCCGAAGATCCGCGAGTTGATCGCGGAACTCGGCGTCGTCATGTGGAGCGTCTTCTTCCTCGTCCCCGTCGGGCGGGGTGCGCGGCTCGACCCCATCGCCCCCGAGACGGCCGACGAGGTGATGACCTGGCTCAACGAGGTGTCCGACTCCGCACCCTTCGGCGTCAAAACGACGGAAGCACCTCACTACCGCCGCGTCGCGATGCAGGAGGGTGACGGCGCGCCCCGCGCGGGCGGCCGGATGGGTATCGTCGCGGGCGACGGCTTCGCCTTCGTCAGCCACACCGGCGATGTGTATCCGTCGGGATTCCTCCCGAAGGCCGCTGGCAACGTCCGCAAGACCCCGCTTCCGGAGCTCTATCGGGACTCGGAACTGTTCACCCGACTTCGTGACCGCGAGAACCTGAAGGGGAAGTGTGGCGCCTGCTCGTACCGGGAGGTCTGCGGCGGGAGTCGCTCGCGGGCGTACGCGACGACCGGCGATCCGCTCGAAGCGGACCCCCTGTGCCCGCACGTCCCGGAGGGATACGACGGCGAGTTGCCGTGGGACGCGCCGCGGGTCGACGCCTGACGACGGGGGGCAGACCGCCCGTGATGCCGGCCTATACGTTCGGCGCGTCGAACAGCTCCGTCACGATCTTCGACTGCGCGGTTCGGATCCGCTGGGAGAGCGCGGATTTGCTGATCTCCAGCTCGTCGGCGAGGTCTCCCAGCGACGTATCAACGTCGTCGTCGAAGTAGCCGCGGACGACGGCCAGTTCCAGCGCTTCGCGCTGTTTCGGCGTGAGCGCGGAGAGGTCGAAGGTGGCCTGCTCCGTCGCGCTGGGGCCGTCGACGATGGTTAGCCGGACCAGCGTCACGGTGGCGACGACGTCGCGCAGGCGCTCGACGAGTCCGCGCACGGCCGTCCGGTCGTCGACGTACGTCGAGACCCGCATCGTCCCGTCTTCGACCGCCCGGACGTGGGGTACGCAGTCGAACTGCTTGAACACGTAACAGAGGCAGTCCTCGCTAACCTCCCCTTCGGCGCGGATCATCGGTGCCTCGACCTCGCTCGGCTGGATGTCGACGTTGCACTCGTCCCCGACCGCGTTGATTCGGACGCCGTCGACGTCGGTATCGACGTCCGTGATGGGACAGGCGAACTCGGACTCCGGTTTCACGTCGAGGTCGACGCGGAGTCGCCGAACTGGCCCATCGTCGGACGGGGCGGAACGTGACATATCCGACACTAAGGACGCCCACGGCTGATATATGTGGTGCCCTTCGCGTCAGGGATTCGGCGCAAGTCCTGGCGACCTCCCGCCGGGCCCACGGCATCCGGCTCCGGGCACGCAGCCAACAGTACCCGGCTCCGGGCACGCAGCCAACAGTACCCGGCTCCGGGCACGCAGCCAACAGTA